>JAJISI010000001.1 GCA_022848805.1 Thermoplasmatota archaeon
GCGCTCTTGATACATCTTGCGCTCGGTTCGGTCTACGCGTTCTAGATATTAACATCTCCACACTCCGAAACGCTCGGATACGATTTGAAGTCTTTCCAGATATTGGGGATCTTCTCAGCCGCCATCGCGGTCTTCGCGGTGACGATGATTGTCGCTGGTAGGCTACAGGACAAAAAGGGTCCCAGGACGATTGCGACGGTCGGCGGGCTGGTCTACGGAGCCAGCTATGTGGTTGCAGCTTTTTCCACCGAGGACATCGCGATGATGTACCTGTCCTACGGCGTCATCGGAGGGATAGGTCTCGGCCTGGGATACGTATGCCCCTTGGCTGCGGTCGTCAAGTGGTTCCCTGACAAGAGAGGCCTGGTCGCCGGGATCGCCGTCGCGGGGTTCGGCGCTGGAGCGTTCGTCTTCACACAGGCCGGAAAGTGGATCATCGAGGCCTCGTCCGACGGCCTTAGCAACGCGTTCCTCTACCTCGGACTGATATTCCTGCTGATGGTCGTCGGGGGTGCGCAGCTGCTGAGAAACCCTCCCGAGGGCTGGCTACCTAAGGGGTATGTCCCGAAGACGAACGGTGGGAAGGCCAACGGGGAGTTCGAGTGGCGCGACATGATCAGGACGAAGCAGTTCGTGATGCTATCCTCGATGTTTCTCCTCTCGGCGACGGCCGGTCTCATGATGATCGCCAACGTGAAGAACCTCGCCCAGTACCTGGACTCCACGGGCACCTTGCTGGTGGTTGCGCAGTTTCAGACGATCGCAGGCGTCATCGCGGTGTTCAACGGCGCGGGAAGGATATGCTGGGGCAAGGTCTCCGACATACTGGGCCGTGCCAACACGATGAAGATAATGTTCCTCTTGCAGACATTTATCTTGTTCGCTGCGGCCGGATTCTTCATCGTTCGTCCTTCAGGCGAAATGGTGCAGTTCGCTGGCCTGACGGCTCTAGCCTCCGGGGTAGGGTTCACGTTCGGCGGCAACTTTGCCCTGTTCCCCTCCACCACGGCCGAGTACTTCGGCACGAAGAACGTGGGTATCAACTACGGCCTGGTCTTCACCGGTTACGGGGCGGCCGGCGTCGTCGGAGGGCTTATTCCGGGAATAATGGCCTCTGCTGAGAACGGTTTCGTTTGGGTCTTCGTTGCCACGGGCGTCGCCTCGTTAGTCGCGTTCTTCATGGCGGTCCTGATCCGGTCGCCAACGAAGGACTGATCCAGACGCGGCACGCACGCTGACTCTAGGTGCGTCTCAAGTCAACTCGGTCGGCTCTTCCCCTGCCTAGGCCTTCTCGACGCTTGCAGCGCAGACCTTGAACTCCGGTATCTGCGCGATAGGATCGAGCGCGTTGTTCGTCAGCCTGTTGGCCGCGGCTTCTGCGTAGTGGAACGGGATGAAGATCGTCCCGGGCCTTATCCAATCGGTGACCCTGGCAGCGAGCGTTATCGACCCCCTCCTGGAGGACACCCTGACGCTCTGCCCCTCCAAGACGTCCAACTGGCGGGCGTCCTCCGAGCAGATCTCCACGTAGGGTTCAGGCGATTCCCGCTGCAGCTTGACCGACCTTCTGGTCATCGAGCCCGTATGGAAATGGAACAGGTTCCTCCCCGTGGTGAGAATGAACGGGAAATCTTCGTCAGTCTCCTCCATCGGGGGCGTGTGCTCGACTATGGCGAATACTCCTTTGCCTATCTTGAACGAGCCTGCGTGAAGCACCTTCGTGCCTGGATGATCCTTTGACGGACACGGCCATCTGACGTTCTCCCGGTCGATCCTCTCATAATCGATACCTCCGTAGATGGGTGCGACCGCTGCCAGCTCGTTCATTATGTCCGCGGGCGAATCGAACTCGAAACCGTCATTTCCGAGCATGCGACCAAGCTCGCACGCGATCCGCCAGTCCGGTCTCGCCTCACCCGGAGGGTCGACAGCCTTCCTGACGACGCGTATAGCGCGGTCCGTGGATGTGAACGTGCCGTCCTTCTCCGCGTAACATGCCGCAGGTAGGACGACATCTGCCAGCTTCGCGGTCTCTGTCGGGAATATGTCGATGACGGCGAGGAACTCTAGCTTCTGGATGGCCGCCTCGATATGGCCGATGTCTGGGTCGGACATCATGGGGTTCTCCCCGAATATGACCATCCCCTTGACCTCTCCCGTGAACGCCTGGTTGAACGCGCACGTGAGCGTCATGCCCTTGTGTGCCTGCAGCTCTCCGTTCCAGGCTTTCTCGAACTTGGCCCTCACCTCGGCATCCTCAACGCCTTGGTAGCCCGGATACAGGTTCGGGAGAGCGCCGGCGTCGCAAGCGCCTTGGACGTTGCACTGCCCTCTCAGCGGGTTCACACCGGTGGACTCCTTGCCTACGTTGCCCGTCACCATCGCGAGGTTCGCCAGGGTGCGGACCAGGTTCGTGCCGTTGCTGTGCTGGGTGATCCCCATCGCGTATGCGATCATCGCCTTGTCCGCTGTTGCATATATCCTAGCAGCATCGACGAGATGCTGCTTTGGTACGCCCGAGATCTCCTCGACTCTCTCGGGCGTGTAGGATTTCACGAGCTCCCGCAGCTCCTCGAAGCCGGAGGTCCTCTCCGCGACGAAATCGTGGTCGTATAGATCTTCTGAGATGATCACGTTGATCATGCCGTTTATCCAGGCTACATCGGTTCCTGGTTTCTGGCGCATGCTGATCGTCGCGATCCTTGAGAGGGGCGTGTCGCGCGGATCGACCACTATGACTTTCGCCCCCTTCTCCATCGCCTTGAGCATCCTCGCCCCTATGAGCGGGTGCGCCTCCAGTGTGTTCGATCCCGTGACGAGCAGACAGTCCGCATCCTCGAACTCCGGTATCGTGTTGGTCATCGCGCCGCTCCCGAACGATTGGAGTAGTCCAGCGACGGTCGACGCGTGACAGAGCCTTGCGCAGTGGTCGATGTTGTTGGTCCCGATTGCGGCCCTCGCGAGCTTCTGGAATATGTAGTTCTCCTCGTTCGTGCACTTCGCGGAGGCCAGCACCATGATCGAGTCTGGCCCGTGCTCGGCGACCAGCCGCTTAATCTCGTCAACGGTCTTCTGAAGCGCCTCGTCCCAGCCCGCCTGCGTCAGCTGCTCCCCCTTTCTTATGAGCGGGTGTGTGAGCCTGTCCGGGTGGTGGACGAAGGCGTGTGCGTTGTAGCCCTTTATGCACAATTGTCCCTGGCTCGTCTCGTCCGTCTTGCAGGGTATGACTCCCACCGCCCTGCCGTCCGCTACGGTGAGGAACAGGTTGCATCCAGTGCCGCAGTACGGACACGTCGTCAGCACATGCTTAACAGACATCGTTGTCACCCTCCATTGAATCTCCGTCGAGCGTCGTAAGGAGGGGACTGGTCGTCTCGCCGTCCCCGGAGACAAACCCGAACAACTCCTTGACGTCGCGGTTCACCATCTTTCTCAGCGCCAGGAGAGGGATGTCCGCAGGACACGCTCTCTCGCATTCCCCGCACTCGACGCACTTGTCGGCCAGATGGATCGACCGTATCAGGTGAAACGCGAAACCCGGAGGGATGCCCTTCTCAGGTGTGAATGTCTTCTCCTCGAGTAGACACTCGTCACAGAAGCAGACCGGACAGTTCGAGGTGCAGCCGAAGCACTTGTTGCACTTCCGGAACTGAGCTGTCCAGAACTCAAGCCGTTCGGATATCGACTTCGCGAGAAGGTCCTCGACCACCTTGTCCGTAGGCGAGGCCTTGACGCACTCGCCGATATGGACCTTGCTAGGACACGGATCTGAACACCTGCACTCACTGACCTGTTCAGCGTCGCATGCGAGCCCGATCAGCGAGATCTTCCCAGAGTCGAGCAGCCCTCTCTTCGACATCTCGGCGATCGCCTTCTCGTCGCATCTTCTTGCCACCACCGCGATCTTATCGCTTCCGAGGTAAGGTACGACGCGCAAGAGGATGTTCGCCATTTGATACGGCACATCGGTCCTCAGCTCTCCTGGTTCATCCCCTCTAGCAAGCAGGACGGGCGCGACGTTGCCGTGTTCGGTCCTTGCGGTTAGGAGTCGGTCCGCCTTCATCTCCTCGAAGGCTATGCGCATGATATTGTCGGATTCAGCGCTCAGAATCTCACCTCCCTAAGCGGATTCGGGCCGAGCCCTTTGATCTCCTCTACGAACTCAGTGATCACCTGCTGGAATTTGTCACCCTCGGCTGCACTCACCCAGTCCAGCTTCACGCGCCTTGAATCTATGCCGACCTTCTCCAATACCTTGGCGGTCAGCGGGATCCTCTTGGCTGTTCGGTGATTCCCTGTCATGTAATGGCAGTCACCGATGTGACAGCCGAGGACGAGGACACCGTCTATCCCCTGAGAGAGCGCTTTGATGACGTATTCGGGCTTGACACTCGCGCTGCACATCACCCTTACTACATTGACATTCGTGGGCATCTGAAGCCTGTTGACTCCCGCGAGGTCCGCACCTGCGTATGAACACCAGTTGCAGCAGAACGCGAGTATATCCGGCTTGAATTCGGTCATCGTGACACCTCCGCTGTCGCCCGGATGAGGGCGTCTATCATGGCCCCTAGCTGTCTGCTCGAGAACCCTTTCTGTTGTATCGCGTCGTTGTGGCACGCCGCCACGCATGTACCGCAGCCCTTGCATTGCGCTTCGCTGACTCTCGCGGCCCTCCCAGATTCGGTGTCGACGATCTCAATCGCATCGTACGGGCATGAGATGACACAATTGCCGCAAGCCGCGCATTTCTCGGGATCCACCACGGCGGTGATCGCCTCTATGACTACCTTGCCCTCGCTGATGGGGATCGAGGCTTTGGCAGCTGCGGCCTGACCTTGCCATATGCACTCTCTGGCGCTGACTGGCCATCTCGCCGATCCGCACACGAACACGCCATCGGTCGCGAACTCGACCGGTCTGAGCTTCACGTGTGCCTCAAGGAAGAAACCGTGCTTGTCACGGGGCACCTTCAGAAGCTTGCTCGTCTCGGAGGAATCTCCGGGGGAAACGATTGGCGTGGCGAGGACGACCAGGTCGGACTCGAGGTCTATCTTCTCGTCGAGTGTCTCGTCGAATACCTCGACGACGAGTTGTTCGCCCTCAGAACTGACCTCGGGCCGCTGGTCGAGGCCGTACCTGACGAACCTCACTCCTCTGTCCGAGGCTTCTCTGTACAGCTCCTCGGCGACCGTTCCGCAACTCATGATGTCTCTGTGTACGATAGTGACCGACGCGTCGGGATCGGTGTCCAAGACCCGGACAGCGTTCTTGAGCGATGCGTTGCAGCAAACCCGCGAGCAGTACTCTCTGCCCGGCTGACGGCTTCCGACGCAGTTGATTATGACAATCCTACGCGCTCCGAGCTCGCCGGAGCCGAGTATCTTCTCGAGCTCGAGCTGCGTGATGACTCCCTTCAGCTCGCCGAAGCCGTATTCCCCTTCGGGTCGGTGCTCTACCCCGCCCGTGGCTACGATCACAGCTCCTGCCTGGACGGTCTCTTCCTTCCCTCCACCCTCGATGGTCAGCTCGAAGTTACCTATGAATCCCTTCAGCTCCGTGACTTTGGAGGATAGATGGAGATGCGCCTTGGGGGATTTCTCGACGGTCTCGGTCAGGCTCCTGATGAGTTCCTGGGCGTCTACATCGTCAGGGCCTATTACTGCGATGTCTCTGAGGATGCCTCCCACCGTTGCCTCCTTCTCCACGATGTGGGTCTCGATGCCTTGGTTCAGGAGAGCAGCCGCAGCCGATAGGCCGGACAGGCCTGCGCCTATGACCACTGCCTTCGGGACGACATCCGACTCACCCTCTTCTTGGGGTTCCAGCAGAGCGACCTTCGCCACCCCCATTGCCACCAGCTTCTTCGCCTTCTTCGTGGCCTCTTCCTTCTCCTTGGTATGGATCCAGGAGCAGTGCTCTCTGATGTTGACGAACTCGAAAAGGTACTTGTTGATGCCTACCTGTTCGCAGGCCCTTCTGAACACTGGCTCGTGCGTCCTGGGCGTGCACGCTGCCACCACGACCCTGTCCAGCTCGTTATTCTTGATGCTCTCCTTGATCGAGGTCAGCCCCTCCTGGGAGCACGAGTAAAGGTTGCGACCGGAGTAGACCACGCCCGGCAGTCCCTTCGCGTACTCGACCACGTCCTCGACATCCACCGTGGATGCGATATTGTGGCCGCAATGGCAGATGAAGACTCCGATTCTGACGGTCATGCTCTCCCTCCCTCAATGATCTCAGCCGCACGCGCTGCCACCGCGGACGCCTGCGAGACCGAATCGGGTATGTCGATGGGCCCGCTGGCGAATCCGCAGACGAGCACTCCGTACACCGTCGTGTCGGTAGGGTACGCCAGCTTGGGGGTGACGAAGAAGCCATCGGCGTCGAGCTCCGTGCCAAGAATCTTTGTGAGGCTGTAGTTGTCCTTTGCCGGTACTAGGGCCGGACAGAGAACCAAGAGGTCGAGCTCCTCAGTCACGGGCTCGCCCGCAAGCCCCCTCGTCTCGTAACTCATGAGCACTCCGCTCTCGCCGTTTGCCGATTGTATCATAGCGGGCCTAGTCCTCACATATCTGACGTCATAGGAGTCCTTCGCCCTCGATACGAACTCCTGGAAACCCTTCCCGGTGGCCCTCATGTCCATGTAGAATATCGTGATTTGCACGTCTGGCGCGTGCTCGCGCGCAAGTATCGCCTCCTTAGTGGCGTACATGCAACACACGCTGCTGCAGTAGCTGTGCGTCCTGGTGTCTCTCGACCCCACACACTGTACGAACCCGAGCTTCTTGGGCTCGTTCCCGTCGGATGGTCTCTGCAGGTGACCGCTGGTCGGCCCGGAAGCAGAAAGTATTCTCTCGAGCTGGAGTGAGGTGACGACATCCTTGCACACGCCAAATCCGTACTGTGGCATGGTCGACGCGTCCATCATGTCGAATCCATTCGCCACCACGATGGCCGCGGCGTCTAGTTCGATGATGTCGTCCTCCTGCTCATAATCGACGGCCTCCGCCTGACATACCTTCTTGCAGACGCCACACTTGTCCTCGGTGAGCTTCCGGCATTGGTCCTTGTCGATGGTCATCTTCATAGGGACTGCCTGAGGGAATGGGATGTAGATCGCTTTTCGGATGGTAAGTCCCTCTTCGAACTCGCTTGGCACCTTCACCGGGCATTTCGCGACGCAGTCGCCACAAGCGGTGCATCTGTCGACATCGATGTAACGCGCCTTCTCCCGTATCGCGACCTTGAAGCTCGGTGCCGCTCCCTCGACAGCTTCAAGCTCCGAGTATGTGTGGAGCACGATGTTGTCGTGGTCCGCGCACGAGATCATCTTCGGCGAGAGGATGCACATCGAGCAGTCATTCGTGGGGAAAGTCTTGTCGAGCTGGGCCATATGGCCTCCTATAGACGGGGACTTCTCGACCAGGTGGACCTCGAATCCTCTGTCGGCGAGGTCCAGAGACGCCTGTATTCCAGCGATGCCTCCACCGACGACTACGACTTTTTTCTTCTCCATTCGATCCCCTCTTCTCCTCCTCAGTTGACATCGCGACCGGCCATCCGAAAGACAGGGCGTTTCCAGGGTTCGATGCTGGCCCTGTGACGACTGCCCGCGGAATAACGGTTTGGCGGACGATATCACAGCTTCATAATTAAGACTTCCGAGAAACACCATCCAGTTGCGGGCGTTCGCGGCCGGGCGGCTCCAAATCATCGTCGCTCTTAGCCAAAAGATATATTGTTGTTCCTGGTATTCCCGAACTGTCGGAGGCATCGATTGCTCAGAGAATGCAGCGAACACGGTTTCTTCAGGGCAGAGTATTGCCCTGTTTGCGGAGATGAAGGCAGATTCCTGATGAATACGGAGGAACTTGACAGGATGAGCAGGACACTGGCTGGAGTTCTCAGGCATTTTCCTGAGAGGTTCGACCTCGAGGTCGACAAGTACGGGTACGTCGACCTCCACGCGTTCGTTCATGCAGTCCAGGCGAAGCAGAGAAGATACCACTGGCTCAGGCCCCATCACGTCCTGGCAATCATTGAGACGGACAACAAGGGAAGGTACGAGCACAAGGACGGCAAGATACGTGCGACCTACGCGCACTCCTTCGATGTGGCTCTCGACCCGAGCGATGTGGGGACCCCCGACGCACTGTACTATCCCGCGACCGAGGAAGAGGTCGACATCATCCTGGAGACTGGCATCAAGCCATCGGATAGGAAACGTGTACATCTGAGCAAGACTATCGGCGACGCTGCCAACGCGGGCAGGGTACGAACAGACTCGCCGGTCATATTGGAGGTCGATGTGCGCCTCGCGGGCGACGACGGCGTGGTCATTCAGAAGGCTGGCAAGACCGTGTACCTTGCAGAGGAGATCGCACCTAAGTATCTGAAGAAGATAGAGGTCGACCTGTCGGAGTACCCATCGGACAGGCCCGTCGAGGAGAACGAGGGCTCAGAGGCTAAGGACGACGAGAAGCAGCCGGAATAGGGCCACCCACTGGCGCCATGGAGCGCCGTCTCTGTCGTTTCACTTTCGCCGCCGTCTGGTAAATGGTTATTACCTCCTCCGGGATCTTAATGAGTGTATGTTTGAAACGGCAGACCGGCTCTGGCTGCGTCAGGTCGAATCGTCCCTTCGGTATCATGCAGTCGGGTTCCAGTGGGATGGGTTCGAGCCTAGCCTCACCTGCGTTGTCCGCGCTGGCGACGAAGTCTTCGATATCGACCTTGACCACGTGGACTTCGTGATAAGCGATGCTAGGGAGTGCGTAGGCTACTTCGACGGAGATTCCTACACTTCGTGCCCCAACAAGGCCTCCGTCACTCGGTTCGCCCAGTGTGCCGACTGCGCAGGCGAATCGTTCATCCCTTTCCAGGAGTGCGTGTTCGAGCCGAAGTGCGACGGTGAGATATGTGACATGGACTTCTGCAGGCGGGAGCACGTCCTGTATCTGGCATTCTACGACACGAAGGCCAAGATCGGGATGAGCTCCACGAGAAGGATAGAGCGCAGGCTGGTCGAGCAGGGGGCAGACGCGTTTGCAGTCGTTGGCGCGTTCCCGACGCGTAGGCGGGCGCGCGAGGCGGAGAAGCAGATATCATCACGTCTGAGGATTCCTCAGGCCTTCCGACAGGAAGTCGTCCTCAGCGGGTTCTCCAGGGCCGTAGATGTTACTGGCATCGAGGGTCGGTTTCGTGGTCTCGCGTCATCCATCGAGGCTCAGTTCGGCCTTAAGGTGGAGGAGCTGCGTTGGGTGGACGGGTACCCCATCGACCTTCCGCTTGATCGCCCTCCTCAGCTGAGGGACACTGCGGGGAGGCACCGGGGGAAGCTTGTGGGCATGAAAGGCAAGTGGCTTGTCTACGACTCCGGGAGTATCAACGCCCTTAACCTCTGGGATGTCCCGTCAAGGTTCATAGACTCCGATACCTCCCCGGGCTCCTCCCTCCCACGCAAAATTAAGAAATAGCTACGCGGCGTTCGCCTACTCGGATGGTTGAATGAAAATCACTTGGCTAGGTCACTCTGCCTTTCTCATCGAGGGCAGAGACCGGGTATTGGTGGATCCGTTCCTGACCGGGAACCCGAAGGCGTCGGTATCCCCTGACGAGATCGACTGCGACATCATATGCGTCACCCACGGTCATGCGGACCACCTCGGAGATGCGCTGGACATCTCAAGGAGGACAGGGGCGATGATCGCCAGCATCGTCGAGATGTCCATGTATATCGAGCGTTGCGACCTTCAGAGCGTAGGTTTCAACCTGGGGGGGACTGCCCATATCAGAGACACAGACATAACCATGGTCCCCGCCTTCCATTCGTCGAGTATAGGTGCTCCTGGCCTGGAGTTCTCAGCAGCCATGCCCGTTGGGTTCGTCATCGATTCCGGGAAGCCGGTGTATCACGCCGGAGACACCTGCGTTTTCGGCGATATGAAGCTCATAGGTGAGATGTACAAGCCAGAGGTGGCGTTGCTGCCGACTGGAGGGTTTTTCACGATGGATCCTAAGCAGGCGGCTTTGGCTACGTCTTTGATTAAGCCTAAGGTCGTTGTGCCGATGCATTACGGCACCTGGGACCCGATAGACAGTGACCCGAAGGAGTTCGAGCGGCTCGTGAACGAGGCTGCCCCTGATGTGAAGGTTACGATTCTCGAGCCTGGACAATCGCTGGAAGTATGATCTGAGATGGCTGGCATCACAACTCCCGCTGAGATAAGGAAACGACATGGCGACATGTTCGCAAAGCGTCTTGTCACGCTCGTCGACGAGCGTGTCGGGAAGGCCCGTATAGTCGAAGAGTGTTGCGCGCAGGGCCCTGTCGAGTGGGATGCGGTGAACCGTCTAAGGGCTAGGGGCGCAATCGACCATGTCGAGGTCCAGGGAACGACCCTGACCATGGATGCGCACCTCGGTGAAGGGCAGGTACGGTTTGGCCCCGCGTCGAAGGACACCGGAGGCCAAGCCCTGAAGTCGATTGTTGTCAAGGGGGACAAGGTCGAGACGACATGGCTCGGTCTGGCAGGTGCCAGCGTCGGTGTCGGCGCTTGCCTGCCCCAGGCGGAAGGAGTCGAGAAGGTCGAGTTCCTGAGCGACGAGGATGTGGGTGGAAGCCGTGCGGTCGAGCTGCGACTGACCACGCCTCTTCATCGTCGTCTCGTCATCGGGATAGATGACACGGACACCAAGGAGAAGGGTGCGACGTGGGTTCTGGGCCTCAAACTCGCCAGGGAGATGCCACATGCGGTGTTCCTGTCTCATAAGATAGTCCAGCTGAACCCAGATGCTCCTCAGAAGACCACGAACTGCTCGTCCACAGCGATTTCGTTCGCC
The DNA here is from genome assembly GCA_022848805.1 of Thermoplasmatota archaeon. Classification (GTDB taxonomy): domain Archaea; phylum Thermoplasmatota; class Thermoplasmata; order UBA10834; family UBA10834; genus UBA10834. The sequence goes on from JAJISI010000001.1 coordinate 10,846, forward strand.
GTCCGTCCAGATGACATCGGAAGGGCAGTCGACTGGGCGAAGGAGTTCGTCTCCGAGAACACGTATTCGTCCGAGACTGCCATGGCGACCTTCGGATCCATTGAGGTGCCCAGGGGTCTCGTGCGATTCGGGGCTGAGGCCAAGGGTACGATCCTGTCCATCCACGATGCGGAACACGCAGCTGCCGAGGCCGGGCTGAAGCTGATCGAGGTGACTGGAAGGCGCGGTCTGATAGGCGCCGTAGCCGCGATCGGTTGCGTGGACCTAGGGCTATACAGCGCCGGTCTCCCAGAGGACTTCGAGCGCACGTAGTTTAAGTCTGACCGGCGCATCACAAGAAAGGAAGCGATTCGAGTGACGGGCGAGATAACCAGGGCAATCGCGTCGACTGCGTACCAGACCTACGAGAAGCGTCTTCTCAGAGATATACAGACAATGCCAGTCCCACGACATGTGGCCGTCATAATGGACGGCAACCGCAGATACGCGAAGGAGTTCGGCCTGGTCGTGGCAGAAGGCCATGATAAGGGCAAGGAGAAGCTCGAGGAGATGATGGAGTGGTGCCTCGAACTCCGTATAAAGGTCCTGACGGTGTACGCCTTCTCGACCGAGAATGTGACACGGGAGACGGACGAGGTCAATACCCTGATGCGGATGTTCTCACTGAACTTCAAGAAGCTGGCAGACGATGATAGGGTGCACAAGCATCGGATACGGGTCCGGGTACTTGGTCAGAGAGACATTCTCCCGGACGACGTCCGAGAAGCTATCGAATACGCTGAGCAGAAGACCAAGGACTACGACAGCTACTCCTTCAACATAGCCGTCGGTTATGGCGGCCGCCAGGAGCTCCTGCACGCTGTCAAATGCATCGCGGAGGAGGTGCGCAAGGGCACCATTGAGGTCGAGGACATCAACGAGGAGACTTTCTATAAGTTCCTGTACACGTCCGACCTCCCGGACCCCGACCTCATTCTGAGGACCTCGGGCGAGGAGAGGATATCCAACTTCCTGCTATGGCAACTCGCCTATTCCGAACTCTACTTCTCTGACGTCTACTGGCCCGGTTTCCGGAAGGTCGATTTCCTGAGGGCCGTCCGCTCCTACCAGCAGAGGAAGCGTAGGTTCGGGGAATAGTGGATTTTCGCCGTTCCACTCACCTTTTCGTGCATAATATGGCACTGCAGCGTACGAAAAGTGTGCGTATTCTGCTCGGTTTTGCATGAATTCCGTTAGTTTGAAGTACTGTCCCCTGCTATCGGGGGCTCGGGAACCTCATGACCATATCCTCCATCAGAGACCATCCGTGCGAGATATACGAGAGATGGAAGGGGCTCGACCTCAAGCTCCTGCCCATCGACACGACCGACATCAGGATACTGTGCGAGCTGAGGGAGAACTCGAGGGTGAGCAACTCCGAGATCGCCAAGAAGCTCGAAGTCACGGAGGCGACCATCAGGAGGCGCATCAAGAACCTGATCGAGAAGGGTATCATACTCCGCTTCTCCATTCATATCGACTACCGGCTCATCGAGAACACTGTCAAGGCCTACATACATGTCAAGTCCCTAAGCGAGAAGCTGGACGAAGTCGTAGAGCATATAACCAACCACAACAGAGTGGTCGCGGTGTATCGCGTCACGGGAGAATACGACCTGCTTGTCGTGGCGTTGTTCGTCGGCATGACCGAGCTGCAGGAGTTCATAGACTCCTTCCTTAAGAAGAACGGGATAAAGGAGACGGATACTCAGATCGTCATGAGCGCGTACAAGGGCGTGCCATGGACGGGCATCTGAACATGGAAGTTGAGCCGGTCGTCAGGAAGCTGAAGAGTGAGGCTGTACAGAAACGTCTCGAATCTAGACACACTGGAGCGCCACCTGGGCGACGTCCATTGTCTTGATATTCAGTCCGGCCTTCTTCGCGCCAGCGTTGAGGTTGACCTGGCAGAATGGGCACGATGTCACGATTACCTCAGCCCCAGCCTCAACCGCTTCCTTCACCCTGTCGGCTGCTATCGTCTCTGCCATGTCGTTGAAGGCCGACTTGAATCCTCCTCCAGCTCCGCAGCACAGTGCGTCGTCGCGCTCATGGCGCATCTCTACGAGTTCGAGCCCGGGTATGGCTCTGAGGATGTTGCGCGGTGGATCGTATACCTTCGCGTGCCTACCTAGGTGGCAGGGATCGTGATACGCCACCTTCTTCTTGAACTCCTTCGTGAACTTCAGCTTACCGTCCTTGATGAGCTTGTCGAAGTACTCCGTTACGTGATACAACTCGAACGATGGTTCGCCGATAAGACGAGGGTAGTCGTTCTTGATGGTGTTGTAGCATCCAGCACATGCGGTCACCATAACCTTCCAGCCGTGCTTCTCCATCTCACGGACGTTATGAGGTGCAAGCTCCTGCACCACCATGCTCTTCTGCCCCGTCCTGAGAAGAGGTGACCCGCAACACCATTCATCTTCTCCCATGATGGCGATTCTCACGCCCGCTTTGTCGAGCAGCTCCGCAGTAGCAACCGCCAGAGGCTGCATCCTGTAGGCCTCTGTGCATCCTGTGAAGAAGACGACGTCCGGGTCGTCCGAGAGCTTGATATCCTTTGGCAGCCACGCTGGACGCTTCTCCGCGGGTTCGTTATACGGGTTCTTCTTGCTGAGCACCCTCTCAGCGATGCGCGTGTGAGCCTCCATCGGGCCGTAGCCTTGGGATATAAGCCATTCTTTGACCTCCTCCCAGAGGTGCGGAAACTCGATCTCTACGTGGCAGTGGTGTTCGCAGGCACCGCATGACGTGCACTGGAATATTCGCTCGGTGAACTTGTCGTCAACCTTCGGGATACGTCTGAGCAACCTGTCAACGGGAGTTCTGTTGGCTATCTGCTTCAGGTAGTAGACCTTGCCTCGTGGGGTCGCCGACTCCCAACCGTAACAGGTATAGACTGGACAGGGGTCTCTGCAGTACCCGCACTGCAGGCAGGCGTTCAAGTCCTTTTGGATCTCTGAGATATTTCTCATGAATGTCACCGGACGATCTGACTGCGGTGTTTCGGCTTCTGGCGCTCAGGATATCTTCGATGTTGATAAATGTAGCGCAGAACGATTCGAATTGAGTTCGGAATAGTTATCTCTCGGGCTTTTCATCGTTTCTCGTCGGTGTCTCTGGGGGTCGGAGACGGATTTCAACTTCACCCTCCTGCGAATAGCCTTTTAAGCTGCTCAGGAGCCCCCTGATCGTGCTCTCGGCTATCTCGGCCACGAACGCTCCGACAGGAAGCGGAACGCCGCCTACGGAAATCTCTACGCGACGAGCAGTGAGTTCGAGGCACGCTTCGATGGTCAAATTGCCTTTCGCTACCTCCCTTGCGAGTTCGTCACAGTCCATGCCGCACTTGGAGCAGTTGAGCCCGGGGAGCTTCGCCCGGGTCTTCTCGAAGGAGATCTCGCCTTCCACGTACTCTGTCAGTTGCTCGATGGTCGGGTTCACCAGAACGGTTCCTTCCGTTGGTGCGATGTCTCCAACAGCGACCTTCGGGTGCGAGCCGTCCTTATAGCCTTCAATGATGACGATGTCCGGTCGAGCCTCGCGCTGCAGTAAGGAGACCGCCTCATCGAGCGAGAACCCCGGCCGCTTGAGCACAACGGTCGCGTCTCCTGCCTGGAGAGCTACAGGGTCGCTCCCCGCCTTCCAGTGCCTCCAAGTGTCCTTTCCCTCGGGGTCGATTCCTGTCGTCTCTGGGGCGTGCTTGACCGAAGCGATCTTGTATCCGCGCGCCGCAAGCGTATCAATCATCGCTTCGACGATTGCGGTCTTCCCGGAATCCTGATACCCGTAGACGCCTAGTATCAATCCTATCCCTCGGATTCCCTATCTGCGGCTGCGGTGATAAATGGCTCGCCTCTATCGTCTTCTGAGAAGGGACCCTACCATCCGTGGTATGCTCGCGTAGATCGAACTCGTGGACCAGTCCAGCTCCTTCTTCTCACATACAGTGCTTTCATTCAGCGTGGAAGCCTGCTCCCTAAGCTGATCGAGCTCCGCCTCTGACGCTGCCCCTCTCGCAACGATGCTGTCGATCCTTCGCATCAGTGCGGCCGCATCGGTTATCCTCTGTTCGATGTTGTCGGCCACTTCGTGGGATATCAGTCCGAGGTCTCGCTTCACCGAGTTGAGACCAAGCCCCGCGGAGTAAGTGGCCTCAACGATCGCATCCCGCGACATCCATTTGGTCTCGTAGTTGAGCACGTACTTCCAGCTGGGCATGACCGCGAGCTTCACATGGTCCTCGACGGTGGACGCGAACAGCCTGTAACCATGTGCCTCCGGGTTCTCGAATGCGTTCCCACCGGGGTCTATGAACGGAGCGAGCGGGCTTATGAATGGGAATAGGTTCGCGTCTGGGAACCTTTCGTACAGTCTTCTCGTGTATTCCACGGTGCCATCGACGGTCTCCCGTGTCTGGCGTGGCAGACCGATCATGTAGAACAGGTCGAACCGCCCGCATCCTGCTTTGAGGAAGTGCTCTATCGATTTCTCGAGTCCTGCGTTCGTGTAGGGTTTTCCCTGGGCCTCCCTGACCGTCTCGTCGTGCGTTTCGGGAGACATCTGCACGCTGAACCTGTCGACGCTCGAGGCGACATCATTGGCGAATCCTTCTGTGGCAGGTGTGAACAGCTCGATGACGACCTCGTTGTCCACCCCTCTAGCTTTCAGCTCCTTCAGGAACTTGGTCGCATACGCCTTCCCCGCCTGGCGAACGTCGCCTACCACGAAAGTCGCCCCTTTGATGTACTCCTCTGCCCTCGCAATGTCCTCCGCCAGAAGTTCGGGCGACCTGTACGCGGGCTTGTCCCTTCCCAGATACCGTGAGAACGAATCGCACGATCCTGCGCAGTTGAGGCAGTTGTGCGTGCAACCCCTGACGGCCACTGCGATGGACATCGGGTTCGATTTCCAATCGGCGTACGGAAGATGACCTGTGAGGTCCCGGTACTTCAGGACATTCCGGACCAGTAGACCGTAGTCGATTGCGATGTCGTCCAGATTCTCAGGCACGTGAGAGAGCGGATTGACGGCAACGCGGCCATCGTCTCTCCAGGTAAGGTTCGGGATGTTGTCCATCGAGGAGCCTCGGTCTATGGCGCCCATGAGACGTTCGAACGGCGTCTCGGTCGAGTCTCCACGGAGGACATAGTCGACCTGTGGATACTCCTGTATGAGCTGGTCATGATAGTACGAGGAGCTGAATCCACCGAAGACCACGGGACGGTCGGGGTGGTGTTCCTTGACCATCCGGGCGAGCTCGAGCGCCCCCTGGACATGAGGCATCCAGTGCAGGTCGATCCCGAACACGGATGCGTCTATCGACCTGACGAATTTCTCGGGGCTGAACCTGTCCGAAGCAAGCATCCGCGAGGCTATGTTCGCTATGCGCACGTCATATCCTTTCAATTCTAGATGTGAAGCGATGGTCGTGAAACCGATCGGGTACATCTCGAAGACTGGTGTAGAAGGGACCAAGTCGCTGACCGGCCCTGAGAGCTGGGTTCTCTTCCTGAAGTCCATGACGCTGGGAGGGTGCATCAACAAGAGATCGGGCACAGCCATCTTGATTGATAACTTGTCAAGGACTAAAAAAGGCTTCTTCGCAACGCGTCATCAAGTCCTGTTCGGGTGGCTGCGGCTGCGGTTCTGGTATTCGCAAGTTTTTCGGTACTGACGGGGACCCGCGTAGAGCGTCCGCTGGAAAAGGCCTTATATGTTGTCGTGAATTCTCCGGCAATGCTACAAGACGACTACATGGGGGTCGCCGTCTTTGCGATTGTAGCCATCCTTTTCCCAACGCTTGCGTTTTTCCTCTCGAGATACTTCAGAACCGACAGGAACGACCCGAGATCGATGACCACTTACGAGTGCGGTGAGGTCCCTATAGGCGACGCACAGATTCAGTTCCATTTTCAGTACTATATTTACGCGATCATCTTCGTCGCTTTTGACCTCGTGACCGTGTTCGTGCTCATTTGGGCGTTGGTGTTCTCAGACCTCACCGAGTTGGCGAAAGTCTTCATGGTCATGTTCCTGGGAGTTCTTCTCGTTGGCGTGACCTATGCTCTGAAGAAGGAGGAGATAGTCTGGATATGAGTGGAGAGGCCGCACCATCCCTGGGACAGGCGGTGATGTTCCGGTCCAGGGACTTCCTCAAGTGGTCGGATGAGGTTCTGGAGTACATGTTGCGCAAGTCTCCCATAGGCGGAGGCATCGACTTGATCACCAAGAATTTCTTCAACTGGGCGACGAGGAACTCGTTGTACTTCCTTCATTTCGGCATAATGTGCTGCGCTCTGGAGATGGCCGTCGCATCTGCGCCAAGGTTCGACCAGCAGCGATTCGGTATCATACCCAGGTCAAGTCCTCGACAATGCGACGTCCTGCTTGTCAACGGGCCAGTGACCAAGAAGCTCAAGCCGGCCCTGAGGAGGCTGTACGACCAGATGCCTGAGCCCAAGTGGGTCATGGCGATGGGCGAGTGCGCCATCTCGGGCGGGCCGTTCTACGACAGCTACAGCATGGTTCCAGGGGTCGACCGGTTCATTCCCGTCGACATTTATATACCGGGCTGTCCTGCAAGGCCAGAAGCCTTGATAGACGGTTTCCTGAAGCTTCAGAAACTCATAAAAGAGAACAAGAAGGGCCTGCTAACGGGCCGGTAGGGGTGTGCAGAATGTCTGAGGGGGATAAGCGGAGTTCAGCAGGGGTCGTTGGCATAGAGACGGCCCCGAGCCGCGTAGGCGAGAACCCTGAACGCAGGGTGTTGAGGGCGTTGGCTGAATCGTTCCCCAAAACCGTTTCTGAGGGAACCCAGCTCAGGCCTGGCGTGATGCGCGCCAAGGTCGACCGGTCCGATCTGTACAGCGTATGCAGGACCCTCAGGGAGGATCTGGGCTTCGAGCATCTGACCATGATCTCCGCTGTCGACTACGATGACAGGTTCGAGATTATCTATCACATCGCATCATATCAATCGAGGCTGCTTATCGAGCTGATATCCACCACACCGAAGGACGATCCCGTGGTGGATTCAGTCTCTTCGATCTGGGGCGGAGCGAACTGGCAGGAGCGAGAATCGTACGACCTCATGGGCATCGAGTTCAAGAGCCATCCTAAGCTGGAACGTATACTGCTGCCCAAGGATGTGCTGTACCATCCGCTCAGGAAGGATTTCAGGGGGTGACCATGAATGGCTGAGATGTGGATCAACATGGGACCCCAACACCCGATGACGCACGGGCTCTGGAACCTCAGGGTCAAGGTCGACGGTGAGACCATCGTCGACGCCGAGCCAGAGGTGGGATACCTCCACAGAGGCATCGAGAAGCTCTGCGAGGCAAGGACCTACCCTCAGATCATACCGATCGCCGACCGACTCTGCTACGGTTCGTCACTCACTTGGTCGCACTTGTACTGTCTCACGGTCGAGGACCTCATGGACATCGAGGTGCCCGAACGGGCGGAGTACATCCGGGTGATGGCGATCGAGATGCAGAGGATCGCCTCTCACCTCATGTGGCTCGCAGCGTACGCGGGCGACCTGGGTCTAGCGGTCGGGTTCACATACACCATGAGGGACAGAGAGGTGTTCGTGGACCTTCTCCAGGCATTGACCGGGTCAAGGTTGACCTACAACTATCCAAGAATCGGCGGGGTCGCGCACGACCTCCCACCTGATTTCGAGAGAGACACGGTCAGAGCGGTACAGTACATGGAGATGCGCCTCAAGGAGTACGAGGACCTGTTCGATGGGTCCAAGATATTCATGATGAGGAACGTCGGCATCGGCATACTGAGGAAGGAGGACGGGATCAACCTCGGCGTGACCGGGCCTTCCCTCAGGGCCAGCGGAGTGGATTACGACCTTAGGAAGGACATGCCCTACTCGGTCTATCCGGAGATGGACTTCGAGGTGGTCAAACACGAGGACGGCGACTGCTACGCTCGGTACAGGGTGAGGATGGACGAGATGTGGGAGAGCTGCAGGATCATCCGCCAGGCACTCCAGAAGATGCCGACGGGTAGATGGAGGGTCGTGGCTCCGAGGAACGCCCCTGTCGGGACCGGGCTGGGCCGTGTCGAGGATCCGAGAGGCGAGGCGGTGATGTATGCCGTGGGAGACGGCACGGACAGGCCGTACAGGCTGAAGATCCGAAGCCCCATCTTCGTGACTGTCTCGGCCGCTCCGAAGATACTCGTCGGTTACAAACTCGCCGATGTCGTCGCTATCATGGGCGGCCTCGATATGTGCATAGGAGAGAACGATAGGTGACTACATGAACCTGTATCAGTTCTGCTACGGAATCGTCCACTGGCTCGTTGGCCTGGTCAACAACATATGGTATTGGCTGGGGGACTTCCTTCCGTGGTACTTCGGCGACCTCTTCACGGCGATCGGGAACTTCGCAGCTTCCGAGGGTCACCTCTGGTTCATGACCCTCCTGGTCGAAAGCGTCGTCGTAGTAGTCATCGCCTTGATCAACGTGCTCAACTTCCTTTGGATATTCAGGAAGCTGAGTGGGAGGATCCTGGACTTCTACGGGCCGTACTACGTCGGGTACAGGATCGGCGGCTGGCTCCAGAACCTCGCGGACGGGATGAAGCTGTTCATCAAGGAGATAATCGTCCCTACCAAAGCCGACAGACTCGGATTCCTCCTCGCTCCGGTGATATTCGTCGGCTCTTCCCTGACGATCCTAGCGGTCATCCCTTTCAGCGTCGATTTCGGGATTTCCACGAGCGAGTCCGGGGAGTATGTCTCAGCGGGGGCGTTGTTCGCGCTCGCGGCCTTCTCGATCGCCCCGTTCGCCATCCTACTCGCGGGCTGGTCGTCAAACAACAAATACACCTTGATCGGCGGTATGAGGTCCGCGGCCCAGATGATGAGCTACGAGATACCGCTCATACTCTGCGCTGCCAGTGTCTTCCTGCTCGCCGGAAGTTTCAACTTCGTGGAGATCGTCGATGCGCAGAGTGGCATCTGGTTCTTCATCCCCCTCTTCATCGGTTTCGTGGTGTTCCTGATATGCTTGATGGCTGAGGTGGAGATCATTCCGTTCGACCTTCCCGAGGCAGAGGCGGAGCTGGTGGAGGGCTGGACCACCGAGTACGGTGGGATGCGGTTCGGACTGTTCTACATGACCACGGCCGTCAGGTCGTATGCCGGTGGAGCGCTTGCGACAGCCTTGTTCCTTGGTGGATGGCACGGCCCATCGTTCCTCCCGGACGAGATATGGTTCCTGATCAAGGCGTACATCGTGTTCACGGTCTTCATGTGGTTGACATGGTCGGTCCCAAGGATTAGGATAGACCAGATGCTGGTGTTCGGATGGAGACGGCTGCTGCCGTTGGCGGTACTCAACCTGCTGATCGCGGCTGCCTTGAAGTCTGGAGGTTGGTTCTGATGGATGACCGTCGGAAGCCAAGGACGACAGGAGTCGTCCTGAACCCCATGAAGCGGACAGGGAAGCAGCTGGTCCGGACGCTGATACTCGGCAAGCCCAATACGGTCCTGTATCCTGAGGAGAAGCTTGACCTTCCCCAGGTCTACCGAGGAAAGCATGCCCTTGATTTCAAGAAGTGCATCGGTTGCGGCAACTGTGTGGTCGTCTGCCCGAACGATTGCATGTGGTTGGAGAAGGTGGAGGATCCCGAGCTGGGTAAGATCGAGCGGCCCGGCGTAGATCTCGGGAGATGCATGTTCTGCGGATTCTGCGCAGAGGTGTGTCCGACAGTGGCCCTTCATATGACGACCGAGTTCGAGCTTGCCGACAGCGACAGGGAGAATCTGAGGTTGAGCCCGCTGGACATACGAGACGATTCGTTCGGCGAGACGTTCGTCGAGGAGAGGGAGAAGCGGCTGGTACCCGTCCTCGATCTGTCGAAGTGTGACGGCTGTGAGAAGTGTGCCGGTGAGTGCCCCGAGATGTGCATCGCGATGATGCCCATCGAGAACACGGGCAGGAAGAAGCCGGAGATCAACCTCGTCAAATGCAAGTCCCACGGCAAGTGTGCGGAGACCTGTCCGGAGAAGGCACTGACGATGACCGAGGTGTACGAGTCGTACTTCGATATGCCTGAGCCCAAGCTGATCCTGGATAACTGCTCGGGCTGCGGATTATGCGCGAGGAAGTGTCCGTCCGAAGCCATATACATGCTCGAGATGCCTGGGACTGAGAAGACCCTCAAGAACGGCAAGAAGGGCAAGCCGAAGAAGAGAGCGGTGTTCGTGCTGGAGAAGTGCGTCGGCTGCGGGAGATGCTATCAGGCTTGTAAGTTCGACGCCATCGACATGCCGGGGGTGAGGAAATGACGTGGGAAATGCTCGTGTTCCTGTTCCTGGCATCCTCTGCCCTGTTATCCGCATTGTGGGTCATCTCCGCCAAGGAGATAGTCCACAGCGTCATCGGGATGGCGACCTGCTTCATCGCTATCGCGTGCCTCTTCATCATGCTGAACGCCGAGTTCGTTGCCATCGTCCAGATTCTGGTGTATGTGGGCGCGGTCACCATAGTGGTCCTGTTCGGTATCATGCTCACTAAGCGTGAGATAATGGAGAGTGAGAGGAAATGAGGAGGAGGGCTGCTTCGAAGGTCATCGCGGTCTGCCTCCTGGCCCTCCTGTTCGTCCTGGCCGTTACAGAAGCGTCCTGGCCAGAGGGCGAAATGGACGAGACTACCAACAAGGATGTGGGCGAGGTACTGTTCGGCACGCCTGAGGTCGAAGGTTACGGTCTCGCCTTCTTCCTGATAGGCCTGTTGCTGCTCGTCGCTATGCTCGGCGGTGTGTTCCTCGCGAAGGAGGAGGAGAGCGAATGATACCGATCGAGTACTGGCTGGTGTTCAGCTCGCTTCTCTTCTGCGTAGGCGCTTACGGCGTCCTGACCAAACGGAACGCGATAGTCGTCCTGATGTGCATCGAGATAATGCTCAACTCCGCGAACATCAACCTCGTGATGTTCAGTTCGTATCACAACGTCTTGCACGGCACCGCCGACCCGTCAGGGCAGGCCTTCGCGTTGTTCTCCATCGCGATTGCAGCGGCCGAGGTGGCGGTTGGACTCGCTATACTGCTCTCGGTCTACAGACGGTACAAGACGATCGAAGTCGACAAGATCAATATCCTGAGGTGGTAGAATGCTGGAGTACGCATGGCTCATACCTGTGTTTCCGTTCGTAGCATTCATACTGATCGCCATCCTGCCGAAGCGTACCCTGTCATGGGAGGACGGCGCTGGATACGCGATCGGAGGCGCGGCCGCCGCGTTGATTCTTTCAGTGCTCGTGATCTGGGAGGTCATGTCGGGCAGCACGATGGTCGGGGACGGCCCGAAGTTCGAATGGCTGGTCATAGGCGATATCTCGATCACGTTCGGCATTTGGATCGACCAGCTGACTGCGGTCATGCTGGTCGTCGTGTCGGTGGTCGGCACGCTCGTCGTGATATACTCCGGCGCGTACATGCACGGGGAGGGCGAGAATCGAAGACGGTACTACGCCGAGATCATGCTCTTCATATCCGTGATGTACGGTTTGGTGATATCCGACAACTTCCTTCAAATGTTCATCTTCTGGGAGCTTGTGGGCCTGTGCTCCTACCTTTTGATCGGCTTCTGGTACGAGACGCCGTCCGCGGCAAGCGCCGCCAAGAGGGCGTTCATCGTGACGCGCGTGGGCGATATCATGCTCATGGCGGGCATAATCATACTCTTCAAGTATGTCGGCTCGCTCGATTTCGTCACCCTGTTCGATCAGGACACCGCAGCGGCTGTGCCTACCGACATGATGGTTCTTGCGACCGTGCTGATATTCGGAGGCGCGATAGGTAAGAGCGCGCAGTTCCCGCTCCATGAATGGCTGCCTGACGCGATGGAAGGGCCTACCACTGTATCGGCCCTCATACACGCGGCGACGATGGTCAAGGCCGGCGTGTACCTCACGGCGCGCTCGTACCCGCTTCTGATTCAGGCTCCCGAGAGCCTGCTGTTCGTGGCGGTCATCGGTGGCGTGACGGCATTGCTAGCAGCCTCGGTGGCGTTAGTCGCGACGGACATCAAACGAGTGCTCGCATACAGTACGATCAGCCAGCTAGGTTACATGACGCTCGCGTTGGGCGCGGGAGGATACCTGGTCTTGTACGCGGACACCGGCGGCGGGTACTCTGCCGCGATTCTCCACCTGATGAACCACGCGTTCTTCAAAGCGCTCCTGTTCCTGTGCGCCGGTAGCGTGATCCATGCCGTGGGGACGAACAACATGAGGCTCATGGGGGGCCTTGGGAAGAAGATGCGCATAACGTCCATTACCATGCTGGTGGGATCGTTAGCCATCGCCGGAATACCACCGTTCTCCGGCTTCTGGAGCAAGGACGAGGTGCTCGCAGCCGTCTATCACGCTGGCGAGTTCGACGGCATATTCTTCCTGCTATGGTTCATGGGAATCGCCACTGTGTTCATGACCGCCTTCTACATGTTCAGGATGTGGTTCATGACGTTCGCAGGGGAGCCGAGGTCCGACTACCACGCTCACGAGTCCCCGAAACTCATGACATTCCCGCTCATGATACTCGCGGCGCTCGCCGCAGTATCCGGTTTCGCTTTGTTCATAAGTGATGGGTTCAAGTACTTCATCGAGGGCTCGATCGGAGGACTCCTCCACGAGGTGCATCACGAGTCCGCGACGGACATACTCGGCGTGATATTCGGTGATCCGCTCACTTATGTCTCGCTCGTGCTGGCGGCCGGCGGCATACTCCTTGCTTACAAGATGTACTGCGTGCCTGGGTTCGACAGGTCTGTGTTCGCCCGTGGGATATCCGGACGGTTGCAGGTAGCGCTTGAGAACAGGTGGTACATCAGCAAGTTCTACGACGACTTCGCTCTCAGAGTCGTGTACTCCATCTCGTTGGTCGCGGACGCCTTCGACCGATACGTGATCGACGGCATTGTGAACGGGTTCGCGTACCTTGGCGGGCGGTCCGGCAACGTCATAAGGATGGCGCAAACGGGGAACGTTCAGAGGTACGCTGGACTCATCGTCATAGGCCTCTGTCTCCTGCTGATATTCATGCTGTACATCGTGCCGTGGGGAGGTTGGTGATAGGATGTTGGAGGGTATACCCGTTCTCTCGCTCATAATCATCATGCCGTTGGTGGGCTCGCTGATCGCCTTCTCCCTTGGCAGGCGGGAAAACCTGGCGAAATGGGTCGCGCTGGCCTTCGCATTGGCAGCCTTCGTACTGTCCCTCGTGGTGGCCTTCGAGTTCGTCGTCGATCCGTATTCTGCCTCTCCCGGGGAGATCGAGTCGTACAGTAACGGCTACCAGTTCTACGAGTCGCATGTTTGGATCGAGACGCTGGGGATCAACTACATGGTCGGGATGGACGGCATCAGCCTGCCGTTGTTCGTGCTGACCACGCTTCTATGCCTCCTGTCGATCGTCTTCTCGTGGGACACGAAGAAGAGGCCAAAGGAATACTTCGGCCTGATGTTGGTGCTCGAGGTGGGAGTGCTCGGGGTGTTCGTGTCCCTCGACTACTTCATGTTCTACGTCTTCTGGGAGATCGTCCTCATTCCGATGTACTTCATGATCGGCGTGTGGGGAGGTCCGAACAGGGACTACGCCGCGATCAAGTTCTTCATCTACACGCACATCGCGTCGCTCGCGATGCTCATCGCCATCATGGCGATGTACTTCGAGGCTGGCATAGAGACCTTCAGCATGGTGGCCATCGCCGAGGAGAGCGTCGGGTTCAGTCGTAACATACAGTTCGCGATATTCGCTGCGATGCTCTTCGGGTTCGGCGTCAAGTTGCCGATGGTGCCTTTCCATACTTGGCTGCCCGATGCGCATGTCGAGGCGCCGACGGCTGGAAGCGTGTTACTTGCGGGCCTGCTGCTCAAGATGGGCGGATACGGCCTGATAAGGGTCGCAATACCTTCGCTCCCGACAGGCGCCGAGGATATGATGATAGTGATGGCGGTGATCGCCGTCGTCAGCATCGTGTACGGGGCGGTGCTCTGTCTAGCACAGACGGACCTGAAGAAGATGGTGGCGTACTCGTCCATCAGCCACATGGGTTTCGTCCTCCTCGGCTACGCGACGCTCGGTGAGCTCGGCATAGTTGCCGGAGTGTTCCAGATGTTTGCACACGGCCTCGTGACTGCGGTCCTGTTCATGATGTGCGGCGTGCTCCAGCATAAATGCGGCACGCGCTTGATACCGAAACTCGGCGGCTTGGCGAAGAAGATGCCGATCGCGGCTACCTTACTGACCGTGGGCTTCCTCGCATCGCTCGGCTTGCCAGGCCTCGTCAGCTTCGCGGCGGAGTTCATGGTGTTCGCCGCGATGTTCTTCAAGTGGGGTATGTGGGTGTTCGTGCCGATCGGGGCGGTGGCTATCACGGCCGGTTACTACCTGTGGGCGCTTCAGCGCTCCATGTTCGGTCCGCTCACTGACCGTATCGACACGTCCCACCTGAAGGACGTCGACTGGTACGAGGGCGTTCCGGTGGCTATCCTGATCGTTCTGATAGCCATATTCGGCGTGTTCCCTTCGCTGGTGTTCGACCGTATCTGGCCCGCGGTCGATTTCGCCCTAAGGGCCTTCGGAGGTGGCTGAGTTGACCGTGTTGAGCATGCTGGAACCGTTCCTGCCGCAGCTACTGCTCGTAGTGTTCGCGCTGATGATGCCCGCGCTGGACTACATCTTCAAGGACAAGCGGATCCTCGCAGCAGTCGCCCTGGCTCCTCTCGTAGGATATGCCGTCATGCTAGTGGCATGGACTTTGGCGGGAGTGTGGGAGCCACCAGAGAGCGAGATGTCGCTCATCGAGGTGGACCTCTTCTCGGGTCTGTTCGCCCTCGCGTTCGTCTCAGTCGGGATCATCGTGGTCCTCGGCTCCCCGGAATCTATCAGACAGGAGAGGAACCATGGCGAGTACTATGCGCTGATACTGTTGGCCGTCATAGGCATGACCGTGGTGGCCCTGTCCACTGACCTGATATTGTTGTTCGTCGGTCTTGAGGTGGCTGGCATAGCGTCGTTCGCACTCTCTGGGTTCAGTAAACGGGAGAAGCGATCGGCCGAGGCTGCGACGAAGTACTTCATTGTCGGCGGGTTCTCGTCCGCCCTGACGCTGTTTGCGATCTCGCTGTTCTATGGCGTGTCGGGAACGACCGCGATAGCGGACATGGGCCCTGCGATGGAAGCGATGTTCTCGTCCTTCGACGGAATGGATTCGGTCGGTACGCTCGCCACTGTGATGATTCTAGCTGGACTCGGATTCAAAGTGGCTATCGTCCCGTTCCATATGTGGGCCCCGGATGTCTATGAGGGATCTCCGACCCCGATATCCGCGCTACTTGCGGCTGCATCCAAGAATATGGGTTTCGCCGCGCTGTTCAAGATATTTCTCTTGGGCCTGCTCGTCACCAAAGCCGATTGGGACGTCGCCGTGGCGGTCGTCGCCATCATAACGATGACCGTCGGCAACCTCATAGCAGTCTCGCAGACGAACATAAAGCGGATGCTGGCGTATTCATCCGTCGCACAGGCGGGATACATACTGATGGTGCTGCCCATAGGCACGGAATATGCACTCGCGGGCGGCCTGTTCCACGTGCTCACGCACGCGTTCATGAAGTCCGGGGCGTTCATGGTCGTATCTGCCATGGGGGTCCGCGGCGTCGGGGAGTCGCTGAACGACTTCAAGGGTCTGAGGACGAGATCCCCGTTACTCGCGCTCGCGATGACGCTATTGCTGCTGTCCCTGGCTGGAATCCCACCGCTCGCTGGGTTCGCAAGCAAGTTCGTGCTGTTCTCATCTGCTGTATATGGCTCGCTCGATCCAGGCCCGTCCTGGTTGATATGGTTGGCCGTGGCGGGCGTTCTGAACAGCGCCCTTTCGCTTTATTATTACGCACGCGTGATAAAATATATGTACATGGAGAAGGGCCCAGAGGACCGCATATCCGTGCCCCGGCTCACAGGCGTTGCGATACTGTTCGCTGTCGTGATGACCGTCGTGCTCGGAGTATATTTCGACGCGGTTGTGGAGCTATGCCAGCAAGCAGCTGGCGGACTGTTCAACCCATGAGTCTGGGTCGGTCTAGAGGAAAAGCCCTGAGGCGATCATGCCCACCGTGATCAAGATTCCGACAAACATGTGAATCTGGATGGTCATCAACTGCGCCGGTATCAGTTCTCCGAATTGACTGTGTCTGCGCAGGACTATCCTTCCTGCACGCAGGGCTATCACTCCGGGGATGAGGCCCAGGAGCGCGAGGGTTGGATAGATTTCCATTGCCCACAGGACGAATATCGAGGCGAACGCGGCAGACATCAGCGCGGTGTACCATATGGCTGCTTTCGACAGCCCCATTCTGACGACCCAGTGGGTCTTCCCGACCTTGCCGTCAGCCTCCATGTCTGGGAATTGGTTGATGAAGAGCACAAGTCCTATCAGGAAACCGATTGGGACCCCGGCTGCAAACGGAAGCCATGCGAGTTCTCCTGTTTGCACGGCATAGGCCCCTCCTACGACGAGCGGGCCGAAACCGAGGCCAACTGCGATCTCTCCTACCCCCTTGGCAGCGAGGTTGGCCCTGGGGGCTGTGTAGAAGTATCCCAAACCTATACCGAGTGCTCCGAGCGGGATTATCAGCAGGGTAACCCAGAATGCCAGAATCAGGCCAATCACGGCACCGACCGCAAAGAAGATGATCGCGGCCCTGTAGATCGCCTCTGGGCTTAGAGTGCCCTCGACTACGAACGGGCTTCCTCCGTTGAACGGACTTTTGTTCCTGTTGATGCGGTCCGTGCCGCTCCTGTAGTCGAAATAGTCGTTGACTACGTTCGTTCCGGCATGTAGGAACAGCACTCCCGCCAGCGTTAGAATGAACAATAGGGTGTCGAAGGATGACGTCTCATGCCAAGCGAACACGGCCCCGAAAACCGTCGGCACTATGGTAGCGGTGAAGAACGGCGCCCTCACCTCCATGAACCAGACTCTCAGCCCGGGGCTTTGCCGTTCGGGTCTTGTTTCGCCCATCGGTCCCCTGAAGGGGGGACTCCGATATATACAATTCTCATCGGGCTGAGGGTCGCGTAGCCAGAGGTTTCCATGGTAGTTGTGGAGGGACTATCCAGTACATGGCCAGCAAACCATTAGTGTTAAGTAGATATTGGGTCATATGCGGAATCTGATGAGGCCATCCCCTTGGGATTTTGGCGTAGACAGTGAGCTGGAACTCGTCGAGGAAAGGCTCCGAGAGATGGTGAAGTCTGAGGAGAAGATCCTGACGGACGCCTCCCTTCACGTCATAGATTCAGGGGGAAAGCGGTTCAGACCCACGGTGACGATCCTGTCTTATAAGAGCCTTGGCGGACAGGATGTCGACAAGATCGTGGACATCGCAGCCGGGTTTGAGTTGATTCACTCGGCGACTCTGGTGCACGACGACATCAATGATGGCGGCAACACTAGACGGGGTCGTGAGACCGTGTATCTCAAGTACGGCCTCCACAACGCAGTGGTGACCGGGGATTTCCTGTTCGTGAAGGCGTTCTCGTTGGGCGGTATGTTTGACAAGGAGGTGGTCAGAATAACCTCCGATGCATGTGCGAAGCTCGCCGAAGGCGAGATAATGCAGAGTCGATACCGACATACCAAAGATTTGAGCATGGACGGATACGTCCGGATAATGGAACGAAAGACGGCGGAGCCGTTGAGTGCCGGGGCGACCGTCGGAGCCTACCTAGCGGGGGGTACGATGGAGGAAATTCGATGCCTCGGCGCGTATGGCCTGAACCTCGGCATCGCGTTCCAGATTGTGGATGACATCCTGGATTTCGTTGGCGATGAGGCACGGACCGGAAAGCCGGTCGGCACTGATTTGAGGGAAGGTTATCTGACACTTCCGTCACTTATCGCAATGAAGGGGTCAGAGAGCGCCACGAAGGAACTCGCTGACATCGCGAGCCAGAATGAGCCATCTCCGGAAGCGGTGAAGCGATGTGTCGATCTTGTCACTGAATCGGGAGCGATCGAGGAGGCCAGAACCATGGCTGAGTACTACGGCAAGGAAGCCCTGCAGCATCTGGGTTGCCTATCGAACACCCAGTACAGCGAGGCTCTGCGTGATCTGGTTTCGAAGGTACTTGAAAGGGACTCATAGGTGTATTCAAATGAATCATGAAGGCATGACCACATCTGAGTGGCTCGAGGTCCTTGAGGCGATGGAGGATGTCGCACCCCACTACGATAGGGTGAATCAGCTTATCACATTGGGCTTGGCTGACAGGTGGAGGGCCGAAGTGGCCAGCAGGGCCGACAGGAACGACGTGGTCCTCGAGCTCGGATCGGGGCCAGGGAGTTTCGCCCGGCATCTCGGGGATCAGACCGTTTATTGTCTGGAACCGTCCGATCGGCTGTTGAAGGCATCCCGCGAATCACTCGACGAGGAACGGATTAGCTTCATCAGGGGCGTCGGAGAGAGAGTACCACTCACCGATGATTCCGTTGACAAAGTGTTCTGCTCGTTCTCCTTCAGGGATTTCAAGGACAAATCCTTTGGCACGAGCGAGATGTTCAGGGTTCTGAGAGATGGTGGACAGACCTTCATCGCTGATGTGGCGAAGCCACCACCAGGCCCGATGGCGAAGCTCTTGCAGATGCACATGCGTTTCGTCGTTCCCACCCTCGCTAAGGTCGCGGTCCATCCCGCGGCACGGGCGAGGTGGAAGAATGATCCGTACCGGAAGTTCGTCGACACATACGAGGCGTTCGGTTTCACCACCGTGTACGAGGAACTGTTGCGTAGCCAGGGCTTCGTTGATGTCTCGACCGAGTTCCTTACTATGAGAGGTGCGACGTTAACAAGGGGGAAGAAACCCTGGAAGTCGACATCCTCATCGTAGGTGCAGGCCCTGCAGGGAGCACAACGGCTAGATTCTGTGCTGACAAAGATACCGAAGTCCTCATGATCGACAGGCGGAGGGAGATCGGCTATCCTGTCCAATGTGGCGAACTCCTTCCCGCGACTAAGGAGATGTACTCGATTTTCCCCCGGGGGACTAACCTGGAGGAGCTGTTCGATATCGACGACTCCCTGACCGCGGGTAGTTGTTCCTCAGTGGAGTTCATCTCCCCAGGTGGCAGAGTCTACAGCTCTGATTTCGTGTCGCACGCGTTGGACCGGCGGATATTCGACAAACATCTCGTGAGCCTCGCTATCGAGCGGGGCGCAAGGGTCGAGAAAGGTGTGTCCCTCACCTCCATCGAAGACGGCGTCGCAAACACGACCATCGGCGAGGTCAGAGCGAAGGTCATCGTAGGTGCAGATGGTCCAAATTCGCTTGTAGCTAGGCAAGCAGGCCTTCAGAGACCATCGGCCAGGTATCCTGCGATAACCTGCAGGGCCGAGGGTCAGTTCGGCGACGCGGTGAAGATGTTCTTTGGGATGGTCGCGCCCGGAGGATATGCGTGGATCATCCCGAAAACCATGGGAGCCAATGTCGGCCTGGGCCTAAACCGCAGGACCTGCAGGGAGCAACCGAGCGTTGCCCTCAGACGGTTCGTGGACAACTTGGGTTGCAGGGTGACCGATGTGGCGCTTGGGTTCGTGCCGATGTCGGGCCCAGTCTCCTCGACCGTTAATGGGAATGTGATGCTTGTGGGGGACGCCGCCGGACATACGATGGCGTCGAATGGTGGTGGCATTCCAACCGCGATGATCGCTGGAAGACTGGCAGGACGGATCGCGAGGGAGCACGTGGCGAATGGAAATCCTTTGTCCACATACGAAGAGGAATGGCGTCGAGTCATGTACAATCCTCTGAGTCGCTCCCTGCGTACCAAGCGGTTCGCCGATTTCTTCTTTTCGAACGACCGCATGCTGGGGTTGGCCATGGCTATATTGGGCAATCGTGGTCTGGATAGGGCTATCCGGTGCAAGCGCCTGTTCCTCTAGCTCGGATATTCATATAGAAATGACGCTGAAGCGCATCACCGGACTACTTCTTCTTGCGTTTTGTCTTCGTCGGGCTGCCGCAGATATCGCACTCTGTGACATCCGAGTCGAACCTCTTGCCGCAGCCGGTGCAGCGGAATTCCCAGAGCAAAACCTTTCGAATCCCCTTCTGCTCTAGACCCCTGTATGATACACCTAGAACCTCTGCGAGGTTCTGGATGGAGTAGTCGTCAGTAACGAGCTGGTAGCCGAGGTCCAGCGCAAGTGCGAGGACCTCTTTGTCTGTCGACGACAGTCTTCTTGAATCGCCGGTCTTCTCACTCCCGGCAACGACTTTCGTTAGCGATTCCTTGGTAGGCGACAGCACTTTGATTCTCGTGGCCAGGAGCAGATCTAGTCGTTCCTTCATCCCTTCGCGGTTCAGCTCCCTGACCACTCCCGGGGATATCACCAGTTCGAATTCCGGTGGCATGTCTTTGCCGTAGTAGAGTGCAGATGTGTCGAGAACAAGCCCCTTCGTCTGGATCACCTCACTCCATCTTATTGGCGCCTTTGATTCCCGCATCGACGATTCCGTCGATATCGACCCTGGACTCCTCTTCGAGTACCGCTTCGAGCGACGCATGTGTCGAGGGTCTATCGGGAGCGTATTCGCAGCACGAACCCGTCGAGACGGATATCTCGTATGTGCCGATCTCCTTGGCTATGCGTTCTATCTCCACCTTGTCCATGCCGATCAAGGGTCGGAGTACCGGGACGGATGCGGCCTCTTCCTCTACGAAGATGTTCATGAGCGTCTGGGATGCTACCTGGCCAAGTGATTCGCCCGTAACAATGAACGAGGCGTCCATGCTATCCGCGAACTTGCTCGCGACTCTCAGCATGACCCTTCTGCAGAGGACGCATGTCAGGCTGGACCCACACTTCTCAGCCAGTGTATTCAGGACTTCTCCGTGTCGCACGACCATCTTCGTCATGTTTGTGTCCAAAGCGCGATCCATCTGCTCCATCAGCTTCAGAACCTTGTCGCTCTCGCTTGGTCGGTCGGAGAGAGCCGCATCGAAATGAACCGCCACAAGGTCGACCCCTTGCCTTCCAAGCAGATATCCCGCGACTGGGGAGTCGATTCCTCCTGAAAGAAGCAGAATTCCTCTCACTCTCTCACCTGTCGTACGTGTAGTAGTGCTGTTTGCCGCAACTCTCGCAGTCTGGGTTCTTCTTGACTCTGATCTTCTGGAGGTCTCCGTGCCATACATCAATTATCATGAGTTCAGGCGTAGCGTCCTCCCCTAGCATGACCTTCAGGGCCTCTGTAACCTCAAGGGACGCGACCACGCTCGGAAGAGTATTCACAATCCCGACAGTGTCGCATGTAGGGAGTTGGCCTGCTGGAGGGAGCGTGGGGAATATACATCTAAGACACGGTCCCGCCGGAACGACAGGGAATACCATTCCGGACGTTCCGACGGCTCCCCCGTATACCCAAGGAATGCTGAGCTTCACGCAAGCGTCGTTGACAACGAAACGCGTCTCCATGTTGTCTGTGCCGTCGACTACAACGGTCGCACCATCGACCAGATCCTCGACGCTGTCAGCCCGTACATCGGTCATCGCCGAGGTTATCTCGATTACCGAGTTCACTTGTTTCAACACACGTTCCGCAGTGGCCGCCTTCGGCTCACCGATGTCTTGCTCAGAGAAGAGGGTCTGTCGCTGAAGGTTGCTTAATTCCACCCGGTCTCTGTCAACGATGAGGATGCGACCGACGCCCGCCCTTGCCAGCAACGAGGCTGCGTGCGTTCCGAGGGCTCCGCAGCCGATGACCACTGCTCTGGCCGCGGATAACTTTCTCTGGCCCTCCTCGCCGATCTCCTTGAGGAGCGTCTGCCTAGAATATCTCTCTGGGCTCAATAAAGGCTGATACGTGCCCGCTTGTATTAATTCGTTTCAGGCTTTGTCAGACTATCGGATGACGTAGTCCATGTCAAACCGCTCCCTGAAGGCTTTCACGCGTTTCTTGACGTTCTTCCCCTCAGCGGCGTCCATGAAGATGTCGGCTAGTTCTGGGAGGTCCTTCTCCTTAACTCCCATGCGGGTTATTTCGGCCGTGCCCAGCCTTCCGACGGAGTCGATGATGAGGTTTGATTCCTCCACCTTGATGGAGAAGTCGTTCATGGAAGACCCGTAGGTCTTCCTGAGCTTATTCTGGTCGATCAATAGCTGATGCGATTGCGTGTATCCGAATTCCTCGAACATGACCGGGAACCCCCTTTCTGATAGCTCTCGCCCGAGCCTCTTCGAGTTCCTGACGATCTGCTTCGCATACCGGCTACCATGTCTCTGTATCTCCAGGAGCGCCTGTCCTAGGGCGGCGATCCTGTTCCAATGAACGTTATCCACTATCCGCCAGACAAGGTTCTTCCTGATCTCACGGTCGGCGTTGCGGTTATTGGTAACTATCAACCCCCCCTGGGGGCCGAAGAAACTTTTGTGCGTGGAACCATACAAAACGTTCGCTCCCTCTTTGAGCGGTTGCTGAAACTCTCCTCCCGCGATGAGGCCAAGCACGTGGGAACCGTCGTACATCAGGGTTGATTCCGTCCTCTCGCATGCCTCTCGAAGCGGTTTCATATCATATGGGAAAAGGATGAATGACGCGCCAAGAATGACCAGCTTCGGTTTCCTCTTCCTTATCATGGCGGCGGCTTTGTCAGTCTGGATGGTGTAAGTGTCCGGATTGAACGGCAGCTTACATGCCTTCAGTCCGAATATGTCAGGGAGATAGGCCTGCCCGTAACCGTCGTAGCCTCCGTGCTCGATAGGGATCGCACACATCGTGTCTCCCCGCTTCGTTGCCGAAACGATGGCAATCATAGCCGCGATGTGCCCCGATAGTGGTTGGACGCATGCGTGCTTCGAACGGAATACCTCGCACGCGACCTCTTCAGCGGATCGTTCGATTTCGGTGGTGATTCTAGTTCCTCGATAGCCGTTCTCAAGGTACTCACCCGCGTACTTCGCATTGACCGGAAGCGTGTATCTGTGCCCGAAGTCTGAGGAGAGCAGCGCCCTGACCTGTGGGCTGGTGACATTCTCGGACGGAAGCAAGTTGACGGAATCCTCGAGCCTCCATTTCTGCTGTGTCCTCATCTGTTGGATGAAGTAGTCCTTCTTCATAGGTCTCAGCTCTGAATGTGATGAATGCGAGGTTGAGCCAATATACGTCAGTTGTGGAGGTTGAATCTGCCGTCCTTGTTGACGAAGGTGGAGAACTCATCTTCGTCGTCCTCCATATCTTCCTCGATGACGACGTTGACCAGTATGTTGACGACTTCTCTCAGCTGTCTTACATCCTCTCGAAGCCTGTCAATTTCTTCCATGACACCCTTGTCATCTGTCAAAGCGTTCCCCCCTTCCAGAGCGACTCATCGCATTGCACGAGTATAGCTTTTCCGTCTCAGATTTCGAAGTCTCGATAGTCATCAGTTATCTTTCTTGTCTCAGTGCGCTCGCACCGTTCGCAGTAGAGCTTCTCGCCCTTAATGTCCATAGGCTCTCGACATGACGGACACAGTGCTCTGAGAACGCCGAGATGAGGTCCCGAAGTCGTGAGCTGGACAGATGGAAGCGCTTGGATGACGCTTCCACGGATCAGATCTCCTGGACGGACTAGGTCTCTTGCGTCCTCCACATACGAGCTGGCTATCTTTGAGACGTGGATCGCAGCCAGGTTTTCGCTCGAGACCGCCCTTCGCTTCTTCTCCTGGGATACGATCATGCAAATCACCATTGCAGGCTTGACATCCGTGACATTCGCGATGACCGTGTCACCTTCCAAGAGGACTATTGGCGGGTTGTCTGGCACGACTTTGACGACCTTCTCGCTTTCGTCCACTTCCAGTAGCCCCCTCGCGCTGGAATACACTCTGCCGTTCTTGTCCTCGTATGTGCCCTCTCCGGCCATGTATTCCTCGGCCTGGGCGACCTCGTCACCTGGTATAACCCGCTTCTCGGTTTTCGACAGCTGAATCACCTATCTCTGGAACTTGAGCAGAACGACCGAAACGGTTTCTCTGGTCTTTCTGTGAAATTCGAACGCATATGGTATCTCGAATTTATACCTTTTGACCGTGGCACAGGTCGCTCCGAGGGATTCGATCATGTGGGAAACGAAATCCATGCTGATCTCGTTGTGAAGGGAATAGACGGTCGGCGAGATGGAGATTGACTTCTCGATGAAGGCGCGGTCCGCGTGCTTTGTCTGTGCCCCGAACGGCGGGTTTTGGATCGTCGTGTGGAAGGATCCTTGGAAGTCGGAGACATCTGAGACGATGAATTCTATCTCGAGAGACAGGTCGCTGGCGTTTTCTGAGGCTACCTCGACAGCATCCTTATCCACATCCAGTCCTACGACCCTGTCGGCCCCAAGTAGCTTAGCTCCAATCGAGAATACGCCGTTCCCGCAACCGAGGTCCGCAACATCCCTGCCCTGAATGTCGCCCGAGCCGTATGCCTCCCACAGAACATCTGCAGCGATATACGCAGGAGTGGGATACTGCTCTAACTGCGCTGACCGGCTATCGAGAGGCCTCAACCGCTGCAAAGTCGTTTCCAACCGCCTCTTCTTCAGCCTGATTCCACCTGAAGGTCGATTCGACTGCGCTGGCCGATCTAATCCGCCTCGTCGATCATCTTCCATCGTCTCAGTTTATTGACCTCTGAGACATCCCTTCCGTGGATGTCTCTCTCGACATCCGAAAGGTACTCAATCGCCATCAACAGAGATTCTTTCGACGGTTTGTGGATGTTCACCGTTGCTTTCGTGAATTCCCTCTCCACGAAGTCCATCGCCTTTGCGGTGTCTCCGTACTGCTCGCAGAAATCGTTCACGACCTCGTCCACAGCTTGAGCTAATGATCCGCATTCTCCCTCTGGGATCGCCTGCCTCCTAGAGAACTCCCCGGAGATCATGATCTCTCCGATACGATGGAATGCGGACTCTACCTTCTCTCCAGTCTTTGCACTGCAGAGTATCACAGGCATCTCCGTCTTTCTCCCGATCTCATCTAGGTCCTTCATCGCGTCGCATCCGGGTTCTACGATGTCCGCCTTATTGCCTATGAACAGAACGGGCACGTCGCCTAGGACATCCCATACTTCCTGAAGCCAGAACTCCTCAGCTGATCTAACCGTTTCCGGTCTGGTCAGATCGGAAGCGATTACGACTCCGTGCGAACTCTGGATACTCTGGGTCCTGATCTTCTTGTAGTCCTTCTGTCCGAGAATGTCCCAGAGCATCAACGTGAGGTATATGGTCTTGTCAGGGAGTTTGTACTCAATGTCCTTCTTGCTTACCTTCGTACCGATTGTCGCAATGTATCTGTCATCGAACACGTCGACCGTGAATCTCCTTATGAGTGAGGTTTTGCCTACGCCGGAATCTCCGATGAGTCCGACTTTCTTGATGTACCGCTTGGATTGGATTATGCTCACATAGACCACCACGGTGAGGACTTCTTGCACTGACACGAGCCTGTCAGCTTCATATGGGTGTCGCCGTAGGCCTCTCATCGTCAAGACGCTACATAACTGTTTCCTGAACCGCGTTCCATGCGAAAGCTCAATATCGTATATTCTCAATACCGTGTTCGTCAATGGTCCCCCCGGAGCAGAGACGACTTCCTACTCGGAAGTCTCTCAAGAACTACGCAACCGCGTACATCGGCGCATTTCTGAACGCTGTCGAGAAGGAGAAGCCAGAGCATGTGCCCCCTCTCGCCAGAAACAGTCCTTATGAGATTGAGGTCTGCCTACTTCCGAACAGGTGTTTCGTCATGTTGTTCGAGCGTGCGGATGGCCAGAAGACGGTCGTCAAGGATGCCGATTGGACGTACGTGGAGAAGAGAGTGATGTCCGACGTCGATCACATGGTCATCGTGTACTCCCATGAGAACCCGACAGTCGCCGACGCCATCGCAAGGGGGAAGAAGGACGCCGTAAGAAGCATTCGCTCGCTCGAGGATTCCAACCTCGCGAAGGCGGTCACGGAGCTTGAAAGCATCCTGGGAGAACTGACTGGCATCGAGAAAGGCAATAAAAGCCTTCTCAAGCTGGCCGAGCTGGAGATGTCCCGACTGCAGCCGATAAAGGAAGTTGTCATGAACTCGGGTCCAGCGGTCGACATGCTGGCCATGATCGACTCACTGAGGAACTGCCCGACAGAACCCGTGGAAGTATCCATCGATGTCAGTCAGAAGGAACTCCTGGAGACTGTCTGTAGAGATCTGGGAGATCTCTCGGATGTCATAAGACGCGTCGAGGCTCAGGACTCGGTTCTAGAGACGCTCGAGAAATCTATGAACAAGACGCTGAGCGAGTTCCAGAGGATGATAGACGAGAGGATGAATCAGGGTCTCGCTGTGTTGCTCTCATCCTCTGACAGGAAGATCGACAAGGGACTTGCTATCATTCAGGGCCAAGCAGAGGATGATTCGGACGTTCCGACAGTCGATGCCAGTGCTCTGGAGAAACGGATGAAACTGTTGGAGGTCAGCTTTCAGGGTACACAATCCAAACGTGGGAATGTGTCAAAGGAGCTGGTCCTCGCTGTCGCTGAGACCCGAGATGCCCTTGAACGGCTGAATGCGAGAATCTCCAAGTTGGAACAGAAGACCGGCCACGCTCAAGCGCCGTCAGTGCGCAGGCTGGCGAGCAAGAAACGAGCCAAGGATTGAGTAGGTCAGGCCGAACTCGCTCCCATCAATGTCTGCCCGACGGTGTGGAGCCAATCTTGTGGCTGTCCACGTTCCCGTCGCAGGGTCACAGAATCCCGGACTGACGAATTGCATGGACGACTCCGTCTACGGCCCGTTCGATGTCCCCTTCGTTCTTCGCCCCAGTGATTACCATCTTTCCGGAGCCGAACAAGAGACAGACTACCTTGGGGTCTCTCACCCTATAGACGAGGCCAGGGAACTGTTCCGGTTCGTACTCGATATTCTCAAGGCCCAGAGCTATTGTTAGATTCGTTAGATTTAGAGCGTGACCGATATCGTATATTGCGACCATATTCTGCACAGCGAACTCGGGGTCTGGGTTGGCGGATATGCCCGACTCAATCAGGAGCCCGGCGACTTTCTGTATGGCTCGCCGAACTTCTTCCAGGCTCTTCCCACCGGTGCAATTTGCCTTCCCGCTTTTGAAAAGTAGGATCGCAGTCTTCGGATCTTTGATTCGGTAAATGAGGCCAGGGAAGCTCGTAGGCTCGTATTCTGCCCCGACGAGTTTCTCTGCGACTGCATACAAATCAAGTTCTTTCGCAAATTGCGTCGAAGCTACAATGTTCTCTACCCGAGGCTTGGTTTCGGTTTCACTCATTGAATCCAAGTAGTTCCATATCTGTGGTGCAACGAAATAGTTTTGTGATAAGCCTTATCGTTAGAAGCCAAACACGGTTTCGTTTGTGCTCTGCATATGCGCGAAGAATGCCGTGTGTTTCCCAGCAAGGACCGAACCTGTCAAAATCATCTCTTCTCTTTCCAGTCGGTTCTTAACTCTTTCCAATCGCTTCTCAGCATCGAGAAGAGGACGTCGTCGGCGAAGTTCCCGAACTCGTCAAAGTAACGTTGCCTGAGTAAACCCTCTCTCTTGAAACCGAGGTTCTTGACCATCTTGATTGAACGCTTGTTCCGAGGCATGATGAAGATCTCTATCCTGTTCAGCTCCATCTTCTTGAAACCGAAATCAACAACAGCCTTCATCGCCTCGGTCATTATACCCTTGCCCCAGTGCTCTTTTGTCAGGTCGTAGCCCATCTCGGCCTGATAGCCCGCGGAAGGGGCCCACTTGTAGAAGCCCAACGAACCGATAGGCTGCCCTTCCCCCTTGAGCGTTATGATCCATCGGAATCCCAGCCTCTTCCGGTACAAGTCGATCATGTACTCCCTGAGCTCTTCCTGGGCGGCCCCGATGTCCTTCGGGCCCGGTTCTCCTCCTCCCCAGACAACCTCGGGCCTCGAGAAGTGCTCAAAATACCATTCGGCATCCTTCATCGACGGCTGCCGGAGGAGCAAGCGCTTCGTCCTGAGCTCGGGGAACTTCCTGAAAGCTGTCTTCCTGTTCATTGGGGATCTCTCGCAGACGAGCCGTTACGTCGCTGTCGTTCAGTTGCATAAACCATCATAATCTTTGCGGCACCCCTGGCTTGGCAGGCATGGAAACTCCTCCAAAACGGAATCCAGAAAGCGCAAAATCAGAAATCGGCCAGTAAGATGAGAGTGGGCCCAACCGGGCCTGAACAAGCACATAGCCAGATAGTGTTGCTCGGATTCCAATCCAGTAACGAAGCTGAGAAGCTAGCCCAAGAAACCCTTTCGTCTTTTTCCGTCTTTTCCTCGTGGAACGCGAGGATCAGGACGTGCGACACGTTAATGAGATCGACAACATCATTTTCAATTGGTGGCATAGTTACGAGCTAGACGTATCGTCCTTCCCATGCCTGGTTTCGTAAGCGGGAGAGGCGCGTCATTTACGAGCTGTCCGATTCACTGAGGAGGCGGCGGTCCAGGCTTCCTTCGCACACTCAATTACACATGACGGCGGCAATGGCAACTCTTTTTGAGACGGGAACGTATATGAGTCGCTATGCGCCGGACAAGCAGGCTCGAGGAACACGCATTGGCCGAGATTCCGTCACCATGCTACGTCATCGACGAACAGGCAATCGAGGAGAACTGCCAGGTACTTGGCAGGGTCCAGGATCTGACGGGGTGCAAGATACTCATGGCGTTGAAGGGCTTCACAGTGCCCGACCTGTTCCCCCTGATCAGTAGCTATCTGCACGGCACCTGCGCGAGCGGGCTGTACGAAGCGCGTCTCGGAAAGGAGAAGTTCGGGAAGGAAGTCCACGCGTTCGCTCCCGCATATGACGACCATGAGTTTGAGGATCTGCTTCAGATATCCGACCACATCGTGTTCAACTCCCTTGCTCAGTGGGAGCGGCTTCGCCCCCTCGTGGAGAAGAATCCAAGGAAGGTAAGCTGCGGTATCAGAATCAACCCTGAGTACTCTGAGATATCGACCGACCTGTGGGATCCATGCGCAAGATACTCTCGCTTCGGAGTCAAGGCCGATGACCTCAGAACCGTCCCCGAAGGAATAGAAGGGCTCCACTTTCACGCCTTGTGTCAGCAGAACTCCGACTCATTGGAGAAGCTGATTGCGGTGATCGAGAATAAGTTCGGACATCATCTGTCGCAGGTCGAGTGGGTCAACTTCGGCGGTGGACAGCTCGTCACCGCGCCGGACTACGACATCGATCGATTGTGCCGAATCATCGCCGATTTCAGGGCTGAGTATGGTGTGGAAGTCTACATGGAGCCGGGAGAAGCTGTCGCGTTCAATGCAGGCGTTCTGCTCGCAACGGTGCTCGATATCGTTCACAACGAGATGGACATCGCCATCCTGGACATATCCGCCTGGGCACACGTGCAAGATGTGCTGACGTCGTCATACAAGCTGGATGTCATCGGGGGAGACGAGCCCGGCAGATTGGGTCACACGTATCGCCTGGCAAGTCGAAGCTGTTTGTCTGGAGACATTCTCGGGGATTTCTCGTTCGGACAACCACTTCACAGAGGGTCAAGGATCATGTTCTCCGATTTGGCTTCATACTCTGTCGTGAGCAACAATATGTTCAATGGTATACCTCTCCCGGCCATCGCGATACTCACGAAATCCAACGACGTCAGGATCATTCGCCGATCGCGGTATGAGGATTACGTGTCACGGCTGCTGTGACTCGACCCAACCATCTCGTCCCAAACACTCCAGTGGGACGACATCGAGAGTCGACTGAGAGGGATCCCCCCGGTCAAGGAGAGTCGAATCTGTCACTACAGTCTGATACATGGCTCTCCCAATGATTTCAAAAGAGATGGCCTCGATGCACACCGTCTGAGGAATGAGGTCAATGCTCATGTAGCCCATCGAGAGAAAATGCCACAGGGGTTATCAGAGAGAATGAAAGGGGTTTGGGACATTATCCCTGGATTTCAGTTCCTGCTGATTAAAAAATAGTCGGTGAGGCTGGAGTGGGCCCAACCGGATTCGAACCGGTGATTTGCGCTGTGTGAGAGCGCCGTCATAACCGCTAGACCATGGGCCCTTGACGGCGATGAATGCAGCAATTGGCTTAATATCCTTTTGCAGAGCGGGCAGGACGAGCCCACCCTTTTATCCCGAATAGGCCATTCACGACGTGAGACGCATGCTTGTGAAGACACCCGATGGCGCTCAGGACATCAGAGCCGTCTGGATGGAGAACGAAGTCGTCAAGGCTATTGATCAGCGCGCGCTCCCACATCGCTTCGAGATTGTCGAAATCGACAACTCGGAATCTCTTGCCGAGGCAATATCCGACATGACGATCAGGGGCGCTCCATCCATCGGAGCAGCTGCAGCCTATGGAATGGCTCTTGCAGCCATAAGAGGCGAGGATATGGAGGAAGCGGCTGACAGGATGAGGGCCACTCGCCCGACTGCCCATGACCTCTTCTACGCCGTGAACCTCATGCTTTCTGAGAGGGAGCGCCTTCCAGGAGCCGCGGACGAGTATTCCGATTCGATAGTGGCCAGATGCAAATCGATCGGAGAGCACGGTCTGGACTTGATTCGTGACGGGAGTAAGATATTGACACATTGTAACGCGGGTGCCCTTGCAACGGTCGATTTCGGAACGGCTCTGGCACCGATGAGACTGGCTCGTCGGGCGGGGAGGGAGTTCTTCGTGTACGTGGACGAGACCCGTCCACGACTACAGGGGGCCAAGCTAACTGCCTGGGAGTTGTTGAACGAGGGGATCGACCATGCCATTATCTCAGACAATGCCTCTGGCCATTATATTCGGGACGATGTCGATGCCGTGATCGTCGGGGCTGACAGAATAGCCGGTAATGGCGATTTCGCAAACAAGATCGGGACCTACGAGAAGGCGGTCCTGGCCAGAGAGAACGGCGTCCCCTTCTATGTAGCAGCTCCTATCAGCACGTTCGATTCGTCAATCCTCAACGGGGACGAGATAGTTATCGAGCAGCGGTCGCCTAACGAAGTGCTGATTCTAGATGGAGTCAGGGTCGCGCCTGAGGGTTCCGATGCCTTGAATCCCGCCTTCGACATGACTCCAAGTAGGTATGTCTCCGGGTTCATAACTGAGGCCGGGCTTCTGAAGCCAGACGAGCTTTCGAAACTGTTTGATACGCAGTAGAGCTGGCCCGGCAGGCTTTTTATGCAAGTGTCAGATATAGGCCGAGATGATACTGGTTACGAAGTGGTTCGGCAGCTTTCTATGCGTCGAAGGGAGCGTGAAGAAGGCGGCCATCTTCCCGAAGAACCCTTCAGATATTGCCGAACGACTTCACAGGATCAGGAACGGCGAGGTCCTGGACGAAGAGAAGAGTCTAGGCGGGCAGGCCACCCAGGTATACGACCGCCGCCTTGCCGAGTTCGGAAGATTCACCAAATTCGATTCCTCGTTCATCCTGCCCGAGGATAACGGTTTCTCACTTGACTTGTACAGGGAGGCCACGATCGAGCTGGCGAAGCGTGCGGTCAAGAGCAGCATCGGCCCAGATGTATTCCTGGGGCAGGCCGTCCGGGCCTACGACGATATCGTGTTCACCAACAACTTGCTGTCAGAGCGCTTGCACGAATGGTATTCATTGCATTTTCCGGAGCTGACGGAAGTTCTTTCGAAAGAAGCCTATACGGAGGCCGTCGCGGATCATGGCTCCAGGGAAGCCATCCTCTCATCCTTGGCTCTGGACATGGATTCCCTAGGCGCGGATGTCCAGGATGAGGATCTGGTGCCGATAAGGGGATTGGCCTCCGCCCTCCAGAGAGCAATG
This sequence comes from Thermoplasmatota archaeon, assembly GCA_022848805.1. Classification (GTDB taxonomy): domain Archaea; phylum Thermoplasmatota; class Thermoplasmata; order UBA10834; family UBA10834; genus UBA10834. The sequence goes on from JAJISI010000001.1 coordinate 42,767, forward strand.
GATTCGAGGAGGTCGATGGAGCAGTATGTGGAGGCTCGCATGAAGCAGGTCGCCCCCAACATCTGCGTGTTGGCAGGCCCGATAATCGGTGCGCGTCTGATAATGCAGGCTGGCAGCTTGACGAGGATGGCTTCGATGCCTTCTGGAACAATCCAGCTGCTCGGGGCGGAGAAGGCCATGTTCCGGCACCTGAAGAAGAAGACCGACCCTCCGAAGCACGGCATCATTTTCCAGCACCCGCTAGTTCACAACGCCCCCGTTTGGCAGCGGGGACCGATCGCTCGGACCTTAGCATCGAAGATTTCGATGGCTGCTAGGGCGGATGCTTACACCAAGAACGACATATCCGGCCCCCTCAAGGAGCAGGTCGAGCGACGGGTCGAGGAGATCAGGAGGCAGCGTCCAACTCCTCCAAAAAGGCCTTCTGGCAAGCATCGGAAGTCGAAGCGATAGACGGCAACTATTTCTAACCCCCCTCAGTTACAGTCAGGAGAAGTGATGCGCAATGGTATGGGAGATGACCGAAGTTCGGACACTGAAAGAAGGGCGTTACATGAACATAGATGACGAACCCTGCAAGATCATTAGCATCTCCACATCCAAACCTGGGAAGCACGGCGAGGCCAAAGCCAGAATCGAGGCGGTCGGGATATTCGATGGCAGCAAGAGGTCGGTCGTGTACCCTGTCAGACACAAGGTCCAGGTGCCAATGATTGATAAACGACAGGCGCAGATTGTCACGGTCACCGGCTCGGAGGTTCAGCTCATGGACCTCGAGACTTACGAGATATTCCAGCTGCCTATTCCAGATGAGTTGAAGGATTCTCTGACGCCCGGTGAGGACCTTAAGTATCTCGTCGCCATGGACAGGAAGAAAATCACAAAGGTGTAGTCTATGTCTCTCCGCGGGCCGCTCAAATTCGCAGATGCGGACTCGAACTTCGAGGAGTCACATTTCGTCGTACTTGGAGCGCCATTCGACAAGACGACTACCTTTCGCGCCGGTACTAGATTTGCTCCGACCGCCATACGAGAAGCGTCGGCGAACTTCGAGCCTTACATGTTTGAGCACGGAATTTCATTCAGCGATATCCCTTTTCACGACTCTGGGGATCTCCACGATGAGGGAACCGCTGACGATATGGTCGCCTCGGTCGAGGAAGGCGCCCGGAGAATCGTCGGGGCGGGTAAGTTCCCTATCGTCATTGGCGGGGAACACTCGGTCACGCCACCCGTTGTGAAGGCATTCGGAGAGGATATCGCAGTCGTCATAATAGACGCCCATCTTGATTACCAAAACGAATACCAGGGACTTAGAAACAGCCATGCCTGCGCTCATAGGCGGGTGGCCGATATTGTCGGCGAGGGTAATGTCTTCGCGTTTGGCGTCCGGTCCTACTCCGATGAGGAAGACTTCGAGGAAGCCGTGTTTGTCGATGCGCTCAGGATTCACGAGCATGGGTGCGAAGAGGAGTTCGAGAAGGCGTTGTCATGCCTGAAGGAAAGGCCGATATATCTGTCTCTGGATATCGATGGAATTGACCCCGCCTTCGCCCCTGGCACCGGTACTCCCGAGCCCTTCGGACTGACACCTTTCGACGTGAAGTATATCATCAACAGGCTGGGAGATCGCCTAGTGGGATTCGATGTGGTCGAGGTATCCCCTCCGTACGATAACGGAAACACATCGCTCCTCGCGGCCAGGTTCATAAAGGAAGTCATCGCCGTGAAATGGAAGGCGATGAACTCCAAGTGACCCGGACGAGTCTGGAACTCCGCTAGGTGACGGTCTCTGCAACGCGTTTCTTGTAGGACTCCGCTATGTCCCTAGCCCTATCAGCTGTCGTTGCCTCGGAGAATATCCTGAATATCGGCTCAGTGCCCGATGGTCTAACCAGAACCCATCCATCATCAAGGAATATCTTCAGCCCGTCCGTGGTGTCCACATTATCGCTCCCCGCGTCCTCGAGGAGCTTTGCGAGGACGGAGTCCTTCACCTTGTTGGGGCATGGAGTCTTGGTCTTGTACTGTGAATACGCCGGAATCACGGCGTTTATCTCAGAGAGCGCTCCGTCCATCGCGATTATCTCGATCATCTTCGCTGCAGCCATCGCACCGTCCCTGCAGTACTGGAACTCGGGAAAGATGAGGCCTCCGTTTTCCTCGCCGCCGAAGATTGCTGAATGGGCTATCATTGCGCGCGCGACGACCGGCGAGCCAACCTTGGTATACATTATCTCTCCGCCCGCCATCTTCACGGCGTCCTCCACGCACTTGGACGAGCCTACCGTTGTCACGACCAGGCCCCCGTTCCTGTTAGTACACGCATACTGAGCAGCTATGGCCAAGCTGCGATCGCCATACATGTACGCCCCGTTCTCGTCGACGAATATCGTCCTGTCCGCGTCGCCGTCGTGGAGGATGCCGATGTCGAAATCACCAGCTTTGACGAACTCCACGAGGTCCTTCGCGTTCTCAGGCGTCGGTTCGCTGTTATGTCCAGGAAACGCTCCATTCGGATCTGCGTTCAAAGTTACGTATCGCACACCCAGTCTCTCGAGCAACCTGGGTGATACGTTTCCTCCTGCGCCGTTTCCGCAGTCGAGGGCCACCCTCAGATCCGCCTTTCTGATGCCTTCGACGTCCGTCCTCGCCACGATGCCGTCTATGTAGTCTGGAACGGCTCGGTCGAAATTGTCCCTCCTCCCGATGCCGCGCCAGTCCGCTCTGGAGAATCGCTCCGTGTGGAATATTTCCTCGATTTTCTCCTCGTGCTCTCGCGCCATCTCGGTGCCGTCTGGGTCGACGCACTTAACGCCGTTGAACTCTGGAGGGTTGTGTGAAGCGGTAACCATAACGCCCCCGGCCACGTCGTTGGATTTCACTGCGAACTGGACTGTAGGGGTGGGGACCACGCCGCAGTCCAGAACATCACAACCAGTCGCCATGATTCCTGCCATGCATGCCGATTTTAGCATCTCGTTGGAAGTCCTAGCGTCCGTTCCCACTAACACCGATCCTTTCATGAAAGTCCCTATGGCCATTCCTAGCCGCATGGCGAAGTCGCAGTCCATCTCCTCAGTGTTGACGACTCCTCGCACTCCGTTGGTTCCGAACAGTCGAGGAACGATGCTTTGCTGGGTCATGATATCCTTAAATCGGACATGCCGCCTCCTGAGATAAAGGCTTTGTCGGGGCCTTGAAGGCGTCTGGCTCCAGACAGGTACAAGAAACCTTGGTCTGGAAGCCAGTTGAGGTCCGCAAGGGTTAAGACCACGGGTGGCATTCGCCACTAATAAGGGGATGCCTGATGGGGTTCAAGGAATGGATTATTCCTCAGGAGAAGCACTTCTTCGAGATGCTCGAGCAACAGGCTGAAGTCGTTCTTGAGGGCGGTGAGACCCTTCTCGACCTTGTGAAGAACTTCGACCACGTGGCCGAGAAACGTGACAAGATGAAGATGATCGAGCACAAGGGGGACGACGCTGTGCACGACATCTCAGAAGCGTTGAACAAGACGTTCGTAACCCCGATAGACCATGACGACATGTCCAAGCTTGCGTCGAGGTTGGATGACATCTTGGATTACATGGAGTCCGCATCGCATAGGATGTGGTCGTACGAGATAAAGCGAATCCCGCCAGATATGATAAAAATGGTCGAGGTCCTGCTCGCAGCGACGAAGGAGGTCAACCATGCGGTTAAGGACCTCAGGAACTTCAAGAGGAAGAACGAGATCGTCAATCATTGCATAGAGATCAACCGTCTTGAGAACGTCGGGGACGAGATAACTCACCTAGCGGTGGCGGGACTGTTCAAAACGAGCGATGTGGTGGATATAATCAAGCTCAAGGAAATATACGAACACCTGGAACAGGCAACGGATAAGTGCGAAGACGCCGCAGATGTGATCAAAGATATCTTCATCAAACATTCGTAGGTAGGTCGTGATGGATCTCTTAGGACTGTCTCTCCTCGGCGTGACGACCATTGCTCTGACCCTTGCGTTCGAGTTCGTAAACGGTTTTCACGATTCTGCGAATTCGGTAGCGACAATCGTGGCCACTAGAGTGCTCTCCCCTGTATGGGCCGTGGGACTCGCGGCCGTCTTCAATTTCGTCGGAATATTCTTATTTGGCACGGCAGTCGCTAAGACCGTCGGTACGGGGATAATCGATAACGCCCTGGTGGCGGAATATGGCATCCTGCTGATATTCTGTGCTGTGATGGGAGCCATAATCTGGGACTTGATAACGTGGTGGCTAGGGATACCGACTTCGAGCAGCCATGCGCTGATCGGTGGCCTGATCGGGGCGGGAGGAGCCGTATGGTTTCTCGGTGCGATTGTTTGGGATGGGACGCTGATGGTGATTACATTCATCGTCATATCTCCAGTCCTGGGGCTCGCAATCGGTTTCTTGCTGACTGCGATGACGATGCGGGCTGGGAGGAAGGTCACAAGGGTAAAAGTGAACTGGTGGTTCAGGAAATTGCAGATAGGCTCGATGGCTTTCCTGTCCATGATGCACGGTTCGAACGATGCCCAGAAGGGCATGGGCATAATCACGACCGTGATGATGCTCGAGGCGGGACTTTTTGTCACGGGGACGTTCGAAGTTGATACATGGATCATCGTGTCGTGTGGCGCAATGATAGCTTTGGGCACATTCTTCGGAGGATGGAGGATAGTCAAGACGATGGCCTCGCGTGTGACTAAACTGCAGCCATATCAGGGGTTCTGCGCGGAGGCGGGCGCCGCGACGATGATTGGGGTCGCGACTTCGTTCGGCATCCCCGTAAGTACGACGCATACGGTGTCGGGGGCGATCATGGGCGTTGGTTCGACCAAGAGACTCTCCGCAGTGAGGTGGGGGGTCGGCCGTAAGATAATGATCGCCTGGATTCTCACCATCCCCGCGTCGGCGACGATAGCCGGAGTACTCTTCCTTATACTGAACGCGCTCTGGTGATCCTCAACGGTTGATGTGCGGGAATGAGTATCATTCGGCTGGGGACACGGCATCACTGACGATTGTATCGTTCACGATTGCGCCGTCAGGTATTGTGACGCCGACGTCGATGATGGAGTTCTTGATTGTGCATCCTCTCCCAACCCTAGAATCAGGGTATATCACTGACCCCTCGACCTTCGTCGATGGTCCTACAACCGTTCCTTTCGAGATGTATGCATATGGTCCGATGATGGCGTCCGTGATGTCCGCACCGTCTTCGACGACGGCGGGGAGTGCGATGCCCGAATCGTGTAACCCGTTCCCGACCTTCTCGTGTATACTCTCGCGCATGAGTGTCCAGAAGGCGTTGAGGAGGTTCTCCCTCGTCCCGCAGTCGATCCAGTGCCCATCGAACCTTAGTCCATACATGCCCTTCTCGACTATCCGGGGGAATACCTCCCTCTCCATGGAGACAAAACCCTTGCCGATGTAGTCGAGAACCTCGTACTCTAGCGCGTAGGCGCCAGCGTTAATGAGCCGAGAGAATGCCTCCATCTTGCTCGGCTTCTCCTGGAACCTGTGTATCTGCCCGTTTGCATCGAGGTCGACTACGCCGAACGGTGTGGGATCATCCACTTCCCATAACGAGATGGTCGCAAACGCCTTCTTCTCCCTGTGATACTCGATGAACCTGCTCATGTCTAGCGACGAGATGCTGTCTCCGTTGATGACAAGGAACGGACCGTCGATGTAGTCCTCCACGTTCTTCACGGCGCCTCCCGTCCCCATCGGTTCCTTCTCTTCCACGATGGTTATCTTCCTCCGTGGAGGGTTCCTCCTCAAGTAGTCCTCCATCATCTCCCTCTTGTAGCCAACCGGGACGATCGTCTCGTCCACCTCGTCGGGGAGCGAGTCTATCACGTGCATCATGAGTGGCTTCCCCATGACCGGGACCAGCGGTTTGGGTACTCTGTAAGTGAGAGGCCTGAGACGCGTGCCCATTCCGCCTACAAGGAGCACAGCTTTCATCGGTGGCCTGATATGGCTAAAGGCCATAAAAAGCATCTGATTGGCTTACCAGGTAGAATCACTGGGGCGAGATACTCACGACGTTGTTCCCTCGGAGTATGACGATACCGAGCCTCTTGACCTGGTCTCCGTTCGTCTCTTCGGTGTCCTCGAGAACCATGTTCAGATAATCATCGAATCCCGTGAGCGTTCCTTCAAGCATTCTGCTGTCCTTGAGTAGCAATGAGACCTTCTTGTTCATCGATTTCTCAAGCAAACTGAGAGGCATGACCATTGATATCGTCTCTCGTCAACGCTGAGGGTCGACTTAAAGCTTTCTTCTCTGGGTTCTGTGGCAGAATGCCAAGCCTCTACGGTTTCTTGCCGTTCTTTCGGGACAGTTCTTCTTCTATCCACGTCTTGACCTCGTTCCTAGAACGGGCGTCTATTCCGAAGGTCTCGATGAACTTCTTCGTGGTCGTGAGTTCGATGCTATTCTTCTTAGGTTTCTTCCTAATGAGTCCGAGCTCTTCGAGTGTGCGGACGTGCGTGTATATCTTGCTTCCGAGAAGGTCCGACAGCTTGCTCTGCAGGACTGGTTGGTAGTAAGCGATCAGAGATGCGGTCTTGAGCACGTCCCTGGGTATCTTCAGCTCGGCCAGCTTCGCGGCTGGCGATGTGTACTCCCCCTTCACCTGCATCGCATATCTGGGCCCCATCTTCGCGATTTCGATCGCGCAGTCAGAAGCGTTATACTCGTCCATGAGATTCTTCAAAGCCGACCGTACCGTTCTCACATCCAACTCGGATGCGAGCTTCAGGTCGGAGACCGTCACCGGCTTCGCCGCAGAGAAAAGCGCGGCCTCCACGACTCTATCGCTCTTCACTTGACCACCGGTACCTTCTCTACCATGACGTTCTGGATTGTCGCTGCGTCCTCGAGTTGTGCGATGTCCCATGGAACCATCACCTCAAGGAAGATCTCGCCGTACGGAGGCTTCTCCTGCCATATGTGCACCTTCCCCATCTTCGCAAGGAACAGCATCGCGACGAATACCTTGATCTTGTCCTCTCTGCCATTGATGCAGAGGTCCGTCATGGGAACCGGGCCGCTCCCGAGCTTCTGTATTCGCTCCCAAACGGCTGCTATGTCGTCCTCGAGGCATTCCTTGTGTGTCTTGTCGTCGAAGTCCGGCCGTCGGTATTTATGCATGAACTTGGCCAGCTCCTTCCTGATATCCGACTCCTCCTTCGCCTCCTCGAACGCGTCGAGGAGATCTATTAGGGTGACCGGTCGCTCTGTATGTCTTCGTATCTTCTCCTTGATCGGAAGTTCTTCCGTGTAGAGGATGGATTCTCCTCCGCCGAGATCGAACGGGTCGACGAAGAGGTCGAACCCCTCCGTATCGAAACCATCGAACATCAGCTCGCACGTCTCCGGCCTGTCAGCTCTCCTTACAGCGTCTTCGCTCTGCAGATTCAGGATCTCCCATGCCATGTACACTATCTTTCCTGCGATGATCAGGTTGACTTCCGATGCCTTCCTGACCTTCGCCAGGTACATCTTCGAGAACTCTACAAGGTTGATGTCCCATGGGTTGAATTGCTGTTGGACTACGAGTTCGAAAGTCTGCGCCACGCATTTCTCGAACGGGTCATCGGACGGTACGAGCGCGCCGGTTTGCATCTCCTCAGCGATCCTGACGTACCTGCCTATCTTGGTCTGGATATCCTCGTTATCGTCGATTATCGCTTTCTGGTACATCAGATGGTTGATGATGTTGCCGAAGTCCGTCTCCGTGGTTTTCATGCTACACAGCCTCCTGCGGTTCCCCGGGCACGTGCTCATCCGGGGCTTGTTCGATGTCGATCTCCGCGCCAACGTTCGGCTTCATGACCACATCCGAGACGCCCTCGCGTTGCATCGTCACCCCGATGATGTGGTCCGCCTCGTTCAGTGTGACTTTCCTGAGGGATATCTGGATGAATTGCGCGTTCTTCGAGCTCCTTCTCACTGCCCTCGACACGTGCTCTGCGTTCACGCCGTCGAGAAACATGTCGACCTCGTCAAGGAGATAGAACGGCGACGGCTCGTAGACTTGTATGGCGAATATGAACGAGAGGGCCGTCATACTCTTCTCTCCTCCGGAGAGCGCCTCCATCCTGACAAACTTCTTGTCCTTGGGTCGTGCCTTGATTATCAGTCCGCCGGACAACGGGTCCTCCTCGTTCTCGAGGAGTAACTCCGCCTCTCCGCCTCCGGAAAGCTCGGCGAAGATCTTCTTGAAGTTGTCGCTTATCCCCACGAATATTCTCTGGAACCCTATCTTCTTCTTGGTGTTGATCCCGTCGACTAGCTTGATGAGGTTGGTCTTCTGCTTTGTCAGCTGTGCGACCTCCGCCTTGATCTCGTCGAACCTCGACTTCTTCTCCTCGTATTCGTCGATTGCCTTGAGGTTGACCGCCCCGAGTGAGTTCATGCGCCTCTCGCACTCTGCCACGGACTTTCTGAGGTCGTCCATCGGAGGCAACGACTCTGGCAATTTCGTGGATGAATACTGTGCGACATCCACCTCTGCCTCCTTCAATCTCCCCCCGGTCTCGCCGAGCTTCGCCTGCAGACTGAGGACGAAATCGCCGTTCGTCTGGATCTTCGTCTGTGTCTTCTCTATCGAGGCCTCTGTCTCCGTCTTCCTCTTGTAAAAGGTGTCCCTCTTGTTCCTCAGAGTGTTGAGCTTGTCGCCCATGGAGCGTTCGATGCTAAGCAGGGCCTTGAGCTCGGTCTCGTACTCCACTTGGCTCTTCGCACTCTCTTTGCCTTTTGCTTTGAGCTCCTTCACCCTGCTGTCAACGCTCTCGATGGACTCCTCTATCTCCCTGCTTCTGGCGCCGACCAGCTCGATCTGCTTCGTCAGTGTCTGAATGTCCGAGTTAAGGTGCGCGGTCTCGTTCGAGAGCTCCAGAATCTGCTTCTCCACCTGTTTGAGCCTCTGCGAGAGCTCCGTGGGCGTGACCTCCATGAGCTTCTTGTCCTTCGCGCTCTTGGTCCCTCGTATCTTCTCGAGCTCCTCCTGGAGGTGCGTCATGTCTTGTTTGATCTTCTCGATGAGGTCGAGACAGTCAGAGTGCTCCTTGTTCTTCGCCTCTACCTCCTTCACGACGGAGTCGAGCTTCTGCTGGAACTCCTTCTTCTTGACTTCGAGGGAGCTTATCCTCATGCTCTCCCCACTGTCCTTCGTGGCCGAGTCTCTGATCCTGCTCTCCAGGTTCGGCAGGGTCGAGCGAAGCTCCGCCAGCTCGACCTGGATTCTCTCGGACTGCTCGGTCGCCTCCCTGAGCTCGGCGGCCTTCTTCTCTATCCTGCTTTCGGAAGGTGCCCCGAACTTGACGAGTTTGGAGTTGAGCGTCCCGCCGACCATCGCGCCGCTGGCCTCCGCCAGCTCTCCATCGAGAGTGACGAGCCTCACGCCTCCCATCAGTTTCCGCGCCTCTGTTAGGTTCTTGACGACGACGGTGTCCCCGAAGACGAACCAGAACGCCGCTCGGTACTTCTCGTCGAATCTGATGAGGTCTATGGCGAACCCTTCCGAGTTTTTGGAGGCCATCGTCGCCTTGCCGCGTGGTCTTCCATCGAGCATCTTGTTGAGTGGAAGGAATGTCGCTCTCCCGAGTTTGTTCTTCTTGAGGTAGTTTATGCATTCCGAGGCGACCTGGTCCGTGTCAACGACGATCGATTGCATCCGGTTCCCGGCAGCGACGTTGAGCGCTGTCCCGTACTCGTCATGCACGTCCGCCAACTCGGCTACTGTGCCGTGTATGCCTTTCATCTGGCCCTTGTCCCGCGCCTCAAGGAGTGACATCGTGGCGGAGTTGTAGCCCTTCCGGACCATATCGGCAGCCTCCGCCTCTGCCTTGAGCTGATTGTACTCTCTTGTGAGCGATTTCACCGCGTTCTCGAGGTCCTGCGCCTGCCCGAGGAGCTTCTTCTCCCTGTTCCTCTCGGCGTGATATTCCTCCTGCGTCTTCTTCAGCCCCATAGAGGATGTCTTGGTCTCGCTCTTCAGCTCCTTGATGGACCATTCTGAGTCCTTCAGCTCGAACTCGTAGGTCTTCTTTGTCTCCTCCAAGTTGGCTATGTCTATCTTGGCTCGGGAGAGCCGTTCGTTCAGCCTGTCCTCCTCAAGTCTGAGGGCGTGGATCTTCTCCTCCTTGGACCCGATGTCCACCCCTAGCCCTAGGACTTCTTTCTGGAGGCTGTTCAACTCGGTATCTGATTTGGAGAGCTCATCCTGATGTGTCTCAAGCTCGCCTCTGCATTTGGCGAGTATCTTGGTCTTTTCCCCGTGCTCCTTCTTGAGTGGCTCCAACCGCTGTTCGAGGGATGTGAGGTCGCCCCTCACCGCTTTGAGGTCCTCGGTGTGTGCCTTGCGTGCCTCCTTGAGCGACTCGACCATGTCCTCGGAGTTCGTGCACGCGTCCTTCGAGCGCGCGATCTCGACCCGCAGGTTGTCGACCTTCTCCTTCATCTCTCTGGCTTCCTCACCGCCCCTCTCGTCGATCTCGTTCTCCACATCCGTCAGATCCGTGGAGATCTCGTCGAACGCCGTCTGGAGCTCCTTCTTCTTCTCCTCGGCTTTCGAACTCTCCTGAGTGTATGTCGTGACCTGCTCCTTGTACGACGACATCTCCCGCTCTATCCCTTCCATCTTCTTCACAGCGAGGGACGCCCTCGCCGTCGAGAGCGTGTCGTGGAGGTCCTTGTATTTCAGCGCGCCCTCCCGGTCGTTCTCGAGCTGCTTCATCTGTTTCTTGACCTCATCCCGTATTATGGATAGCCGGTTGATGTTCTCCTCGGCGCTCAAGCGCTCCTTATCGGCCGACTGGATGTCCTCATCGAACTTCGTGATGCCTGCGATGCCGTCGAGGATCCTTCGCCTCTCGAGGTTGGTCATCTCAACGATTCTCGTGATGTCCCCTTGCTGGACGAAATTGTATCCATCTGCGCTGATGCGAGCGTTGGCTAGGAGGTTGTCGAACTCGCCAAGGGATGACTTCCGCTCGTTGACGTAGAAGTACGAATAGTACCCCTCTGCTGTGTCTGACAGCTTGACGAGCCTTGTGAGCTTGACGACGTCGGAATCGATCGGGATGAGCCTATCGGAGTTGTCGAAGTAGAGGCTGACCTTGCATTCCCTGGCCGGCTTCTTCTCCTTCCCTCCGTTGAAGATCAGGTCCGTGAGCCTCCCCGCCCGTATCACTCTCGAGCTCTTAGGCCCGAGAACGAAGAGTATAGCATCGGATATGTTCGACTTACCCGCCCCGTTCGGGCCCGTGACCGCAGTGTATCCCTCCAGCAGGGGTATCCTCGTCTTCCTAGCAAATGACTTGAAGTTCTCAAGCTCGATTTCCTTTAGGTGCATCGCAACCGACCCCGTTGGGGACGAGAAAACCGGCCGTGGTTAGATAGCCTAATGCACGCTGTTCTCTGCATCCCATCCCATGAGTCCGACAGATGTCGGACAGCTAGTAAAAATGGTCTGGAGAGTATATAATACTTCTCGCCAGCAGTGGTCAGGTAGGGCCCAGGAGGGCCCTATATACACTGATAAGCGCAGTCTTCGACGAGCTCCACGAGAGATGCTGCTCGAAGTACTCCCTTCCTCTTCTTCCCATCTCCTGCAGCTTCGCCCCAGATTTGGATGCCTCTCGGATCGTCCGG
>JAJISI010000010.1 GCA_022848805.1 Thermoplasmatota archaeon
CCCTGCACCTTCCCTTCGAACAACACGTGTGCGCGAATCCTCACGTGGAAATAATCACAGTTAGAGATGAAAAAACTGTTGAAGGAAGCGCCACCGGAGCAAACGCTGGGGAGACCCCGCCTGGAACAAGATATTTATACCCACAGGATGATATATAAAATGCGCGCAGCGCGCGCGAGGGATGCACTTAAACATATCGAAGTGCATCATCTCAAACGCCTCAGGGATGGTGGCAATATCATGATGAGATCGCTTGTCGAAGATGCGCTGGCACGAGAGTCGACTGTGGATGCTAGCAGCGGATCAGAAACCGCTGCGTTCCAGGATCAGAGAGTCGATCAGGAGCTCGAAGAGATTCTCCGCGGCCTGAAAACGAACATAAAGATAATCGGAGTCGGAGGAGCCGGCACGAACACGATTTCACGTGTCAACGACGAGGGTATCGTCGGAGCCGAGGTGTTCGCCGCGAACACCGACGCGCAGCATCTCCTCGTATTGAGAGTACCGCATAAGATACTCCTCGGAAGGAGGACCACCAGAGGTCTCGGCGCAGGCGCGCTCCCGCAGGTGGGGGAAGAGGCCGCGAGGGAGGCCGAGGACGACCTGAAGAAGATCCTTGCCGACACTCACATCTGCTTCGTCACGTGCGGGTTGGGAGGCGGCACGGGTACGGGCGGGGCGCCTGTGGTCGCACGCTTGGCGAAAGAGATGGGCGCGCTCACGATCTCGATTGCCACGCTGCCCTTCGGAGGCGAGGGGCGCATGAGGATGGAAAACGCCGAGTGGGGTCTAGAGAAGCTCAGAGACGCCTCCGACACAGTCATAGTCATCCCGAACGACAAGCTCCTCGACCTCGTTCCGAGGTTGTCCCTGAACGCCGCGTTCAAGGTGACGGACGAGGTGCTCATGAGGTCGATCAAGGGATTGACGGAGGTCATCACCAGGCCGGGACTCGTCAACCTCGACTTCAACGACGTCAAGACCATCATGAAGGGCGCGGGCGTCGCGATGATGGGGCTGGGCGAATCGGACGCACCCGGAGACGAGAGGATTACTGAGGCCATCGACCAGGCGATCAACTCGCCACTGCTCGAGGTGGACATAAGCGAGGCGAACGGCGTGCTCGTGGACGTCATCGGCGGCACCGACATGACCATCTCGGAGGCAGAGAGGGCCGCCGAGGAGATCCAGTCGCGCGTGGGCCCGAACGCCAGAATCATATGGGGCGCAGCTGTCGACCCTGCACTCGACAAGACCGTCAAGGTCATGATCGTCGCGACGGGCGTGAAGTCGAAGCAGATACTCGGGAAGCAGGGAGAACGCCGGCTCAAGGGCATGGGCGAGGTCGAACTGGTGCGCTGAGAATCGTCCTCCGCTGTGCCGAAACTTTTAAGAGACCCAATAAGCTACGGTCAAAAAGCCGGCGGGCTCGACCCGCAACTGGCATATTATCATCTAGTTAGATGTTAATGCATCATGGAGGTCAGACATGAAATCGCTCATCGACAGTGCCCTTGCCGACGTGGAGGAGGAGCACACGAAGATTTCTCCGGACGGCATTCGAGCATTCACAGCGGAAGACGAGGAGCTGCAGAGGATACTGCACGACCTCAGAACGACCATAAAGATCATAGGCTGCGGAGGCGGAGGATGCAACACCGTCAACCGCCTGGCGGAGGCTGGCATAGTCGGGGCCGAGCTCTACGCGGCCAACACGGACGCTCAGCATCTGCTCATGACAAGGGCGCCGCACAAGATACTCCTAGGCAAGAGAGTCACCAAAGGCCTCGGCGCGGGTGCACTCCCACAGGTGGGGGAAGAAGCTGCCAGGGAAGCGGAGGAGGAGCTCAAGGCCGCCCTGAAGGATGCCGATGTCGTCTTCGTGACTTGCGGCCTCGGAGGGGGGACCGGAACCGGCTCCGCGCCGCTCATCGCCCAGATAGCGAAAGAACTCGGGGCACTCGCGATATGCATATGCACGTATCCGTTCAAGGCGGAGGGAGTGATCAGAGCGGAGAACGCCGATTGGGGCCTCGACCGCCTGAGGAACGTGGCCGACACAGTCATAGTGATACCCAACGACAAGCTGATAGACCTCGTTCCGAAGCTGTCCCTGAACGCCGCATTCAAGGTGGCGGACGAGGTGCTCATGAGAGCGATCAAGGGCATCACCGAGATCGTGACGAAACCCGGCCTGGTGAACCTGGACTTCAACGACATCAGGACCGTCCTGAAGGCCGGCGGCGTCGCGATGATAGGTTTGGGTGAATCGGACGATGACGATAGGGCCGTGGCGGCCGTCACCGAGGCCATCAACTCACCCCTGATAGAGCTCGACATCAGTCAGGCGACCGCGGCGCTCGTGAACGTCACGGGCGGCTCCGGCATGACGGTCAAGGAGGCGGAAGAGGTCGCGCAGATAATCCAGTCCAAGATCAACGCCAACGCGAGGATAATATGGGGTGCCGCGGTCGACGAGACTCTCGACGACACCATGCGCGTGATGGTCGTCATAACCGGCGTCAAGTCCAAGCACATATTCGGCCCGCCAAAGGGTAAGAAGGGGAAAGAGCTGGGACTAGACTTTATTAAGTAGTTACTGTACTAGGAAAGGACCGCGATGAGTGACATAGTCGAGAGATCCTGGGATCTTCAGAGGAAGATCGAGGAGAAGACGAGACACATCGGCAAGGGCAAATACGGCCGCGTGCTCAAGATGGCACGGAAACCCTCCGGCGAGGAGTACGTCAGGATAAGCCAGATAGTGGCGATAGGGCTGATGCTCTTGGGCGGTCTGGGCTTCCTTATCTACTGGCTCTTCGAGTACGGATCGGCCATGGTAGCGAGGGCGTTCGGATAGACTGTCATCGTGGCGGTCATGACACATTCATGAGGGATGATTTTGGGAATCTTTGACAATGCTGAGCCGACCAAGAAGGAGCCGGAGAAGGTGCTTGAGCCGCAGCCTGTCGACAAGTCTCTGAAACTGGAGGCCCAGGGAGAGACGAAGCGGAGCATGGCATCTGGAGACAGCTCGGACTTCGAGATGACCCTTAAGATACCCGATGACGGGCAGCGCCACACGGTCGTGGTCAAGGTCGACACCGTCTTCGCAGCGACCGAGGAAGGTTCCCCAGAGTGGTTCGTGAAGCTCTACGACCCGCTCGGAGTGGTTTGGGAGAACTCACCGACCGCCGAAGTCGAGGAGAGTCGCGAGTTCGACATAATGCCAGGCAACGAGAAGACCTTCACGCTCAATGTGATGTCGCCCACCGGCGCTCGGTACGGCGACAAGATAACCGTTCTGGTCAACGTGAACCTCAAGGACGACCCGAGCGTCTCGGATGTCGCCACGCTCCAGGCGTCGGCGAGACAGTCGGTCCTCGCAGTGAAGACGTCCATCGGACACGAGAAGACCGTGACGGACTCCCTCGCCAGCAGGGCGAAGGGCAAGCCGATAGGCGTGTTCGCCATACTGTCACCGGCGACCATACGTGGATACGTCTTCGTCGAGGCCATGAACACGGACGCCCTCCGAGAGGCAGTGAAGGGCGTGCGGAGGACGCGCGGGCTCGTGAAAGGCGAGACCAGCCTCGATGAGATAGAGCATTTCCTGACGCCGAAACCCATCGTGTCGGGCATAGTCGAGGGGGACATCGTCGAGCTCATCGCCGGTCCGTTCAAGGGAGAGAAGGCCCGGGTGCAGCAGATAGACGAGGCGAAGGAGGAGATCACCGTCGAACTGTTCGAGGCGATGGTCCCGATACCAGTCACGATCCGCGGAGATCATGTACGAGTGCTCGAGAAGGAGAAGTGAATAAGATGGTAGACAAGCTTGAAGTTCTTGTGGACGGGGGCAAGGCGACCCCAGGTCCACCGCTCGGGCCTGCGCTAGGCCCGCTCGGTGTCAATGTGATCCAGGTAGTCGGCGCGATAAACGAGAAGACCAAGGCGTTCGCTGGCATGAAGGTGCCCGTCACGCTGATGATCGACCCGAAGACCAAGGAGTTCGAGATCAAGGTAGGCACGCCCCCCACGACCGCGCTCATCATGAAGGAGCTGGGTCTCGAGAAGGGCAGCGGCAAGCCGAACTCGGATTTCGTGGGCGACCTGACCGTGAAGCAGGTCGCCAAGATCGCGGAGATGAAGAAGGATTCGATGCTCGCGAAGGACAAGAAGGCCGGGTTCAGGGAGGTCGTCGGGACCTGCGTGTCCATGGGCGTGACCGTCGACGGCAAGAACCCGCGCAAGGTCATCGCCGATATCGACGATGGCGAGTATCAAGGGCTGTTCTGAGAGCGAGCACGGACATTCTCGCGACGCCGCCTCATCCTGTTACAACGGGAGCTTGCTTAGGCTTCATCCGCTTCATCTTGAGTCGGACGGCCTCGCACGCGATGGTGATCACGTCGATCGTAGGCGCTGCCGGTGGACAGTAAGCGGTCTCGAGCTTGGCGAAATCGTGCACGGTCATTCCTGCCTGTATCGCTGCGACGAAAGCGTTTATCCGCATGTGAACGCGGGATTCGCCGACGATCTGTGCGGCCAGTATTCTCCCGTCGGCCGGGTGGGCCAACACTTTCACGTATATCTCCTTCCTGCCGGGAAAGTAGTCCGGCAACGTGAATCCCCTGACTTTGCCGATCACAGGCCTGATACCTGCCACTTCCAGCTGGGCGAAGGTCGGACCGACCGCCGCCACCTGGCAGCCGAAGGGCTCAGTCGCGCGTGTCTGGAGGAAGCCTTTCGGCAGCCTCTCGTCCCCTCCTGCGGCGTTCACGCCGGCCACTATGGCCATCTTGACGGCGATGGTACCGAGACCGCTAGCAGTGGGCTTCCCCGTCACGAACTCAGGATACTCCGTGCAATCGCCGACGGAGTACACCCCTTCGACGGATGTCTCGCAGCGGTCGTCGACGATTATCTGCTTCGTCTCTCCCGTGTTGCATCCAACCTGCTTGGCGAGTGCCGTCTCACCTCGCTGACCGGTGGCGAAAACTATCACATCGGCGTAGAAGGTCCGCTCCTCACCGGTCTTGCGATCGACCGCGACGGCGCAGTTGGCCTTCTCCTCGCCGAGAATCTCGGTCACCTCGTACTCCGTGAACATCTTGACGCCGTTTCGCTCTATGGCCGATGCCATCAACTGAGCCATGTCGTCGTCGACCATCGCCAGGATGCAGCTCGGGAGGTACTCGATTATCGTAACCTTGCAGCCGCGCATCATGAGCGCCTCGGCCACCTCGAGCCCCACCAGGCCGGCTCCGATCACGACCGCGCGCTTCCCCTTCGACGCGAGGGTCTGTATGCCCCTGGCATCCTCGATGGTCCGCAGGACGTAGACCCCAGCCTTGAGCGGGCCTTGCGAGGCTCCGCCAGCGAACGCACCCTTGATAGGAGGTACGGAGGCACTCGCACCCGTGGCCAACACCACCGAGTCATATGACAGCTCTAGCTTCTCGCCATCGGAACGGTCGACATGGGCGACCTTCTCTGCTGCGTCCACCCTGGAGACACTAGAACCGAGGAGCACGGCTATCCTGCTCTTCTTGAGCCGCTCCTCAGGCGCCTCGATCAGGTTCGTGAGCTCTGGAACCACGCCCGAGATGCCGTAGGGAAGACCGCATCGGGAGTACTGGGGATAAGTCTCCTGTTCGACGATGGTGACCTCGGCGTTTCTATCGATCTTTCTCGCGAACTGGGCAGCAGTGCCGCCGCCGCAGCCGCCGCCCACCATTACAATCTTCCTCGCCAACCTATCCCCCGGACTTACCCGACCAGAAAGGTTTTCGAAGGGGTTAAATCATTCCGATGCATGGTCCGGCAGTTGTCGATGGGCTTCGGGTCGCGCGCTTCAGCGCCTGGCCGCGTCCAAAAGGCTTATAAACCAATTCGGCATTCGCTCAAATCCCTAGGAGTGTAGGAGAGCTCTGTGCTCGCGTGCACTACACCGGAGGGATGTACCTTGGTAGACCAGCGCCTCATAGAGACAATCAAGAAGCTTCAGGCCGAATCGAAGAAGCGGAATTTTCTCGAGACCGTCGAACTGGCAATCAACCTGAGAGATGTAGACCTCTCGAACCCCAAGAACCGTATCCAGGAAGACATCGTGCTCCCGCACGGACGCGGCAAGACCGTCAAGATAGGCGTCTTCGGCGGCTCAGAGATGGCCGTCAAGGCGAAGGGCGTGGCGGACTTGGTCGTGCAGCCGGAGGAGATAGATGACCTGGCATCCGACAAGGCCAAAGCCAGGAAGCTAGCTGGATCCAGCGACTACTTCGTCGCCGAGGCCCCCCTGATGCCGACCATCGGTAAGCGCCTGGGCATAATACTCGCACCCCGTGGTAAGATGCCGAAGCCGATTCCGGCGGGATCGGACCCCGGGCCCATAATAGAAAACCTCCGATCGAGCGTGACCGTAAGGACGAGGGACAAGTTGACCTTCCACCTGCCGGTCGGCGCAAAGGACATGCCGCCGGAGCACCTGGCGGAGAATATCGACCTTGTGATGAGCAGGATCATAGCGAAGCTCGATAGGGGGAAGCAGAACATCAGGTCGGCCTACATCAAGACCACCATGGGCCGCTCGTTCAGGGTGGTCTGAGATGACCGCGCACGTAGCACCTTGGAAGAAAGAGGCCGTGACCAAGCTAGCGACCCATATCGCAGGCTGCAAGGTCGTCGGCATCATCGATGTCAGAGGCGTCCCTGCACCAGCGTTCCAGACCATGAGGACCGACCTGAGGGGCAGGGTCCAGATCACCATGATCAAGAACTCCCTGATGAAGCGTGCTATCGAGGAGGCTGGGAAGACGCTCAAGGGCGTCGACGAGCTGGCTGGCTCAGTCGAGGGGCAGTGCGCCGTCGTGACTTCCGATCTCAATCCGTTCAGGTTGTTCAAGCAGCTCGACCGGACCAAGACGAAGATGCCCGCCAGGGGAGGCGAGATCGCACCCGACGACATAGAGATCAAGGCAGGGGACACGCCGTTCAAACCCGGCCCGGTGGTGGGCGATCTCCAGAAGGCAGGTCTTCCCGCCGCGATAGAGCAGGGGAAGGTCGTCATCAAGAGGGACAAGTTGCTCGTTAAGATGGGCGACGAGATATCGAGAGAAGTCGCCCTCGTGCTGACCAAACTCGAGATACTCCCGATCACAATAGGTCTCGATCTGCGCGCCGCGTACGAGGAAGGCATGGTGTTCGCCAAGGAGGTCCTCGCCGTGGACGACGCCGAGTACCTAGCGAAGGTCCAGCTGGCCGCCACGAGCGTGCTGAACCTGTCGGTGTTCGCCGCATTCCCTACCGAGGCATCGACGAAACCGTTGCTCGCCAAGGCCCACACGAACGCGCTCAACCTCGCAGTCAATGCGAACATAGCCAACAACGAGACCATCAAGATGATGCTCGTCAAGGCCAACGCACAGATGAGGTCCATCGCGTCGAAAGCGCCGGACGCGTTGGACGATGGCCAGAAAAGCAAGCCGAGCGCCGCCCCGACCCCGTCGCCCAAGGAGGACGACGCAGAGAAGAACAAGGGCGACAAGAAAGACGACAAGGACAAGAAGGAAGAGGAGAAGGTCTCCAAGGAATAGGCCGCGGCTGGCCTGGGGACACTATTCGGATAATCTAGCTAAAGGAGGCAGAAGAATGGAGTACGTATACAGCGCGATGGTCCTGCACGCGGCGAAGAAGCCGGTGACAGAGGAGAACATTACGAACGTCTTGAAGGCTGCAGGTGTCGAGGCAGACGCCGCCCGTGTGAAGGCGCTGACCGCCTCACTGGAAGGC
Source organism: Thermoplasmatota archaeon (assembly GCA_022848805.1). Lineage (GTDB taxonomy): Archaea > Thermoplasmatota > Thermoplasmata > UBA10834 > UBA10834 > UBA10834. The sequence goes on from JAJISI010000010.1 coordinate 7,789, forward strand.
GTCGACATCGACGAGGCGATTGCAACCGCCGTCGCCGTGCCAGCAGCGGCAGCCGCCGGACCGGCACCAGCTGCAGGACCCGCCGATAAGAAGGAAGATAAGAAAGAAGAGAAGAAGGAAGAGAAGGTCTCCGAGGAAGAGGCTGCTGCTGGTCTCAGCGCGCTGTTCGGATGATCGTGCCCGTCCGGATCTCTCTGAAAACCCCTTCTAGAAATATCAATTTCGACGGGGAGCCGGAGGACGGACCAGCACAGCGGCCGTGACGTCCTGTCAGGGTTCGCTGGGCTAGTCGTGCTCAAGAATGGTGCTCACTTCTTTCTCGAACATCGACACCAGCTCCTGTCCCATCTCCTTGCGGAGTTCTGGTGGGACGAGTGCCAGCCCCAGCTTGGCACCGCCTTTTGCGAGCTTAAGGACCGCCAGGCCCTCGCGGATCTTCGCCTCCATAAGCATCTTGACGGCATCGGACATCTCCTTCTTCAGCTCAGGGTCCGAATCGATCGTCTGTCTGATATGCTTCTTGATCTCGTCCCGGACCATGTCCTGAACGGCATCGACCAGCAGCGTCTCCGAGCTCAACATCGTCTTCGTTCCCTTCAGGAGCGTGTTGATTATATCATCTTCAGACGGCATGATTCCACCTTCACCTTCGACCGTACTATAAGGATAAATCGTTTTTGGGTCGTCACGAAGGGGTCGCCCGACCTACCAGCGCAAATCGTTTCAAATATGCCGAAGTCGATAGCGAGGACCGGCCAGGCTGAACCAGATGTGGGATGCAACAGGTAAGAGTGTGTTCAAGGACCAACGTACCCTATCGTTCGATTACGTGCCCCAGAAGCTAGTACACCGAGAGGAGCAGATGAAGAGACTGATAATGCTCTTCCGACCGGTCCTGAACTCCGATTTCTCGCAGAACGCCGTCCTCATAGGCAGCGTTGGAACCGGCAAGACCGCCACCTCGAAGCGGTTCTGCATGGACCTCAAGGAGTACGGGGAGAAGCACCAGAAGACGATCGACTGGACGATAGTGAACTGCAGGCAGCGGAACAGCGAGTCGAGCGTGATCCTGCAGGTGGTGAACCACTTCCAGCCGAACTTTCCCGACCGCGGCTTCTCCATCACGGAGATGCTACAGATACTGCGGAAGGACCTCGAGAAGCGCAAGATGCACATGGTCATCGTCCTAGACGAGGCCGATGTGTTGCTTAAGAAGGCGGGGCCGGATCTCGTGTACAAGTTGACGAGGTTCGGCGAGGAGAAGGTCGACGGGAGAGAGTACATCTCCCTGGTGCTGATATCGCAGAAGAACATCTTCGACCTCCTGGACGCCGCGTCCGCCAGCACGTTCAAACGGACGAACGCGATAGAGTTCGGGAAGTACACATACGACGAGCTGAAGGACATCGTGGCGCATAGGGCGGAGCTGGCGTTCCACGACGGCGTGATGGGCGACGACGCGGTCGACCTGGTAGCCGAGGTCGCCTCTGAGTGGGGGGACGCGCGCTTCGCCATCGAGATCCTCGAGAAGACCGGCATGCTCGCTGACGAGGAGGGGGCTGGGAGCACCTCTGTGGAGCACGTCAGGGGAGCCAAGGCGGAGGCGTATAGCTCCATAACGGAGTCGAAGCTAACGGACCTCGACAGGCATCAACGGCTCACGCTGCTCGCGATCGCAAGGAGTGTGAAGGGCAAGGCATTCATAACGACCCGCGAAACGGAATCGGCGTACAAAGTCGCGTGTGAGGAGTACGAGGAGAAGTCGAGGGCGCACACTGCTTTCTGGGGATTGATGAAAGATCTCGACGCCCTCGGCATCGTGAGCGCCAAGAAGAGCGGCCCCGGCATATCTGGCAAGACCACGGTGATCAAATTGCTGGACATACCCGCGAAGGTTCTGGAGCAGAAAGTCACTCAGCTATTGGATGGTGAATAGTGGGCATTCGCGCTGGTGGCTTTCAGACGGAAACGGTCACGTTTATATATCACCGTTTCAGTCGGGATATTTGGCGGAGGTATGGCAGGGTTGAACGATGATAAACCTGCGCTGGAATTTATTGATCTAGAGCAGGGGATGTGTTACGTTGTCAGGGAGCGCAAGCCCTTCCTGGCCTTCGCGCTTTTCGAAAACGATGTGGCCGACGGCCTGCCGGGCCTGTGCGTGACGAGGCAGTTCCCGAGCAAGCTCAGGAATACTTTCAACCTGGGGGACACGCGCGTCATATGGCTCAGCCACTCGCCGGGGAAGGACCAGCACAACCCGACCAGCATCGGCACGCTCGCGACAATAATATCGTCGTTCATAGAGCGATACGAGAGATGCATCGTGATAATCGACGGGCTCGAATATCTCGTCATCAACAACGGTTTCCAGCAGGTGCTGCGGTTCATGGAGCACGTGAACGAACAGGTGATGCAGAGCAAGTCGACCGTTCTCATTCCTATCAGCCCCACCGCGTTCAGCGAGAAGGAGCTAGCGCTGCTGGAGAGGAATGTAGAGGTCATCGAGCAGCCGTCGATGAGCGTCACCCTCGAAAAAGACCTCACGAACCTGATAGACCAGTACAGATAGACCCGGGCGAGCGGCCGGTGCGCTCCGTGTTTTAGGTTCCCAAAGCTTTTGACATGCCGCTATGATTCAGGAGACGATGAAGAGGACTCCGCTGCACGGGGAGCACGTGACGCTGGGGGCGAAGATGGTCCCGTTCGCGGGCTGGGAGATGCCGATCAGGTACACATCCGTCTTGGACGAGCACATGACGGTGCGCTCGCGCTGCGGACTTTTCGATGTGTCCCACATGGGCAACGTGGTCGTCCGCGGGGCAGGTGCTGGAGAACTCGTCGGGAGACTCATGACCAACGACGTCGTGAACGCTCCCCCGGGCAGATGCGTCTACTCGCACATCCTGGGAGAGGACGGCGCGATCCTCGACGACACGATCGTCACGCCCATCGGACCTGAGGAGTTTCTCATGGTGCCGAACGCCGCCACGACGGAGAGGATGTTTGGCTGGGTCGGTAGGCACGCCCGAGGACAAGAGGTCCTGAACCTGTCCGACTCACTCGCCACTATCGCGGTCCAGGGGCCAGGAGCGGAGGAGGCCGTGAAGGGGCTGACGACCGCAGACCTCACGGGCCTGCGGTCGTTCTGGGCGATCTTCGCGGCGCTCGACCGCATGGCAGGAGGCGGGAAGGGCGCTTCGTGCCCATTGCTGACGAACAGGCAGATAGTCAACGCGGGAGCGGAGGGCGCACCCGCGCTCCTCTCAAGGACGGGATACACTGGAGAGGACGGGTTCGAGATCGTCTGTGAGAACGGTGTCGCTACGACGGTCTGGCGCGCTCTGATGGAGAATGGCGCGGATGCCGGGGTGAAGCCGATCGGACTCGGAGCCAGAGACACTCTGAGGCTAGAGAAGGGGTTGCTGCTATCGGGCACGGACTTCGACGGCGCCCAGACCACCCTGCAGACCGGCCCCCGATGGGTCGTGGATTGGAACCACGACTTCATCGGCAGACAGGCTCTCGAACAGCAGAAGACGGCCGGAGGTTACCCGGTCCTTGTGGGCATAGTATTGAAGGACAAAGGCATACCCCGACACGGCTACGGTATCGTCTCTGACGACAAGGATGTCGGCGTCGTGACGAGCGGCACGCTCTCGCCCGTTCTCAGAGTCGGGATCGCGCTCGGGTACGTCCCCCCTGAGCTATCCGCGCCAGGCACGGCCCTTGAGGTTCGCATCAGGGAGAAGCTCGTGAGCGCCCAGGTAACCGAAAAACCTTTTGTGAGGAGGACTCCGAAATGAAGGAACTGCTTGAGGAAATGATCATGATACCGGGTGTGTCCGGATACGAGGACGACATCCGGGAGTGCATTCGAGCGAAGCTGAAGACGATGAAGCTGCCTGCGAAAGAGGACAACATCGGCAATCTCATAACCACCATAGGCACCAAAGGACCGCACATTGTCTTCATAGCGCACATGGACGAACTCGGCCTCGTCGTGACGAAGATGGAGGATGATGGCTCTCTCAGGATCCGCAAGGTCGGCGGGATAGACGACCGCACCCTGGTCGGCAGGGTGGTGGAGATCAAGACGCAGAAGGGCATCGTAACTGGCGTAATAGGTCTCAAGCCGCCCCATCTGATGACGGAGAGCGACGACCGTAAGAAGGTCGTCAGTTGGGAGGAGGTACGAGTCGATGTGGGAACGAGAAACAGGAAGGCGACGGAGAGACTCGGAGTGCGCGTCCTCGACCCGATGGTCCTCAAAAAGGACATCTCGTACCTTGGGAAGGATGTCATGTGCGCTAGGGGGATCGACGACCGGGCCGGCTGCGCCGTGCTCTTGGACGCCATGAAAGCCGTCAAGGGTAGAAACCTCCCGGCTAGGCTGAGCTTCGTCTTCAGCGTGCAGGAGGAGATAGGTCTCCGAGGGGCGAAGGTGGTCGGGTTCTCACTCAGACCGGAATACGTGTTCGCGATAGACACCATGACCACGACGGACGCACCCATGCAGGGTGACGTGTACGAGAAGATACTGATAGGCGGGGGGCCTGCGATGAGGATGTTCGACCACGCGGCCATCGCATCTCCTAAGCTCAGGAAGATGGTAGAGGAGGTCTCCCGCAAGGCCAAGATCACGATTCAATACGGCTCCGGAGGCGGTGGAACGGACGGCGCGGCCATCCAGGAGTTCGGCGCGCTGATCATGCCTCTGGGCATACCCATGAAGTACACCCACGCCCCGACCGAGTGCGCTAGCCTGGCTGACATGCGCAGCCTATCGAAGCTCCTGGTTAAGCTGGCGGAGCACATCGCGAAGGGTGGCAAGGCCAGGTGATGGCGTTGCGTGAGAAGGCGGAGGGACTGCTGAAGGAACTGATACTACTCAGAAGCGCAAAGGAGGACGATGCTAGCCCCATGGTCGACCGCGTGACCGGCATCCTCGGCGGCCTCGGTCTCGGACACAAACTCTACGGGTCGGAGGACAAGCCTGCGATATTCGCACGGTCCGGGAAGGGAGGGGTCGTGCTCTCTGGTCACCTGGACACTGTCTCGATCGGGAACGGTTGGTCCAAGGAGCAGGGGGAGGTCGTCGGCGGAAGGATGTTCGGAAGGGGGGCGGCGGACATGAAGGCGGGATGCGCCGCGATACTGCTAACCGCCGAGGAGCTGGCCGGGACTGATGTGCCCTTCTCCGTGTGCCTCACGCTCGACGAAGAGATATCCATGAACGGCGCGAAGGCGGTGGCCCATGCGCACGAACTCGGTGACGCGCCAGCAGTAGTCATCGCGGAACCGAGCGATTTCGACATAGTCCTCAGAGAGAAGGGGTTGATCCAGTTCGCGGTGCGCACGTCCGGCACGAGCGCGCATGCCAGCATGCCGCAGCTGGGAGACAACGCCATTACGAAGATGCTGTCCATGCTGCGCGGGCTCGAGGAGCTTCAGAAGATCCCAGAGAACCCAATCGAGGGGCTGACGATCAGCGTAGATACGATACATGGCGGGACGCAGATGAACGTGATACCCGATTGCTGCGAGGTGGAGATAGATTCCCGGTTCCCGCCCGACATGACCGGGGATGACGTTGTCGACATGGTGAAGAAGAGGCTCGGAGGAGCCGAATATGAGGTCGAGGTGCTCCACCGGCTAGAGTCGGTGGAGACGGACCCGTCCCTGCCAGCAGTCGAAACCTTACGCGAGGTCGTAGGTGGAGATTCGGGCATCATAGGCGTCCCCTACGCCACTGAGATGGTCATGTTCAAACAAGACAACTCGAAGCTGATGGTGTGTGGCCCCGGAGAACCGACACAGGCCCATGTCGTCGACGAGAGCGTAGAAGTCGACCAGGTGGTCCGCGCGGTCGGAGTTTACACAGAATACTGCAGACGAATGGCGGGACAGGGGTGACCGCGGGGCACCTGCACCTCACGGGTACACTCTAGCGATGGTACGCGGGAAAGGTATCGCGTCGCGTATGTGCTCAAGCTTGCATATCCATGTGACGGTGCGCTCCAGCCCCAGGCCGAACCCGGAATGAGGCACTGAGCCATACTTCCGGAGGTCCAGGTACCACTGGTAGTTCTCCATGTTCTCACCGACGTCCCTGAGCCTCTCGATAAGGAGGGCGTTGTCCGTCTCCCTCTCGCTTCCGCCGATGATCTCGCCGTATCCCTCGGGTGCGAGCAGATCGCTGTTCTTATACGTCCTCGCGTCGTCGGGGTTCTCCTTCATGTAGAACGGCTTCAGCTCCTTCGGATAGTTGACGACGAACACCGGCTGCTCCTTGTCCTTCGTCAGTTCCCGCTCCTCGACAGCACCGAGGTCGGAACCCCATGACACGTCACACCCCTTCTTCTGCAGCTCATCCATAGCTTCCGAGTATGACATGCGCTCGAACGGCGGCGATATCTTGCTCAGCATGGCGGGATTCCTGCCCAGGTGTCTGAGCTCTGCCGCGCACTCGTCAGTTGCTGAGCTCAGCATGGCCGACAGGAGCTCCTCCTGTACCTTCATGTTACCCTCGTTGTCGACCCAAGCGGCCTCCATCTCGAGGTGCCAGAACTCCGTCAGATGCCTGGGAGTCCTCGACTTCTCCGCCCTGAAGGACGGCGTGAGGGCCCAGACGCGCTCGCACGAATATATCAACGACTCAAGGTAGAACTGAGCCGACTGCGAAAGATACGCGAACCTGTCAAAGTACTTCAGCTGGAAGAGGGTCGTGCTGTCCTCAGCGGAGACGCCCGTGATTATCGGAGGGGTGACCTCCACATAGTCGTTCTCGTGGAACCAGTTCCGCGCCCCCCTCAGCAGGGAATCCTTGATCTTCATAACCGCAGTCTGCTCGCGGGAGCGTATCCAGAGATGGCGCTGGTCGAGCAACAGCTCGGTACTCTGGTACTCTGTGATAGGGAACGGCTCGGACGGGCCGACGACGGTGAAACCGGTCGCACGGACCTCGTATCCTCCGGGGGCGCGCTTGTCCTCCGCGAGCGTGCCCTCGACGGTTACGGACGATTCGATGCCGGAACTCGCCGCAGCCTCGAAATCGGGTTCCGGGACGGCGCCTTTCTTGACGGTGACCTGGACGATACCCGTAGAATCCCTGATTATCGCGAATATGATGGATCCGCTGCTTCGGATACGATAAACCCAGCCCCGGACAGCAACAGGCTTTCCGAGCATCTCGCCTGACAGCACCTGCTTGACCGACTGCATCCAGATGCTGAAGACCCAGACCGAATATAAGACCTTCGGAGCGAGGGAATCGACTTATTTGCGGACTAGCATGACCAACATCGTGAAGATACGCCTGGCGGCCCCCGGGGACCTCGAAGGGATGATGCGAATCGAGGATATGTGCTTCGGCAACGAGCGTTTCGACAGCGACACCGTGAGGGCGTATCTCGCTCGGAAGGACGCCTTCGCCGTCGTCGCCGTGACGAAGGACGGTATCGTGGGGTCGGCAATGGGCACGGCCTCTTCCAGGCTCGGCTGCGGCAGGATCGGCTCCGTGGCAGTGCTCGGGGACCATAGAGGCAAGGGCGTGGGGAACAGGCTTCTAGAAGCGTGCGAGATGGAGTTCCGCGCCAGAGGCATCACCCACTTCCTGCTGGAAGTGGCCGTGGATAACATCGATGCGATCAAGCTCTACGAAGCCAACGGATATCGCATAAACAATGTCATCGGAGGATATTACTCGCGGGGAAAGGACGCTTATCTTATGGAGAAGGATGTGGCCATGGAGGGTAGGAGAGTCCGGATCAAACCCTCCTGACGGACGCCTCGAACGGCATCTTGTTGATGACCCACTTCTTCCCACCCTCTATCGCAGACCTCTTGACGAGCGACTTGGCGTTCGTATCCTTCTCGATCGTATCCTGGTACGAAGATATCGCATGTTCTATGTCATCGTGCGCCGAGTACTCTACGACGATCTGCTCACCGAACTCCAACCCCAGCTCTTTACGCATGTGCTGGATGCGTCTCGTGACCTCTCTAGAAAGACCTTCGAACCTCAGCTTTGACATGATAGGGGTGGATATGTAGACGTGCACTCTCCCGACCTCTGCATGCGAGTATCCTGCCTTCTCCCTCTCAGTGACGACTATGTCCTCCTCGAAGATGTCGAAACCGCCAAGGCGGATCTTGCCGGCCGATGAGAGGTGGTGGACCATCTGGCTGCCATCCACCTTCTCTAGCAGGCCGGCGACCTCTGAAGCTGACTCCTTCAGGCGCGGACCGAGCGAACGTAGATTCGGCGACACGACTGGCTCGATCATGGACTCCCTAGATTCGACGCACTCGACGCGCTTGACGTTGAGCTCTTCGGAGATCATCTTCTCGTACCGTCTCAACACCCACACGCCGTCCTCCCCTGCCGCGATGACCGCCTCGTCGAGAGGCTGTCTCAGTTTTATGTCGGCCTTCTGCCTTGCCAACCTCCCTGCCTCGACGGCCTCTATCACCAACGCCATCTGCGATTCGAGTGTAACGTTCCTGGAGCGGTCGTCCGGCTTGGGATAGCACTCCAGGTGCACGCTATCCAGAGGGCCGTTCAAACTCTTGTACAGGCCTTCCGCGAGGAAGGGAGTTATCGGGGCCATAAGCTTCGACGCTGTCGCCAGGCATTCATGAAGCGTGCTGTACGCGGAAAACCGATCCTGAGGGTCGCCCTCGTGTTGGAATCTCTTGCGGGAGCGTCGCAGGTACCAGTTGCTGAGGTCGTCCACGAACCCGATGAACGCGCGCACGGCAAGATGGACCTCCAGAGAGTCGAACGCCTCCCGGGACTCCTGCACGGTCGAGTTAAGCCGAGAGAGGATCCATCTGTCCAGGTCGTGCGTCTTCCTATTCAGGCCCTCGCCTCTGTACCCGACCCTGTTTGCGTTTGTGGCGAAGAAGGCGTACACGTTCACGAGCGTGGTCAAGCTCCTGACCATCGTCGATCTCACGCTCTCCATCGAGAACTCGACATCCTGCCAAACGGGCGCGCTTAGGAGGTACAGGCGGGATGCGTCCGCGCCGACCGAATCGAATATCTTACCAGGGTCCACCGCATCATCGGCGTCGCTCCGCATCCTCCTGCCGTGCTCATCAAACACTGGACCCATCACCAGCACCGACCTGAACGCGGGCAGGTCGAACAGGAGTGTGGATAGCGCGTGGGATGTGTAGAACCAACCTCTCGTCTGGTCCACTGATTCGCTTACGAAGTCGACCGAGCGATGGTCGTCGAATTGCTCCATATTTTCAATCGGATAATGGTATTGGGCGAATGGAGCGCAGGCGGAGTCGAACCAACAGTCGAGGACGTGCTCCTCGCGCTTCATTGGCGAGTTGCACTCAGGACAAGTCAAGGATATCCTGTCCAGGTGAGGTCTGTGCAAGTCGATATCCTCGGTGAAAGGCTTCGTCGCATGGTCCCTCAGCTCTTCTAGACTGCCGATGCAGAGCTCGTGCCCCGAATCGCACCTCCAGATCGGGAGCGGCGTGCCCCAGTATCGGGTACGACTGATGACCCAATCCTTTGCGTCGGTCAGGAAGTTGCCGAACCTCGCGTCCTTGAAAGTCTCCGGAACCCAGCGTATCCCCTCATTCAGCTCCTGCATTCGCTTCCGAGCGCTCGATACCGAGACCGTCCACGCATCCCTAGGTTTGTAGATGAGGGGAGTTTCGCATCGCCAGCAGAGCGGGTACGAGTGCCTCATCAGCCCCCATCCGAACAGGCGACCGGAGGTTTCTAGCATGGAGACTATCTCGACATCAGACTCTCTAGCGACCTTTCCTTCCAGCCCGGGAACTTCGTTCGTGAACCGGCCTGCTTCGTCGACGGGGTCGAAAATGGCGTCGCCCTCCTCCAGAGCTATATCGAAGTCGTCCATCGCGTACGCCGGTGATATCTGGACTATACCGGTGCCTTCGTCCTCCGGTATGGCCTCCGAATGCACTATCTTGAACGAACCTGCAGTGCGCGGGATGAAATCGAACAACGGTTCGTACTCCATCTCAAGGAGCGATTCGCCCTTGACCTTCTCCATTATTGCAGCTCCGGGCGAGATCGTCCTGGCATGGGAATCTGACATCAGCAACCTCTCGCCGTCCTTCTCCACGATCACATAATCCCAGTCGCGGCGGACCGCGAGATATGTGTTCGCGACTAGCGTCCACGGGCTGGATGTGTGAGACAGCGCGGTGGCGTCCAGGTCGCGGACCTTGAACCTCGCGATGACGAACCGGTCCTCCCTCTCCCTGAAACCAAGGGCGACCTCGTGGTTGCTCAGGGTCGTCCCGCAGCGATAGCAGTACGGCGCCACCTGGCGACCCTTCGAGAGAAGTCCTTTGGAATGCAACTCCTTGACCGCCCACCATACGCTCTCGATATACTCGTTCGACATGGTCATGTAGGCATTGTCGTAGTCCAGCCAGTAACCTATCCGTCGGCTCATCTGCTCCCAGTCGGCCCTGAACCGGAGGACTCGCTCGCGGCAGAGGTCGTTGAATGCCCCGATGCCGTACGCCTCGATCGCCTTCTTCGTCTCGAGTTTGAGGCTCTTCTCGACCTCTATCTCCACGGGAAGACCGTGACAGTCCCATCCCGCAAGATTCGGAGTTATCTTCCTTCCGTTCATCGTGTGATACCGCAGAAACGAATCCTTGACCGCGCGCGTGAGCGCATGCCCCACGTGGGGTTGGTCGTTGACCGTCGGAGGGCCCTCGCAGAAAACCAGGGGAGCGCCGTCTGCCATGCGCTCCCTGACCTTCGATGGGATGTCGCGTTCCTGCCAGTAGCGGAGGATCTCCTCCTCTAGCTGGGGGAAGGTCTCCCCGGCAGGTTCCCGATAGTATTTGGCCATCTCCGCAGACTCCTCCAGAACGGGCGTCCACAAACTCGGCAATGAATGTGCTAGAATCATCTAATAATGGCTATAATGAACGTCAATGCCGAGCTCATCGAAGCGATTGCAGCGACTGAAGTGTATATAATACTTGGCTGCTTGTCACAATGTAGCATGGAACGATTTTGTTCATCGGATTGCCATACGTCCAATGAGACACTCTAACCCGGGAGAGGGAGTTCTAGACCTCCCGTTCCGACCTCTCCTGGCATATGTCCCCCTATGAAGCGTGCTAAGAAACTTCTAAATAAGAGTGGATACATAGCGCGGCACCGTGCATACCATGGCCAGGGTAGTTACCCAGGGCCGATGGGGTGAACACGAATGGAAGAACCCTTGTGCAACGTGGAGTTTCTGAAGAGTAACGCAGCCTATGTGGCTAGGGTCCAGAGCGATCTGGGCGGAATGCGTGAGTACCGTAGCACGAGCCTCGAGGAGATCCTGGAGCAGGTCATCATAGACCTCCAGGAGGAGTTCGAGGGAGCGCGGCTCTGAGACGGATGTGTGCCAAGACTCTCTTCGCGCGCACACTGTTCGCACGCAGACGCGTCAACGCCAGTCCCTGTTCATCCATGGGTCGTGGGAGACCGCCGAAAGCCAAGCCCAATGCTGGACCCGTAGATAGACACGAGGAGGCGTTCCCGTGGAGGACAAGGAGAAGAAGGAGTACGAAGAGGTCATATCGTCGTACTACGGCGAGGACCAGGTCACGGCTCTTGTGACTTTCAAGATAGACACCAAGGGCTCTGACGACGTCGCAGAGAAGATTGCTGGCTTCGACCACATCGAGGATGTGTTCCTGGTCACGGGCGACACGGACATCATCGCCAAAGCCCGATTTCCTACCTATGCTGCGCTGAAGAAGTTCATCGTGGACGAGGTCGCAGAGATCGCAGGCGTGAAGGAAACAAGGACTTTCATGGTTGTCACGACCTTCAAGGAGAGAGGGGCCCTCGTGCGCGAGCCCGAGGATGAGGATCCGGAAGAAGGCGTGAACAGACTGACATGATGAAGATAGAGGTGTGTGATCACTATGGACGCAGATACGAAACTGAGACAGATAATGGATGTGTTGGACCAGTTAGCTGAGGATACTTCGGTCCCGAGGAACATAAGGCGCGGGGCGACGGAGGCCAAGACCAGGCTCCAGCAGAAGCAGGAGGCACTCGACATCCGGAGCGCCAGCGCGATCATGATCCTGGACGAGCTCGCGAACGACCCAAACATACCGCTGCACGGCAGGACGCTGATCTGGAACATCATAAGCCAGCTGGAAACCGTTAAGTGAGCGGGTCGAGGCGGGACAGGTCCCGCCTCATTCTTCTTTTCGATTACAGGAGAGTGAACCATGCTGACCTCGGGTACTGAGTGTTTCTGCTCTTGGAGCGGAGGCAAGGATTCGTGCCTTGCACTCCACCGTTCCATCAAGGCCGGCATGAAACCATCCGTTCTGCTGACCATGCTGACAGAGGAGGGACAGCGGTCGAGGGGGCACGGGCTCACACTCGACGTCCTCAAGGCGCAGGCAGCCTCGATGGGCATGCGTCTTGTGACGAAAGCGACCTCCTGGGACGATTACGAAAGGAACTTCTTGGAAGAAGCACGCAAGTTAAGGGCTGAAGGCGTCTCGGCTGGTGTGTTCGGTGACATAGACCTCGCTCAGCACAGAGACTGGGTGGAAGACGTCTGTTCCAGAGCGGGCGTTGATGCCGAATTGCCGTTATGGAACGTCGGCAGGGACGAGTTGCTCGAAGAACTCGTTTCCCAGGGGTTCAAGGCGATAGTGGTCTCGGTGAAGGATGGAATCCTAGGCAAGAGATGGCTGGGTCGTATGCTCGACCGCAATATGATCGCGGTATTCAAGAGCAGCGGCATCGACCCTTCAGGAGAAGCGGGGGAGTACCACACCTGCGTTGTCGATGGTCCTTCGTTCTCTCATCCTGTAAGATTTGAGCAAGGAGATTCGACGCTTCGTGACGGATACTGGTTCTTGGATCTGTCCCTATCAGAGGGC
>JAJISI010000100.1 GCA_022848805.1 Thermoplasmatota archaeon
CTGCCCGTTTGGTGCGTGGAAGGCAAGAGAGGCGCCATGCTCGTCAACTCATCGAGCGGCAAGATAATCAGCGAGCATCTGCACGGCCCCGAGTCTAGGCGAGGTTGAGCTTCCGCAGCCTATCCATTATTCCTAGCCAGTGCGTCCCTTTCCAGTAGGCTTTCCCGCACGCAGCGCACTTCCAGAAGGTGTCGTTGTTCTCCAGCGCTCCTTTGGGTACGACTCCCGTCGCCTCTTCCTTCGGAAGATCGACCAGTGCTCCGTTGCATGCCGAACATCTTATCGCTCCCTCATCGAGCGACAGGCTGTATCTGACGTTGACCGCCCTCAGCTGAGAGTCGATGTTATCTCCCTCGACCATCGTCGCGCCAGGTTGGGAGGCGAGAGCTCGGTCTCTTGTGAGAATGTGCCTGCCCTCCTTCGCAGCAAGCTTCGCGATCGAATCGTCATCGAGGTCTCTCGCGTACTCTGTGTCGTACCCCAACATGCGGAGCCATTTCGCGAGAGAACCAAGCATGCTGTCGGCGATGAATCGTGGCTTCTCGACCGTCACCTGCCCACCTCGTACTTCAGAAGCACTCCGTCGCCGATCACATCCGCTTCCTTGAGCATGAGCGTAACCGCCTCGTCAATCGAAAACGCTCCTTCTCCACCTGCCGGGGTCGGTGCCGAATCTCCTCCGATGATCACGCTTCCTATGAAGATATAGATCTCATCTGCCAGGCGATGCCTGAGAAAGGACCAGATGATTTCCGAGCCGCCTTCTACGAGGAGCGTTCGAATCCCCCTCTCCTCGAGCATGGGCAACAGTTCCTCGATGTCTACCCGACCGCTTCCGCACCGAATCATCTCCGCGTTCGAGAACTCCGTGACGGACTCCGTCGCAGTAACAATCAACGTCTTTGCATCCCCGTTCAGTACCATCGCCTCAGGCGGCGTCCTCCCCTTGGAGTCGAGAACGATCCTGATAGGGTTCTTCGGGCTTTGCACGTATTCCGCCTTCACGGTGAGCTTCGGATCATCGGCGAGGACCGTACCTATGCCGACGAGGACGGCATCCACCGAGTTCCTGAGGACATGCACCCTTTTCTTGTCAGTATCGTTCGAAATCGCAGTTTGTCTGCGATTCTTCGTGGCGATTTTGCCATCGGCTGACATCGCGCAGTTGATGATGACCTTCAAACCTATCACTCCGTGCATCACAATCGTCGGTAAGAAGGTTTGTGGTCCATCGGCTCCTAGGGAGTACGTAATCGAATCGTGGCTCGCCGAGCCCCTCTCCTAAGTCTTATATGTCGACCATCTCATTCAGGCAGTTGATGGACGGCGGAGACATTCGGATTCACGAGCTGAAGAGGGTGGACCTGACGGGCGCGACGATAATCGACGGCTTCCCCAGCGTAGGCCTCGTCAGCTCAATCGCAGCCAACTATCTGATTAAGGTGCTCGACCTCGAGCACATAGGGATAATGGATTCCGAGCACTTCCCAACGGTCTCTCTGATTCGCGACTCGAAACCGCTGAGCCCTGTGAGGATATACGCCGGTGATAAGGGGCGGCGTGGCGATCAGATCGTGGCGTTCATCTCGGAGTTCCAGCCGCCTGGGGCCCTGATCCGCCCGATCGCGCGCACGCTCGTCAAGTGGGCGACGGATCAACGGTGCAGGATGATAGTCTCACCAGAGGGGCTGGTCGTGGACCCCGAGCTGAAGGATACGGCGGACATAAGTGATGTCGTATTCGGTATCGCCAGCACACCTCAGGCGCGTGAGCTGCTCAAGGAGAACGACATCCGTCCTTTCGAGGAAGGAGTCATATCCGGCGTCGCTGGTGTGCTGCTCAACGAGGGTAGGAAGCACGATTTCAACGTCGCGACACTGTTGGCCGAGGCACATCCTGACTTTCCCGATGCGAGAGCGGCGGCCCTCGTGCTCGAGGCGATCGACAAGATCTTGCTCGGCATAGAATTCGATGCGAAGCCTCTGTTCGAGGAAGCGAAGAGGATAGAGGAACACATAAGGGAGATTCAGACGCAGGCCGTCACTAAGAAGGACGGCAAGCGCGCACCCCGCCCAGCCATGTACGGCTAGTCCACAGAGATCTCCACTAGATCGTTCATCTGCTTCATCGAGAATCTTCTGTCTAGGAGCTGCTCTATGACGAGCATGTTGGTTCTTGCGTGTTCTGAAACCTCCTCAGCGAGGACTGAAGAGCCGCCTTTTGCGAGCGCCATGTATGGCAGGATCTGGTCGAGCATGTGCTCATCCACTGAAGCGCCGGAGTCGACCGTCTCCACGAGGTCTTCTGCACAGGACTCGCCAAGCGTCTCGGCCCGTACACCTCTCTCTCCGAGCGCGGAAGCGCCCAGGACGCCGTTCTCGCACTGAGCCGTCAGAAGCATACCTGCGCCTGTGCTCCTCCCGACCCTGTGCTCCGTCGACAACTTCACATCGGCGAATCGGACGAGTTCCTTCATTGCCGAGTGCCGCATCCGAGTGGCAACATGCTCCGGGAGGTTCTGGGAGAATGCGACGCCTCTGATGCACATGGCCTTTCCGGCAGGACCTAGTTCACGGCCCGACAGCTGGCCGGCCGGCGAAGTCTCCAGCAGGACTTCACCGCCCCCTTCCGGAAAGAACCCGCGCGAGACGATATTCGCCGAGCATCTCGCGCCGAACTTCTCTATGATGGGCAGATGGACATCGAGCATATAATCGATCGGTGGGGACCATCTCACATTGGTTCCTCCGGTTAGTACCATCCTAGTCGAAGTCCTTGACAGCAGCGCCGGGAGCAGGCAGCTCTGCATGACCAACGAGACGCTTCCCGCCGTGCCTATGTCGAACCTGAAGTCTCCTCCTAGCAGCTCCTCGGGGCCAAAAGTGATATCCTTCGACCCTTGATGCAGCCCGTCCACTATGGCGTCGCACAGGGATGCGACCGCTTCGATGCTCGTCACATGACTGGGTGACAGGCCAGGGTTCGATCTTCCCGCGCGGATGTTGGTCACCCTTACTGGTTCGTGTATGATGGCAGAAAGCGCGACGGCAGTGCGGAGGATCTGACCCCCACCTTCCCCCTGGGATCCATCAACAACCATCATCCGGCATCCGTCCGCGATTCTTCATGAGTTTCCTAACGAAACCTGAGATGAAGAAGACCGTCATCAGAACGACTGCAAGCGCGATAAGGGCTGCGGCGAAGTACAGCAACCATGTAGGCGCGTCGTCGCCGCCGCTCGCTATGATGATGCCGAGGCCGATGCTCTCGGCGATGAACGCGCCGAATCCGAGCGCGAACGAGTACAGTCCCATCGTCGCCCCATAGCTGCTCTCTTTCGATGAGTCCGCCATGAGTGCGAGTGCGGCCGGGACGAACGCTCCTGCCCCAAGCCCGAGGATGCCGAGCGGGACTAATCCCACCAGGTTGAACGCAATCTCATCTCCGACCCTCGTGTAGATGTAGTCAGAGAAGAAGAGCGCCATGATAACGACTCCGAATATGCTGAAAACGCCATAGGCCATCACGGGAATCCTTCCCACGATGTCGGAGACCTTGCCCCAGAACGGTTGGAACAGCCCGAGGGCGATTCCAGCTCCCCCGAATAGGACGCCGATCGTGCTTCCACTGACATCTGCACTCAGCATTATGCGGGGCAGGTATGTGATGGCAAGCCCCAGGAGCGTGGCGATTATCAGCCATATCGGAAACATCAACCTGACCTCTCGGATCCGGAAGACTTGTTTGAGGCTCTTGAACCCCATGAGCGATTCGGACTTCACGCGCACGGACTCCTTCCTGACAAGAAGCTGAAGCATGAGCGCGGAGCCGATAAGGACGCTCGCCATGATGATGAACCCGACCTTGGCGCCTACGAGGTCTATTAGGAAACCTCCGACAACCGCCCCGATTATGTATCCGAGGAAGGTCGCGTAATCGAACCACCCCATCTGTCTGCCACGATCGCATGTGTCCGCGTGGTCCGCGATCATGGCGATCGCCGGGGCAATGGTCGCGGCCGCGCCTATTCCATGGATTCCGTGCAGGGTGGCGAGATACCACACGTTGTTCGAGAGCGTGTACA
>JAJISI010000101.1 GCA_022848805.1 Thermoplasmatota archaeon
ATCTATCTCTATGGACGCTGGTATGTCGTTGTAGTAGCCGCACGCGCCCTCGCCGACGACCTCCACATGCGCGAATGACCATTCAGATGCGGCCGGATTCAAGGACAACGATACTAGTCCACCCGGGATGGCGCTCACATCGACGCTCACATCGATCACATGCGGAGCGTCACCTGGGGCAACCGAGAACGCAGGAACCGCAGATGAGGTTGTAGCACCGATGCTTGTGAACGAAACGCTGTCGACCGTTCCTTCCGACCCCTGACAAGTTACGCTTAGACGCAGAGTCGACACATCGCTCTCGCCAACGACTACTCCGTCGTTCGGGATCAGTGAATTCTGCTCGATTATCAGCAGGCCGCCCTCCGAAGGGGCCTCGTAGCTGATCGCGCGACGTTCAAGCTCGTCCTGCGACACCAACAGGGACTTGGCCGAGGAGCTCACCGTCATCGGAAGCACGGCCTTCGCCTCGAGCTCCGAGCCGTCTAGCGAATACGAGAGCGAGCCTATCCGGGCCCATGAGTTCCAGTCGCGTGAGAGTACCTCGTCGTTAGGGTCGAAGACCATGACGGACGTCGACTGGACAGAGTTGTCCCATCCTGTGAGCTCCATCAAGTAATCGGCTCCGAGTGAGCCCACGATGTATCCTGTCGACGCCGAGCCATCGGAATCAATGAACACGAAGAAGCTGTCGACGACAGTCGTGCTCATGATATTCCCTTTCGCTCGTATGTAGAGGTACATGTCGTTGGAGTCGCTCCTAGCAGCCCATCGATCGACATCTATCGTCGGGGCGCTCGGGGCGTCGATCCGCACATCGAATGTCTGGACATCCGACCATTCGGAGAAGTCGCCATCGACCTCGAACGGGCCGGACTGCGTGGAATACGCGAAGTAGATGAACGTGGGTATGATAATCAGCACAGCGACCAGCACCGCGAGGAAAGGCCATCTTGTCAATGTGGAGTATCTCCTTCCCCGACCTGACGGCGGACCCGCGTCGCCTCTGGTGCCGTTTATCATGCCCCTGCCGTTGGTCATGCCGGTCCCATTGGTCATCCCTGTGCCGTTGACGAGCCCCGTGCCGTTCACCGCGCCTCTGCCGTTGGTGAAACCACGGTCCGGAGCCGCCGTCTCGACAGGGATGGTCGTGACCGTACCACTAGGGGGAGGCGGCTCCTCCTCGGGCTCCTGCATCCCTGCCACCTCTCGGTCGAGCAGGGGTTCGGCGAGCTGTGGAAGGTCCACCTCGAACGCGACGCCGCACTTCGGACACTTGGTAGCGCCATGGGCGACGACAGCACCGCATTCTGGGCACTCGAGCATTTCGTCCTCCGTCACGGTCGGCACACCACATCGGGAACACCTGACCGCTCCGGGCTCCATCTCCTGGCCACAGGACGGACAGGACACCTTGACCTCCGGGAGCTCGCGAGTGAACAGATCCTTCGAGAGAACATCGTCCTTAGCGCGGTCCGACTCGAGACGCTGCATCAGACGCTTCTCGATCACTTTGTCCAGTTCACGCCGGGTAAGGACCCTCTCGAGCTTGGTTGAACAGAAGGGGCATTTGCTTACGTACGTGGACACCTTGTTGCCACACAGCGGGCAGTAGACTGATTCATCGCTCAATGCTCAAACACCTCTCAGTGGAACGGTAGGAGTGTCGATGTCAGTACACGCTATCGTCTGGTGGAAGGTGCCTGACTTAACGGAGAAGAGTAGTGTGTTCTACCAATATATAATCTATCTGGCCTCACAAGCATGTGCCATACGCGCGCCGTGGTCACACGTCCCGCAGGAAACCAGCTCCTCTTCGGGCCAAACCTAGATATACGCAAGTGGGCGTGGTACGCGTAGGTGAACAGGTTTGGCTTGGACGGGCCCGCTGGAGAAAATCGACGATTTCAGGTACAGGATACCGAAATCCTTCAGGAACTGCATGACGACAGACGCTGTGATCTTCTCCGATGAGAAGATGATTGAAATGGTCAAACGCGACAACGCACCCGAGCAGGCGGCGAACGTCGCGTGTCTCCCGGGCATCGTCGACAGGTCGTTGGCCATGCCGGACATCCACTGGGGGTACGGCTTCCCGATCGGAGGCGTCGCTGCTTTCGATTCAGAGCGAGGGGTGATATCTCCAGGCGGTATCGGTTACGACATCAACTGCGGCGTGAAGCTCGTCCGAACAAACCTTACGGTAGACGATGTCGAACCGAACGTGAAGACGCTGGTCGACACGATATTCGACAACGTCCCCTCGGGCGTCGGCGAGAAGGGGAAGGTCAGGCTATCGCACGCCGAGGTAGATGATGTCCTCGAGGGAGGTGCCAAGTGGGCGGTGTCCAAGGGCTACGGATGGGAAGACGACATCGTCGCCTGCGAGGAGAACGGTCGCATGGACGGCGCAGACTCGTCCAAGGTGGGGCAGAAGGCGAAGCAACGGGCAGCCCCGCAGCTCGGCACCCTCGGAGGAGGCAACCATTTCCTGGAGATCCAGAAGGTCGACGAGATATTCGATCGTGATGCGGCAGCGGCGTTCGGGCTCGTAGGAGAGGGACAGGTGGTGGTCAGCATTCACACCGGCTCTAGAGGCTGCGGCCATCAGATAGCGAGCGATTACATACGTGTCATGGAGGGAGCGCTCAAGAAGTACGGGATCAGCGTGCCCGACAGGCAGCTGGCGTGCGCGCCCGTGAACTCCCAGGAGGGACGGGAGTGCTTCGCCGCTATGAGCGCTGGCGCGAATTTCGCCTGGGCGAACAGACAGCTGATACTCCATGGGCTGAGGGAGTCGTTCGAGAAGGCGCTCGGACGGTCAGCCGAGGAGATGGAAATGCATTCTGTGTACGATGTGGCTCACAATATCTGCAAGTTAGAGGAGCACACCGTCGATGGTAGAAAGATGAAGATCTACGTCCACCGGAAGGGCGCCACGAGGGCCTTCGATTCCTCGCGGTCCGAAGTGCCTCAGCGGTACAGGTCGGTGGGCCAGCCTGTGCTGATACCTGGTGACATGGGCAGCGAGAGCTACGTGCTAGTAGGTACCCCTGGAGCGATGTCGGAAACCTTCGGCTCGACCTGTCACGGGGCGGGGAGGCAGATGTCACGCACCGCCGCGACCAGGCGATTCTCCGCCAACCAAGTCGTGGCCGACCTGCGCAACAAGGGGATATACGTACGCGCCGCCTCCAAGGGGGGCATCGTCGAGGAGGCGCCAGGAGCATACAAGAACGTGTCCGATGTGGTCAGGATCGCTGAGGGCGCAGGAATATCAAAACTGGTGGCGAGGCTCCGGCCTATGGGCGTGATGAAAGGCTAGATCTGGATCGATTTCTTGGCTGCCCTAGCGACCTTCTCCTTGTGCTCCTCGGGGCAAGCTACCATGACGGCCCACTCGTGGACCCGCCTGTTCTGGAGCGACTGCGCTATAGAGCTCAGCTTCGGAAGGAGGCGCACACGACTGCCATCGATGACGCGTATGTCGATCAGAGATATCCTCGGCTCCGAGACGGGCAGCTCATGCGACGGGACATCGATTATCACCTCGCCCGGATCGACCCCTGCCCTCTGGGCGATATCCTCTTCGACGGCCCTCCGCTTGGCGATCTCCCCGAGTTCGTCGACGGCCGGCCACTGCCCTTCGTCGACATCAAGGACGGACAGCGCGAACGCCTTCTTGAACAACCTTCTGTACTTGATGCGCGCCGCAGTCTCTTCGAAGTAGCCCCCTTTCGAGACAAGGTGGGAAAGAAGCGTCGAATCGGTCATCCTGAATATCTCACCTATCTCCCCCGGTCCGAGCATCTCGACCGCCTTGGCGAGCATCAGCTCCGCGATCCTGACGGTCTTGTGGTAGTACACGGATGAGAACATCAGTGCCCTGGCGACTAGCATCCCCTCCACGGCGCTGACGCCTCCCTTCTCGACGACGAGGTCCCCGTTGAATATCTCGACCGTA
>JAJISI010000102.1 GCA_022848805.1 Thermoplasmatota archaeon
CGATCGCAGACACGAAAGCTTCTCGAACCTCCACCCACTGGGGCTTGTTGATGCCGACCTCCTCATACTGACTCGTGAACTGGAAGAAGGACACCAGGTTGTCGGTCGTGGCCTCCACCTTGCTCAGATAGTCGCTAACGACGGAGTCCTTCGAGGATTCCATCGCCATGCCGAGCCATCCCTTCTGGATGGTCATCTGGTTCAAGGCATCGTGTCGGGTTATCGAAGAAAGTACGCCCAGCTTCTTGTTCACGTTCTCTAGGTCCTCCGTCCGTTCCTTGACCTTTCTGTCTAGGCCTGAATACAACAGCCCGAGTTCGGAGGCCATCTCGTTGAAGGACTTCGCAAGCCGGCCAAGCTCGTCCTTCTTGGAGATGGTGATCCTCTGATTCAGCTCCCCCTTGGCCATGCGCTGCGTCGCATTCTCCAATACCGCTATCGGATTGGTGATCGAGCGCGACAGGGCTATAGATATGACCGCACCGAGGGCTATTGCCAGGACTGCCACCGTGAGTATCCTGGTCTGCAGTTCGGTCGCAGGGCCGAGAACCTCGTCTTCGGAGTGGCTCAAAAACACGAGCCATTCGTTGCCTTCGTACTCCAGATATCCTGTGGACATGACATATGAGAATAGTCGGTCCGCCTCGCCCTCATTCGCGATGAAGTGTCCTCTCTGGTCCGTCGCAAGCTCGAAGAATGAGCTGGATGAAACGTTCTGAAGCATGACGTACGCTCTTGAGGAGAATATCAGCCTCCCATCCGAGGTGGTGATCTTCAGCTCACTGGTTTCATAGCCTAGAGCGGTGAGTTCGATGTCCTTGGCGACTGCCAGTATGTTGATCATAGCCCTAGCCACGCCTATGACTTCTTGAGCCTCATCTTTGACGGGCAAGCATACACATATGCCGCGGACTCCGGAGGCCTCGTCGTACAGGATGTCGGAATAATGGAGCGTACCCTCCCCCCATGTCTCCTGCCACCATGCCTCGTCACTTTGCCTGTAGTCGACGGGCCTGTGGGTGGCTGCGACAATCGCACCATACTTGTTCGTTAGAATGACCTCTCCAAAGAAGGCGATGCCATGCTCTTCTAAGTAGTGGGTTACCAGCAGAGACTTCAGTATGAGTGACGCGTTGGTCTCGAGCACCACTTCCATGGATTGTGGAATGACGTCCATGGGCGCGGAAGACCAGTCCTCGTCAATCTGGTCCATGTAGGCCTGCGGATCCTCCATTGCATCGAAAACGGCGTTTGAGTTGCTCACATCGTTCGCTACACCGTAGCCGTGGACGACTGTTAACACCTCGTGACCTCTCAGGTAAAGCACCCTATCAATCGAGCTGGATAGGCTTTCCGCAATCGCCTCGGACGCAAGACCGATGCCGTCTGCAAGGGCGGCTCTGCCTGTCACGGACGAGTATGTGGCCAGTGACGCCAGCATCAGGAGGAGGGTTATGAACCCGACTGCAAGCTTGATTCCTATCTTGGAGAACAGACGCCTCTGGATTGCGTCTCTCATAGGTATCGGAGCACACCCCCCTCTATCACGGCTGCATAGATCGGAATGTCGGCATTGTGGGCGCCTTCTTCAAGGGTCACCACCCCCAGTATCCCGGAATACATGAATCCTGCGCTCAGCTGGTTTCGAAGGTTCTCTCGGGACACCTCACGGTCGGAAAGCAGGCCCCAGATGAGCGTCAGGGCATCAGAGCCGATGGCTCCTTGGTGCGTCAACGGCCGTCCGTAGCGTTCCTCGAACTCCGCCAGGAATTCGGTGTCGACCGCGGCGCTGGAGCGGTACATTATCGGCGCGCTGACGAAGCATCCCTGAGCTCCCGGCAGATCCCACATCTCAGGGATAGACGCCTCGACGCCACCCAGGACGTGTCCCGCGTAGCCACTCGAGTCCAATTCATCGAATATGGCTTGGAGCTGGTGTCTGAGCGCCACTACGAACACTGCGTCGTTGTCGGTGACGCTCGCGACCGCCTCGGAGAACTCCGTGCAGTTCGGAGCGAAGCCGAACGATTCAACCGTTCCACCCGAGGCCTCGAAGGCCTCGCTCAATTGGTTCGTCACCGGGTTGCCATATGCATCATCCAGGTGCAGGATTCCAAGGGAACTCGCATTGAGGGTTTCAAGGGTTTCGAGGGCGTTATCCGCCTCACCTGAGGGTGCCACGTAATACCTGAAGACCCAATCCTTGTCCTCGGTCAGGTTCTCAGCCGTCGCTCCCACTGAGATCATCACTATGCCGTTCTCTTCTGCGATCTCGGACATGGGAACTGCCGCCCCTCTCGTGGCCGTCACAACAGCGAGAGGATGATACTTCTCCTCTGCTTCGAGCAGCTTCTCCACGGCTACATCGGCACTGGACGCGCAGTCCTCCACCACGAGCCTTATACGCACCCCGTTGATCCCGCCCCATCTGTTGAGTTTCTCTATGGTCAAAGACATGGCGTCTTCGACCTCTACGAGATACGAGGAAGCCCCGGTCAGTGGGAGTATTGCGACTATGGTGACTTGTGGCTCAGAAATACCTGACAGAACCCACACAGTGGATAACGCCAAGGCCGCGACTGCGATGGACCCCAAGATGGTCATCGTCTTCCGTGACGATCGGCGCTTCTTGAGGACCCTGGTCGTCCGAGGTTCCTCCTCCACGCCTTCGGCACCCGGACCTTCCGACTGGTGCCCGGGATCTTCACGCACACTCGGTTCTGCCACCAGCATCCATGCCACTCCATGAGTTTCAGGAACCGTCCGCTGGGGTCCTACTGCCCGTCATCGACTTCAATCGGCTTCTGGGCACTTATATTCTTACCCCGGTTGCCGGGTGCGGTCGCGACTCATCTCCACGTATGATTAGCCGGTCGGTAACATGAGAAGAAGACGCCGTCGTACCCCTTCGCTGTGACGGCGTCCGAGGCTTGCGGGCGTCGTCCCACTCACCTTCGGATGCGCGTGGATGTGGACCGGGCGAGATTTGAACTCGCGACCTCCCGCATGCCAAGCGGGCGATCTTCCGCTGATCTACCGGCCCATCCTGGGCGGCGTTGTATGGTGCGGCTGTAGTTAAAGGTTGCCTGACGAGTACTCTCAGGTGAACGAGTCCAGCTTCTTCTGGAACCTCACCTTCTCGCCTTCCACGGGCAGTGGGTACTCACCTGTCAGGCATCCGAGGCACAGGTCGCTGGCGCTGTGGCCGATCGCATCCACGAGCCCATCGATCGATATGTAGCCGAGGCTGTCAGCGGTGAGCATCCTGGCGATGTCTTCGACCGTCCTTCCGGTGGCGGCGAACTGATCCCTCGTCTTCATGTCGATGCCGAAGTAGCATGGCGTTCGAATGGGCGGCGATCCGATCCTCACGTGCACCTCCTTTGCACCCGCATTCCTCACGAGCTGCACGATCTTCCTCATGGTCGTGCCTCTGACGATGGAGTCGTCCACCAGCACGATCCGCTTGTCCCTTATG
>JAJISI010000103.1 GCA_022848805.1 Thermoplasmatota archaeon
GATGGCGGCCGGATGGACGGTCTTCTCAGGCTCTGCCGTGACGAGCTTCTTCGGAGGCGTTCCCTCCCAATCGTTGAACTCATCTGGATAGTCAAGCTCGACGATGTGTCCTCTGAGGCCGATCACGTGGTAATTGTCACGACCTTTCTCGAAATGGAGCACTGGCGTGCCTGCGACTGAAAGTCTCTTGTAAGTGCCGTCCGAGAGGATCAGAGCGATCCTTTGCGCGGCATGATTCTTCTCGCAGATGATAAGCCGACGCATCTCTGGCAGGATGATTGGGGGCTTATTTAATCATGGTGGGAGAGCGAACCCCTCGGGAACCGACCCGTCGCACCCATCGAATGAGACGAGGGCCAGGTCACCATCGGCGTTTTCTCAGGTCGAGCGTCTCTCTCCTCCTGCGCCCTAGTCCGAGCAGGACCACGCGGACGCCGGTCTCCCCCTCCACGAACCTGATGTACTTCCTCATGTTGCTCGGCAGGGTGGCGAATCCCTCCCTCAGGATCTTGCTCATACGCTTCGGTTCGATGTCGTCCCAACCTTCGAGCACCTGGTACTTCGGTTTACATCTCTTCAGCCGTCTCAGGTCTGCAGGGAAACGCGTCGTCTTCTTTCCGTCGAGCGTGTAATGAGTACAGACCTTGAGCTCGTCAAAGCCGCCCAGGATGTCTATCTTGGTCAACACCAACCCGGTGAATCCGTTGAGCGCGTGCGCGTGCCGAAGTACGACGAGGTCAAGCCAGCCGCACCTTCGGTTCCTACCCGTGGTGGTCCCGAACTCCCCACCCTTCTCGGCTATGCAAGTACCCAGCTCTCCGAGGAGTTCAGTGGGGAATGGACCCTCCCCTACGCGCGTGGTATACGCCTTAGTCACGCCGAATATGTCGTCGATAGCTGTCGCCGGTATGCCTGACCCAGCCGCGACGTTCCCGCTGACCGTATTGGACGACGTGACGAATGGGTAGGTTCCGTGGTCGATATCTAGCATCGTGCCTTGGGCCCCTTCGAACAGCACTCTCCTCTCCTTGGCGATCGCATCCGACAGGAGGCCTCCGGTATCGATGACATGAGCCTTGAGTCGACGGCCGTATTCGGAGTATTCTTTTACTACCTTTTTCTCGTCAATACGTGAATCGCTCCCTAGCGCTTGTAGTATTTTATTCTTCAATGGCACTAGGAATGAAAGCCTCTCTTCCAGTAGGCCCTGATCGACAAGTTCTCCCATTCGGATCCCCAGCCTTGCGGCCTTGTCCGAGTATGCAGGGCCTATCCCCCTGCCGGTCGTGCCGACCTTCGCGCCCTCTTTCATGCCTTCCTCAACGGCATCAAGGAGTTTGTGGTATGGCATAATCACATGCGCGCGTTCGCTGATCCTGAGGTTCTTGACGCTCTTCCCCCTTTTCTGGAGGCCATCGACCTCTTCCAGAAGGACTCCTGGGTCGATCACCACTCCGTTCCCGATGACCGCCGTCTTGCTGGGGCGGAGTATGCCAGATGGCAGGTGATGCAGCTTGAAGAGTTCCTCGCCGACCTTGACGCTGTGGCCAGCATTGTTGCCTCCCTGAAAGCGCACCACGACATGTGCCTCTTGAGCAAGATAATCGACGATCTTGCCCTTTCCTTCGTCGCCCCACTGAGCGCCTACGACTGCTAAGGTCGGCATTGTATCGGCCTCGTCATGGCCAGGCGCGATATTAAAGTTTTCAATTTCGAGGCGCCCCGTCCCTTCCTCTCGCTCCAGCGAACAGCCGGATGAGCTCATCGAGGGGCAGGTCCGTCTTGAAACCCTTGGGGTTGAAATGCGTGGGCGTCGCCATGGCCCCCGTCTCACGGATCGTGTCGATGAGGGTCGTCATCCTAGGGGGTTCGCAACGAGTCCTCTGTGCCAGTTCGTCCACGGTAAAATGCAGCGGGGGTGCGCCTACCTCCCCTCGCCAGAGCTCCAGCATCTTCCCGGACCGTCGCTTCGTCCCCAGATCGTCCGTTGGAGTCAACTCCCTCAACGCGTCGCCGTCGTGGAGTTCTCCCGTCCACAGCGGACCTGCGAAAGCGCCGTCCTCCGTCGGGCGCTCGCTCACTATCTCCCTCGCCAGGCTCTCCGAGTCGTACAATGCGTATCCCAGCCTGCTTAGGCTGTCATCCGCTTTCCGGGCGCCCTTCGCTATCCTGACATGGCATCGCAGGTAGTGGTCCGCGCTGTAGCACAGCAGAGGCTCGCACCCGCGGTCGTGCTTCGCCGCTTCCCTCACCAGGTAGCCGATGAGTATCCGCAGCCCAGTCTCATGGGAGAAGTTGCTTCTGAGGGATATCGCGCCGTATCTCCTGGAGGATGTCTTAGGGTAATTCCCGCACAATGGGGCTGTGTCCGTGGCGGTCACTGCGACGATCCCGCCGTTCCGACATCCCTGAATCGCAGCATCGATGAAATCGACGGGCGTCCCGAACGGATCGATGTCTATGTAGTCGAAATGTTCCTCGGCCAGGAGTGCCCGCACGTCTCTGCACCACACTGTCATGTTCGAGTCTAGACCGTTGAGCTCGACATTCTTCTTCATCAAGCGGAAAGCCTCTTCGTTCCTGTCGTTGAGGGAGAACACAGCCTCAGAACCACCCTCGTTCGCCATTCTGATCCCTCGGGCCCCTGTGGCGGCGAGCCCGTCGAGCGCCCGGCACCTTCTATCGAGAAGCGTCCTGCTGAGCATCACCGAGATATCTCTGCCGAATTCCATCTGCCTGTTGTAGAACACCTCTCCAGTGTTCTTTCCAGGCCCTTTCTCGCAGAAGCCCGAAGGGACAAGCAGCCTGGTCGACCCTTCACATATCTCAGCATGCTTCAAAGGTACTCGCCCTTCATCAGCTTGATGATCTTGTAGGGCAGAAGGTTCCTGTTGATCGGAGTAACCTCCAGGATACGGACGTCGTCCCTGCGGCGTATGTCCTGGAGCAGCGGGTTCCTGGATTTCTTGTGGAGTGTAAGAATCATTGGCTTGTCAACCTCCATCGCGTTCTTGACCGCCTTCACGAACTGCTCGGACTCGACCTCCATCTTGCCCACTTCGTCTATCACGATGACGTCGGCGTTCCTGCTCGAATCCACCAATGCTTCCACGCCGACGGTGTCCAAGGACTCCAGGTTGACGCCGTATTTGCCGACGTAGAATTTTGACTCGGTGTCTATGTGTGCGAACACCGCCTTCTTCTTCGTCTTCCAGTCCATGACGTAGAAACCGACCCTCTTGCCGTTCTCTATGATCGGCTCGGTGATCATGCCGCCGACCACTAGCCCCTCTTCCTCCAGCATCTCGATGACCTTGACGAGGGCCTGGGTTTTTCCCGCTCCAGGTAGTCCTGTTATGCCTATCTTGATTCCTCTCGCCATGGGTTCACCTAATGCTTGGAATGCTGGCTCGGGTATGGCTTTTCAAATATATAACGCATATCATATATCTTCACTGGGGGTCTTCCTTGGCAT
>JAJISI010000104.1 GCA_022848805.1 Thermoplasmatota archaeon
CCGCGTGAGTTCTCGTCGTATGTTTTAAAGACGATCGGTTGCGAGGGCATACTCCGACTGATGGAGGGCAGGCCCGACCGGTCCGCCAGGTTCGAATGCTGCATTGGATTCATGGCTCCAGGCGACGAGCCGTCCATAGCGAAGGGCGTGGCCAAGGGGACGGTGTCTCAGGAGATGAGGGGTTCAGGCGGTTTCGGGTACGACCCGATATTCATTAACGAGGGTCATACGAAGACTTACGCGGAGCTGGATGTGGAGGAGAAAAACAAAGTCTCGCACAGAGGAAAGGCCATCGAATCGTTCATCGAGGAACTGCCTCGTATCCTGTAAATGCGCGCAGCCAATACTTTTTATGTGGGGCTTGCCAATCCCCTCTTCCGCCAGCTATGAAACGGGGTAGTGGTCTAGCTTGGCATGATACGTGCTTTGGGAGCATGAGGTCGTCGGTTCAAATCCGATCTACCCCACCTCATTCTGTCCAATCCCTCAGAAGCCAGCGTCCGGTCCGTGTATGCCGAGGGCCAACGATTAATACCATCGAGACGTTTGAGATTTCACGACTCGCGGCTATGTCAATGGGAGGCCATGACACGAACTCGGAAGTGGTGAGCGTCGAGGGGCTCGTGAAGAGATACCCGCCGGACATCCGTGCGGTAGACGAGGTTACCTTCTCGATCAATCGGGGGCAGGTGTTCTCCCTTCTCGGCCCGAACGGCGCTGGAAAGACGACTGTCGTCGAGATATTGGAGGGTCTCCGTACACCCACGGCGGGCAGGATCAGGGTGCTTGGTGTCGACACAACCAGGAAATACGCCGCCATCAGGAAGCGCGTCGGCACGCTCCCTCAGGACTTCGAACCGTTCGACATGTTGAAACCGACCGAGGCGGTGGAGTACTGGGCGCGTCTGTTCGACATGAGAACCACAAGACGTGAGATATCGGAACTGCTAGACCGCGTGGGCCTATCCGAGCGCAAGACCCTGATGTCCAAGAAGCTCTCGGGTGGGGAGAAGCGGAAACTAGGCATCGCGTTGTCGCTCATAAACGAGCCGGAGCTGCTGTTCCTGGACGAACCCACGACGGGTCTCGACCCCAAAGCGAGACGCGACCTCTGGAAGTTGATCCAGGAGATACAGGGCCGTGGCACGACGGTGTTCCTGACGACCCATTATCTGGATGAGGCCGAGAAGCTCTCGGACGATGTGGCCATAATGCACAAGGGTAAAATTATCGCCAGAGGCACTCCGTCGGAGCTCATCGTTCAGCACGGCAAGACCACGGTCGTCGTCCTCGAGGGAGTCGGCAGGGAAGGTCTGGCCGAAGTCACACGCAGGGGCTTGGAGGCGACCGAGAGCAACGGCGATGTCCTCGTCCCCGTAGGGGACCCTGCCGAGATGCGGACGGTCTTCGCTAAGCTTTCAGCGCTGGACCTGAAGGTGAAGGACATGTACACCAGGAGGCAGACCCTGGAGGATGTCTTCCTCGACCTCGTCGGCACGAAGATGGACGAGGGGGTGCTCCAGGAATGAAGAGGATCCTTGCCGATGTCGTGGGGTTCGGCAAGCAGTACATGAGGAACATCGCGGGTCCATTCTTCGCCTTCGCGTTCCCGATACTGCTCATCCTGGTGTTCGGGGCGATATTCACGTCCGACGATCCGGCCAGGATAACTCTTCCGGTGCAGGACCTCGACGAGGGGACGCACTCGGTCGAGTATCTCACGATTCTCAACAGTACCGGTGTGGTCGATATCGAGATGGTGTCCTCGTCCGAAGATATCACGACGTACATCCAGGACAACTCGCTGGCGATCGCACTGGTCATCCCCGCGAACTTCTCAGGCAACATCGATGAGTTGCAGGCAGGGAACCTCTCTGCACGGGCGAGTCTGATCGTGTACGGCGATGACTCGCGATCGACGTACGGAATGGCGGTCGGCGCCATCCACTCCGCAGCGGAGTACATGAACTACAACCTCTCAGGAACCGTACCGATCGTATTCTTCGAGCCGAGGTCCGTCGTCTCGGAGGAGTTCAACTTCATGGACTTCTTCGTGCCAGGAGTCGTGGGCATAGTCGTCATGACCAACTCGCTGTTCAGCATGACATCGATCTGCGCTGAATACCGCAACAGGGGGCACTTCAAACTCCTCGCGACCACGAGGCTCGCGAAGTGGGAGTGGCTCGTCTCGAAGTTCATATTCTTCACGTTCATGCTGACTGGCTCGCTCATCGTCACCTACGCCGTGGGGATTGCCCTGTTCGACATGGAATCGTCTTTGACGCCGTTCTCGATAGTCCTGATCGCAGCCGGCACCTTCCTGTTCGTGTCCATGGGCATGTTGCTCGGCGTGGTCGTGAAGGACCCTGAATCGGGGGCCGCTGCGGCGAACGCGATCGGGTTCCCGATGATGTTCCTGTCCGGCGCGTTCTTTCCGCTCGAGATTATGCCAAGCTATCTTCAGACAGTGGCGAAGGTCATACCTTTGACATACCTCAACGAGGGTCTCAGGGACACGATGGTCTACGCCAACAACGAGAGCGCCCTCATGAACCTCGCCGTTCTCGTCGTCATAGCATTGGTGTTCTTCGTGCTCGCGAGCAGACTGATGTCTTGGAAGGAGAGGTAGGCCTTCGTGTCGAGAGGACCCGGTCGGTCTGCTGCGTCAGCGGCGAGTCGCCTCTGACGACTGAAAGATAAGTCTGCACTTATTCTAAATAGGGGGACCATATACCCCAATATAAACAGGCCTTTTGGAGGGCCAGTCATGAGAAAGTACAAGGATATTCCACTCTGGAAGAAAGTCAGCACGAAGCAATGGGCTGACTGGAAGTGGCAGGTGAGAAACAGAATAACCGACGTCGACACCCTGGCCGAGGTTATCAACCTGACCCCCGAGGAGAGGGAGGAGATCGCCAACTCGGCCAAGTATCTCAGGATGGCGATAACACCGTACTACGCCACTCTTATGGATCCTGACAACCCCGAGTGTCCCGTGAGGAGACAGGCGGTCCCTACTAGCCATGAGCTGCACCTCTCGAAGGACGACATGGAGGACACCGTTTGGGAGACCACCGACGCTCCGCACGATGGGCTGACTCACAGGTACCCTGACAGGGTGCTTCTTCTGATCACGGACCAGTGCAGCATGTACTGCAGGCACTGCTGCAGGCGGAGGATCGTCGGAGTCACGGACCATGCACGCTCGTGGGAGGAGATCAAGTCCGGAATCGACTACATACGGAAGACTCCTCAGGTCAGGGACGTGCTGCTATCCGGCGGCGACCCACTGTTGGTGTCCGACGCGTTCCTGGAGAAGATCCTCCGCGAGCTCAGGAAGATCAAGCATGTCGAGGTCATCCGAATCGGTTCGAGGACCCCGGTCGTGCTACCGCAGAGGATCACCCCAGGTCTGGTGAAGATGCTGAGGAAATACCACCCCATCTGGCTGAACGTGCACTT
>JAJISI010000105.1 GCA_022848805.1 Thermoplasmatota archaeon
CTCGAATGCCACAAACTTCAGAACATTCGCAATATATTAAACAAGTATGATTGTACAGTTGTTCGAATCTCTGTCCCGTCTGACGAATCCACAACGAACGGACAGCCAGATTATACGACATGCCCTAAATGCTTTTATATCCTGCAGCAATTCGTTCGGTTCAGTCAGAAGAGGTGCAAGCCGTTGAGATTATTGAGAGTCGATCTGACATCGGGCAAGTTCGCCGACCAGTTGGTTCCCAAGGACGATCTGTTGAAGTACATGGGAGGCAGGGGACTCGCCGCAAAGGTACTGTACCAGGAGAACAAAACGAAGATAGACGCCTTCGATCCTGAGAACAGGCTGATATTCATGACGGGGCCCTACACGGGCACGTACGGCTCCTTCACAGGGTTCTACAACGTCACGACGAAATCGCCCCTCACGGGGGCGATACTGTCCGCCCATTCCGGGGGGCACTGGGGGCCGATGCTGAGGAGGACGGGATACGACGGCATAGTCCTCTTCGGCAGGGCTCCGAAGCCGGTCTATCTGCTCCTGACGGACGACGGGGCGGAACTCAGGACCGCCGCAGACCTCTGGGGCAAGGACGTCTTCGAGACCATCGACGCTCTGGAGGAGCGGCACCACAAGGCGAAGGCAACCGTGATAGGCCCCGCGGGTGAGAAACGGGCGCGCATAGCAGCGATCATGAACGACCATCACCGGGCTGCCGGACGAGGCGGCGCCGGAGCCGTCATGGGGTCTAAGAATCTCAAGGCAATCGTGGTCCACGGAACCAAGGAAGTCCCACAGGCGGACCCTGACAGACTGAAGGAGACCTTCAAGGAGGCCACGAAGACCGTCAAGGAGAAGTCCGCCGCCTTCGCGAAGTACGGCACCTCCATGGTCGTCGGCATCACGGGCAAGGCGGGTGTGATACCCACCAAGAATCTTCACACGGGGTACTTCCCAGATTTCGAGAAGATTGGCGGGGACGCCCTGATAAACGAACACTTCGTGAAGAACATGGCGTGTGCCAGATGCCCCCTTCATTGCGGCAACAAGACGAAGGCGGAGAAGGACTACAAGGTGGAAACGGAAGGTCCCGAGTACGAGACGCTCGCTATGTTCGGAGCCAACCTCGAGAACTCGAACCTCGAATCGATAATAATGGCGAACGACCTGTGCAACAGGTACGGAATCGACACCATCTCCTGCGCTGACACGATCGCGTGCGCCGTCGACATGTTCGACAAGAACATCATATCCGAGAAGGAGACCGGCGGGATCAGGCTGTCCTGGGGAGACCACGAGACCATGGTCAGGCTGGTGGAGATGACCGGAAAGGGAGAAGGCTTCGGAACGGCCATAGGCGAGGGGTCCAAGAGGCTCGCGGCAACATACGGTCCTGAGGCCGAGAAGTGCTCCATGAACGTCAAGGGAATGGAGTTCCCGGGATATGACCCCAGAGGCATACAGGGGATGTCGCTCGCTTTCGCGACATCGACAAGAGGTGCATGTCATCTGCGCGCCACCATGTATGTGCCCGAGCTCTTCCAGGGCACCGCTGACAGGTTCACCGTGAAGGGCAAGGCGAAGCCTCTGAAGGACATGCAAGAGCTCTTCACCGTTCTGGACTGCATGGTATTGTGCAAGTTCGGCGCGAGAAACGCCTTCGCCAACTCATGGGACAACTTGGCCATGCTGGTGAACGCGGCCACGGGACACGGCTACGACGTCGATGGGCTGAGGCAGGTCGGCGAGCGCGTGTGGACCCTGGAGCGGCTGTTCAACCTGCGGGAAGGGCTCTCGAAGAAGGACGACACGCTCCCTGACAGACTGTTCACGGTGCCGATACATGATGGTCCCTCCAAAGGAGCCGTGGTCAACAGAACGGATTTCGAGAGCGAGCTCGAAGCCTACTACGCCGTCTGGGGATGGTCTCCCGAGGGCATACCCACGCCCGAAACCATCGAGAGGCTCGGATTGGGGCTGTGAGCCACGACGGTTTCAGAACAGGCCAGTAAGATACAACTCTGTCAGGCCAGTGGGAATTATCAGAAGTGATATCCGGCCCTTAGGCGTATATAACTCGTCAGCGTTCTAGTTTGCACGGGTAGGCTCCATGATAGAAGCCAACGGACTCTCTAAGGACTACAAGGAAGTAAGGGCACTGAACGAAATCAGCCTCAGAGTGGGAAGGGGCGAGATCTTCGGGTTCTTCGGCCCCAACGGCGCCGGAAAGACGACCTGCATCAAGGTTCTGTGCGGTCTCACGAACGCCACCGGCGGAGACGCCTCCGTCATGGGCGTCGATGTCCGCGGGTCGCCGATCCAGGTCAGGGACAACATAGCGATACTCTCCGAGGAGAGCAGGTTCTACGAGGAGATGACACCGAGGCGGTACCTGAACATGTTCGCAAAGTTCATGCTCATGGGTAGGTCCGAGAGGCTGTCCGCGCTCAACAAGGCGTCCGACCTGGCGGATATAAGGGCGTTCATGGACCGAAGGATCGCGCATCTCTCGATGGGGCAGAGGCAGAGAGTCTCACTCGCGAGGGTGCTCATGTCGGATGTTCCACTCATCTTTCTGGACGAACCGTTCGAGGGAGTCGACATAACACACAGACGGAAGTTGAGGGAGCATTTCAAAGAATACGTCTCCAAGGGCAACACGGTGTTCTTCACATCGCATAACCTCATCGAGGCCGAACATATAGTCGACAGGTTCGCTTTCATCCATCACGGGAAGCTCATAGCGGTCGGGACCGCGGAGGAGCTGAAGGAGAAGTATCTGGCTCCATCGTACATGCTGCACGTGTCCGACCCTCAGACTGCTAGGAAGGTGCTGGACGACAACCTGAGGCTGCAGTCTATCAAGATCGTCGAGGGGAGCCTGTCGATCGTCCTCTCGAGGAGAGGGGACGCCTCAGAGGTGGCCAAGCTGCTCGTCCATGAAGGCATAGACATCTACGAGATGAAGTCGGTCGGCACGATGGAGGAGGTCTTCGAGCGGACTTCCAGAGGTGGCTGATCATGACCATGGAGCCCCCACCTCCGCCGGAGGACGATGCTGAGCTTCCGCCGCCTCCGATGGACATCGCGGAACAGACGAACAACTATCCTGAGATCAAGATACGGAAGTCCGGTCCGCTCGCGACGGTACGAAGGGCGGTCGTGATATTCGAGAAGGACATAAGAACGATGGCCAAGCACGGCCTCGTGAGTTCGGTCATACTCTTCGTATTCCTGCTCATTGTCTTCTCCATCATGAGCTTCGCGATGAAGCAAGCGATGAGCTTCGACATCGGTGGGATGATGGAAGGCGACGATTTCGATGCGCCATGGGCGACCGAGAGCAATCCCCCGGTCGCAGATGCCGGTGACGATGATACGATCGACGCTGGCACGAGGTTGACACTTGATGCGTCCGGGTCCTACGACGACGACCAGATAGTCCACTATAT
>JAJISI010000106.1 GCA_022848805.1 Thermoplasmatota archaeon
GGCATACCTCTGGTGGTTCATTCCTGAAGCGTGGTACGTTGCGTCGATATGGATCGTGATCGGTCTTGCCCTGTCCGTCTTCGCAAGGCCGGAGGAGAAACCGGTCTCAATCGTGGAGTCGAGGAGGGTTCAGCGCCAGCCCTTGCCGAAGGAGCAGGCACAGCGTTACAGAGTATTCCTAGCCTTGGAGAATCTCGGCGACTTGCGCCTACTGAACTTCGCAGGTATCCTGGCGAGATATTTCAAGGGCGACTTGACCGTCACCAAGATTGTCGAGGTACCTCGTGCCATGCCTCTAGAGGCAATCAGTAAGGACTATGTCACGGAGATTGCAGACGGACTCCAGAAGGCCGTCAAGGTCACGCCGTCGACCGTGACTGTCCGTCCTGTCGTCTCCGTTTCATACGACGTGGCCGGTGCGATACTCGACCAGACGAGATACGATGCCGCCAACCTGCTTGTTCTCGGATGGAAGGGGACTCGGAGGCGAGGCAGGACCATACTCGGGCGCAACCTCGACGTCATGGTGAGACGCGCACCCTGTGACATAGCGATTGTGAAGACCAAGAGAATGCTGAAGAATCCCGAGCGTATCGTGCTTGTCTCCGGAAGATATTTCGAGACGAGGAAGGCGCTCCTTCTAACCTTGCCCATAGCGAAGGAGTACGGTGCAGAGATAGAGATCCTGGCCGTGACGACGGAGGACCGACAGCTGGAGCTCGTGAAGGGGAACGCGGAGCGGTTGAGGAAGATGTGCGAACGCGTTCATGTGCCAGCGGTGATCAAGTCAGTTCGCTCCAAGTCTTTTGTCAGCAGCGTGTTGGAACACTCACAGGACTGCGACCTATTGGTGATGGGGTCGGGGCAGCAGAGCGCGCTCGAGAGAACCATGTTCGGGGCGGTATACGACAGGATAATCCGGTCTGTCGATGTACCCGTCATGGTGCTCAGAACACCTAAGAGCGAGAGAAGTTCGGCAATCCCCCTCGTGCCACACCATCTCGGTCGTAGGCATCAGGCAAAATCTAGGTGAGTGATCCACCGAACAGCTCCGATAGCGCTTTCCTGGTTGTTTCGGTCAGATCCATGCCCTTCGCCTCGTCGTATGTAACCCATCTCATATCTGTCACTTCGGGGCTGGGCTTCTCGGCCCCGTCCGTGGGACGGGCTAGGAAATCGACCAGGACGTAGTGGTATTTCACCTTGCCGTCGTCATCGACATCTATCACGTCGAACGCATTTATCATCTCGAGGATTTGTACCGTTATTCCAGTCTCCTCCTCGGTCTCTCTTATCCCGGCCTCCGCGAGCTTCTCACCGACTTCGACAAGCCCTCCCGGTATGCTCCATTTTCCAGCACCTGGTTCGAAGGCTCTCCTCACGATGAGTATCTTGCCGTCTCTAATCGTCACCACGCCAACGCCCACCAACGGGTGGGTCGGGTACTCTCTGTTGATTGTTTCGTCTGTCATAATCAGCTCACTCCTCTCTTCCTTCTAGCGATCGCAATCACAACAAGCGCTAACCCGCTCACACCTGCTGCCGCTATTACAGTGGAATACGGGAAGGAGTATGAATCCTCTCCCGGGCCTGTAAGGTCGAGCACCGCTCCGATGAGGGCGGACGCGACTTCTTCCATCTGTTTGCTCGAGAGCTTGTCGGCCGTATCGGATTCCGAGTGGTAATATGGGTTGACGGGAGCACCCGTGGATGGGTCCAGCTCCTCAATCATAAGAATGCTAGGGTATCCGTGGTCCCAGAACGAAGCGTGATCACTGTATCGGAGTGACTCATTGGAGACGAAGTCGACCCGTAGATCGACATCGTATGCGGCCACCGCATCGGTCACCGACTGTGCGATGTTGCTGGATTCGTCGTTGGTGACTATGGTCATGTGGCTATCGTTCCCGGCCTGGAACCCTATCATGTCCATGACGAATGTCGCCCCGTACCCGACTCCATCATTCGCCTCGGCTTGAGCAAACGCGGAGCTTCCTGCAAGCCCACTCTTGTTTACGAATCCCCTCTCCTCCGCTCCGAAGGCGACGAACCGTGTAGCTGCTTCGAACCTCTCACAGCTGGCAAGGACATAGGCGATCTCAAGCATCGCAGCCACGCCGGATGCATTGTCATCAGCCCCTGGCGCAGATTCGTTCTCAGCCTCGGTGATGCTAGCAGCGTACTTGTTCCGGGAATCGTAGTGCGCCCCGATGAGGTGAAGATCGGAAGAGACGCTCTGTGGGTTCAGAGTCCCGATAACATTCACGACGGTCAAGCCATCGGCCTCGAATTCTTGAAGCTGTGTTTCGAGCCCGATGTCTTCCATCCATTGCTGGATACGAAGAGCAGAAGCGGCAGCCTCTTCCGTGTGGAAATCTCGCGTCTCGAAAGCCTGCAGATCGAGAATCGTCTGGAGGATCCTGTATCCGGACGCCTCGTTGACAGTGACTGCCTTCCACTCCGTGTCGCTGGTTGCGGACTGGGCCTGGGCGTGTGAGATGTGTACAGTCAATGCGAGGAAGACTACCAGCACAACAGCCCGTTTCATTCGGAGCACATCCCGTCCTGTATCTGCGGTTCGTCTAAGGATACTGTGACGAGAGAAAGGGATTCTGACAACGGTATTAATAGCTATAGCCAATTCCGCTGCGTGAGTCTCACGGATGCTTTCAGAACGGTTAATGACCGGCTCTCGAAAGATAGAGTTCGCGCATCGTTCTATCCCTACAAAGAGTTGAAGCATACCTGGCGTGCTAGTGATGGCGTGTTGTCCTTCAAGGTGAGCGACTATCTGAAGGGCGTCCCGGACGATATCATGACGTCGCTGGCGTGGTATTTGCTTTGTCGGGCAAGAAGGAAGGAGTGCCAAGAGGGTATGAGCCAGGAATACAGAAATCACGTCCGGTCGCAGCAGTTCTGGGAGGCTAGACGCCAACTGTATCTCAGTCGGGCTAAGAACCTCTCATTCCGACCGAGAGGGAATGCGAGGAATCTCGAAGATGTGTTTTCCTACATCAACTCATACTATTTCGGAAGCGTGCTCGAGAAGCCCGAGCTTGCATGGATTCGCGAATCTCCCAGGTCCAGGGTGGGATTCTATCACGCACCGTTGAGGATTCTTGCGGTGAACAGAATACTCGATTCGGACAGAATTCCTCGCTTCGTCCTCGAGTTCGTGGTATATCATGAACTGCTGCACGATACCGTAGGTCACGTCGACGGGGTCTCGAGGAGGACCTATCATACGAGGGAGTTCAGAGCCCGGGAGCGCGAGTTCTCGAATCATGATGAAGCTCAGGAATGGTTGACACGCATCGTTGGCAATCAGAATAGCGCGGGCCGAGCGGCAGGGATTGGCCCCCAGGTGTAACAGCGCGGTTCATGGCATGCGTTCGCAATCTCACCGCCCTGACCCTCCTGGGGGTTGGT
>JAJISI010000107.1 GCA_022848805.1 Thermoplasmatota archaeon
CGCCTCGGTCTCTCTTCGGAACCGCTCCTCGTCCCCGCGCACGGATTCCTCACGTTTGTCCAGTTCCAGGGACTTCTGTGTGATCTCCGCCTTTCTAGACTCTATCTCCTCGGACAACCTGCGGTGCTCCTCGTCTAATGATGACTCCTTGTCCTTCGCAGCTGTCTCTGCAAGTGCCGCATTGTCGACCGCCTGCCGCGCATCGGACTCCCGGGCTGCTACCTCCCTCTCTCGGGAGGCCGCCTCCTCCTGTTTGAGCGATATCTGCTCTTCGCGCTTGACCAACGACTGCTCACTCGCGGTGAGTCTCACCCTGAGGTTCTCCAACTCCCTTGTCAGGTTTGAAAGTGATTCCTCGCGCTCGGATATCTCCTTCGCCGAGCGTTCGACCGCAGCTCTTGCCCTGCTAGATTCCTCCTCTTGAGAAGCCTTGAGCCGCTTCATCTCCTCCCTGTCCGAATCGAGGAGTGCCCTCGCCTTCTCAACCTCTACCTTCTCGACCGCCAGGCCGTGCTCCTTCTCATCAAGTCTAGCTTCGACAGACTTGGCGTCCTCCAACGACTTCGCCGTCTGCCGCTCCTTCTCTTCAATGCTCCGGAGCTGCCCATCTAGGACCTCCCGGTCTGTTTCGGCTTTCTGCGTCAGATCGGCCAGCTTGCTGCGGTCTGCCTCCAGACGTTTCTGCTCGTTTTGCAGCTCCATCAAACGCTGCTCCGTCTTCAGGGTGACAATCCTGTCGAGCTGATGATACCTGGATTCAACTTCTCGCTCCATCGCCTGCAGGCTCGACTTCTTCGAGTCGAGCTCGTCCATCTCCTTCACGAGCTTCGAACGAATCTTGGATGTGAGCGCAGCCTCCTCGCGGGTGAGTTTTATCCTGAACTCCTCGAGCTCCTTCCGAGTCTGCCGCACTCTGACGAGCGTCTGTCTGATCTCCTGACGGTCCTTCTCCAGCGCATCACGTTCGGCCGTGACTGCCTTCGCCTGCGTGGACAACTTATCTTCCATAGCAGAGAGAGTTCTGCGCTCGTCAGCAATCTTCTCCATCTCGATGATCATCTCATCCTGCTTCAACTCAACTATCAGCCTGTCCTCGACGTCAGGCATGGGAACGACCTGATCTACCCCATCTGCGGAGAAACCCTCCAACTCCCTGTGGAGGGATGCAAGCTTCGAAGGCTCCAGCGTCGACGCCTTCAGAGACACGATGCAGACCGCCTTCTGGACGGCTATCTGGTCCCTGATTGTCTGGACCAGCCGTAACACGCTCACGAATTTGTTGTTCGTGATGAGATACTCTAGTGAATCAATAAGCACCAGCTGCCCGTTTCCCTCTTCGAGGAACCGCCTAATGGTTAGGGTGAGACGCTCCAAGTCTTTCGGACCGATCGCCTCATCACTCATAGCGTTAGTCAGCCAGTAGATGGGTACGTCTCCGAGTTCAAGGGCCTTCCTGAGGTTTCGCGGGTATGTCCTCGAGACGATCATCCCCACTTTTTCTTGAGCCTTACATGCCAGGAAGAGAGAATATGCCAGGTTCGGCTTCTCCTCCTCGATAAGATAGGTCATCGAAGGCTCGAGTTTCTTCGCCAGGTCGTCATGGGTGAGTGGACGGTCACCCTCCTCTATCGGCAAACCGTCAGGCACCGGAAGGGATTCGTCCGACGCGACGGACTCATCAACAGGCGACTCTTCGGTAGATTCCGATTCGCCATCGGCAG
Source organism: Thermoplasmatota archaeon (assembly GCA_022848805.1). Classification (GTDB taxonomy): domain Archaea; phylum Thermoplasmatota; class Thermoplasmata; order UBA10834; family UBA10834; genus UBA10834. Next base: position 1,722 of record JAJISI010000107.1, read on the forward strand.
GCTCAGGGGCGCCTTCGGAATCAGACTGCTCGACCTCGGGCGCCTCCGCAACGTCAGGAACAGGCTCCTGCTCGAACGCGGGATCGCTCGCCTCGGCAGATTCCTCCGTCGCCTCGGGCTCCTCGCGGTCCGTCTCCTCCGGTTCCTCGGGCTGGGCTTCGCTCGGCTCCGACTCCTGAGGGAGGGTGTCCTCTGGCCCGTCTTCTGGAGTGCCCTCTTCCTTGACCTCTTCCTCCGGCTCGGACCGCGATGCTATCTCCCTAGCTCTGTCCCTCAAGCCCATGGTCTCAATGCTCCGCGTGCCAAACACGGTGTCAGGGGGGTGACGGTCCGTGTTCTTGTATCTGTGTGATATATGTTGCCATACATTAAATCATACGTCATATCTTGAGCCTGTCAAGTACCAGCTCGTAGAGCCTGTAGTCCTCGCTCTGAGTGAACTTCTGTATCGCCGATTCTGGCAGCTGTCCAAGAAGCTGATCGAGGGCTCTGAGAAGCTTCCTGACCTCGTCCTCTTCCCCTACGAGTCCTCGTAGCCTGAAGTCCGCCTCTTCCTTCCCCTCTGCGGCGTTCCTTATATGAGTCTCGAGCGAAGACATTCTGTCATCAAGGATCATATCCTCGTCGGGTTCGGGCGATTCCTGCTCCCCCTTGAGTGTGGCCTCCATCCGCATCAGCCTGCGAACGACCTCTCTCTCCATCTCGATCCTTTCGTTCTCGCGCACTGACTCGCTCCCGGCCGATTCGACCGAGGCCTTCATCTCCTCTAGCAGAGCGTTCTCCCGCTGTATCCGTTCCAGCCTTCCTGCCAACTCCGCCTCTTTATCGACAAGCTCCTTCTTCTTCTGAGCGTAACCCTTGATCTTCCGGTTAACCATCTCGTCCCGCTTGGCGACCTCTTCCTCCTTCGCTTTCAGCTCATCCGCCCCGGCTCCTCCTGACTCCACCTTCATCTCAAGGGCCTTAGCGGCAAGGCCTTTCTGGTCCGTCCCCTCGCCCAAGTCGAGCGAGCTAGAAAGCGCTGATATCTCTTCCGCAACCGATAGCATGCGAGAATACAGATTCGCAACATCCGTCATCTCCTCGGCGAGGGCGACGGCTCCCGCCTCGACTTGGTCCAGCTTAGGGTTGGATTCGTCCATATCTTCCATTTCGACAAGGCGTGCCTTCTCCTCGTCCACGCGCTCGCCCATGCGGCCGAGCAAATCCACCCTGTCATCCACTAGACTAGTCATGCTACTGACGAGCCCACGAAGCTGCCGCAACTGTTCCTCGGAGATATCAACCCTCTCACCAGACTCAGGGACAGTCGTCTCCTCAGGTTCCACAGCCGGGGATGACTCATCCGAAGTGGGTTCTTCTTTCTTCGATGGCGGGTCTACGTCTGCACCAGCATCAGTCTGCCTCATTGCCTTCACTCGGAATTTCATGCCACACTGAGGGCATTCCGAAACGCCGAAGGTCAGAAGACTCTTGCATCGAGGACAGAAGAACGCCTTAACCTCTTCCTTGAACCGAGAATCGCACGAAGGGCAGCGCTCGATGGTACTGTCTACAGAGGACTTGCATTCGAGGCAATACGCCTCTCCATTCCTTGTCACTCCTTTATTGTTAAAGGATGCTGCACAAGAATGATTGCAGAATTTATTCCACCTTTTATCGTAGTCAATAGGGTTTTGACAGAATAGGCATAATTTAGGA
>JAJISI010000108.1 GCA_022848805.1 Thermoplasmatota archaeon
TCACGGAATACAGCCAGATGAACCTCGCGGCGTCTTCGTGGCTGCCGCCCTCAGAAGACGCTTCCTTCATGCCGCTCGAGCACACCGTCGCCGAGGACCCGGAGGTCATGCCCGGTATCCAACCGACCAGCAGCCCGCCGAGCGATGAGAACGCCATATCTCGGGGTCCCGCAGATACGGAGACATCGGTCTCGCGATCGGGTACAGCACGCCCACCATTGCCGACGATCTGCCCGGAATCAAGGCTCAGCAGGACTGTCGGGATGCCGAACAGGCCAGCGAACATCGGCAGGAGCAGAGAGGACCTGCTGACGAAACCCTCGGGCATCCAGGGGAGGTCGGGTATCGCGGCCGCGAAGTAATGCGTGTCCAGAACGATCAAGCCGATGAGACCGGACAGGAAGAAAAACGCCGTAGCCATGAGTATCCTCCGCGTCGGTCCCGGCCTACCGATACCCTCAAGGGATATCAGCACCGCCGACAGGATGGCCACGACGAACCCCATGACGATTTTCAGGGGTGAGTACGCATCGACGGGGGGACCGAGAACCAGGCAGACCGGGCCGAGAAGAACCGCACCCACCACCACGCCGAAGAGGGACCCCTGCGCGGATACCCGCACGGCGCTCCTTCCAAGACCGCTCTTCGCGAGTCTGTGCGCTGGAAGGACTGAAATCGTATCGCCCGAAGGCATCCCGAGGTACGTCGACACTATCGCCTCGGAGAACATGTGCGATACGAGGGCGCTCACGAGGAAGCACGCCACCATAAGTGTGGGGACATCACCACCAGCGGAACCGCCGAGCATCGCGAAGAACGCCGCCACGGACGCCGACCCCGCCACGACGACCGCCGCAAGGTTGTTCACGACAAGCCCGGGCACCAGACCGGTGCAGAACCACGCACCGGCACCCACCAACGATCAGAGGACCCCAGAAAGAAGCAGATGGAAAGGTTCCACGGGCACGGACCTGCCGCGGTCGCAGTGCTAGTTTGCACTGCAATTAGACTTCCTGAGGCACGGAAAGTGCGCCCTTTTAGAGTTTATATCGAACTACTATCGGCAATGTTATGCCCTTTATTGGAAGAATCACATCTCAATCGACTACGACCTTCCCGTCGATCACATGGACCTTGACAAAGGTCTTGATAGGCTGCCCAATCTTCCTCTCGATCTCCGACTTCCTGTCGGTCTTCTCCAGGACCACTAGAATGTCGGAGACCTGCACCTGCATCTTCTTAAGGGCGTCCACCAAGGCCCACATGGTTCCACCCGTACTGATGACATCGTCGACGATGACGACCTTATCTCCGGCCTTGAGACCGTTTATGAACAGCGTAGATTTCGAGTATCCAGTGACCTGGGAGAGGTTGACCTCGCCGGGGAGGCCGTACATCTTCTTCCTCACGACGCTATAGGGCTTGCCAGTCTTCAGCGAGAGAGCGGTTGCGAGGGGGATGCCGAGCGCCTCGATCGTCAGGATGACATCACAGTCGAAGTTGCCCACTTCCGCCATGGCGTCGGTCACTTCAGTCAATATACGAGGGTCCATCCGGGGTATGCCATCCGTGATGGGATGGACGATGTAGTCGTAATCCCCGCGTTCCACGACGTCTGCTTCAGCAAGCGACGCCTTGAGTGCTTCGAACACCATGCTGATAGAAAGGACTGCTGGGTTAATGAAGCTTCGTTTCAGAACTAGTCCGTCGTCTCGATCGTGACCAGCGAGTGGATCTCGTACCCGTCGCCGATGTGCTTCCGCGGGTTGAGATACTCCAGCTCCACCAGGAAACCCATCCCGACGACCTCGCCTCCCAGTTTCTCCACCAGGTCTGCGTTGGCCTTGATGGTTCCGCCGGTCGCCAGAAGGTCGTCGACGAGCAGAACTTTGTCCCCGGGTGTAATCCCGTCATCCTTCACCTCTATCACATCGGATTCGTATTCCTTCTCGTAGCTGATGCTGTGCACCTCTGGAGGGAGCCTTCCCTCCTTCCTTATGGGCACGAAGCCCACGCCCAACTCGTGCGCGACCGGGGCTCCCACGATGAAGCCTCTGGCCTCGTTCGACACCACGATATTGATGTCCCTGCCCCTGAAACGGTCCGCCAGATCCTTGATGCACTGGCTGAAGGCGTTCTTATCCTTGAGCAACGGCGTGATGTCCCAGAAGACCACTCCTTTGAATTCCGGGATTCGCTTGATCTTCAATCTCAGATCCATGGTACAATCACCTTGAGAATGGATGTCTCTCGATTCACTGCGGAACTCCCAGGCTCTCCGTTCCTGTCCAGATACTGCCACATCCAAAGCGCTCTTTCGATTTCAATGTTCTGTCGGACCCTCTTGGAAGACCCTTGGTCGGGAACAGAGTTATGAACCCTTACAATATTCCTCGCAACAGTGGTGATGAGCATGTCCAAGACACCAATGGGAACGATCATGATTGCCCCGGACGTCTTCTGGGTCGGAGTGAAGGACCAAAGTCGAAGGCTGTTCGACGGGTTGATACCCCTGCCGCACGGCACGAGTTACAACGCGTACCTCGTCAAAGGCTCGGCGAAGACCGCCCTGATAGACACCGTCAATCCCGGGTTCGAGGAGGAACTGCTGGACAAGGTCTCCCAGCACACCGATCCATCGAAGATCGATTATGTGGTGATGAATCACGCGGAGCCCGACCACGCGAGCGCCTGCGCCCACATGCTGTCCATCGCGAAGGACGCGAAGCTCGTGACGAGCGCGAAGGGCAAGGGGGACGCGATGATGTACTTCGGCGTGCCGGAGGACCGGATCATCGCAGTCGACGAGGGCTCGTCGATTGACCTGGGCGGGAAGACCCTGAAGTTCGTGGACGCCCCGTGGCTCCACTGGCCGGAGACGATGTTCACTTACATTCCGGAGGAACGCGTGCTCTTCCCGTGCGACTTCTTCGGGTCCCACATAGCGTACGGCGAGTTCTACGCGGACGAGTTCGGCGACCAGCACACACTGGAGTTGGCCAAGCTCTACTTCGCCGAGATCATGATGCCTTTCAGAACGCCTGCCATGAAAGCGATTGAGAAGGTCAAGGCGCTCGATCCGAAGATCATAGCCCCATCGCACGGCGTCATATACCGTGACCCGAAACTCATCATAGACGCATACACCAGCTGGGCAGGGGCCGTGATGAAGAAGAAGGTCCTGATAGCGTACGTGTCCATGTGGGGCAGGACCGAGAAGATGGTTATGACGCTGAAGGAGGCCTTGGTCAACAAGGGTATCGAGGTCCAGATGTTCGAGCTAACATCGTCCGAT
>JAJISI010000109.1 GCA_022848805.1 Thermoplasmatota archaeon
CTCCCCTCCTTCGAAAGCCGGCCCTGCGGAGCACGCACACGAGACGAGCCATTCGTCGCACCCTAGCACGATCTCCCCATTGGTGCCGACGTCTATCAGCATCGTGATGTCGTCACTCCTGTGCATGCCGCAAGCGAGCACGTCCGCCACGACGTCTCCCCCGAGGTATCCCGCCCGCGACGGGAACAGGAGCACCTCGCTCGACGGGTGGATGTCCATGCCGAGGTCGTAGCCGCTCCGTGGAGGCATGTGATGCGCGACCGGGACATACGGCTCGAGCCGTATGAAGCGCGTGTCGACGCCCACGAAGAAGTGAGTCATGATGGTGTTACCCGCGATCGACGCCCCGACCAGGTCGTGCGTGGTGAATGGATCCTCCCTGCCTTTCGACACATCGTCGAGCAGCTTGCCGATGACCGAGTTGACGGTCGCGCGTGCGAGGTCGGTCAGCTCTTTGACTCCCTCCTCCTCGCTGTACATCATACGCGCGATGACGTCTTCGCCCCTCGATATCTGCCTGTTGTACTCGGACGCACTCGCCACCACTTTTCCAGTCAGCAGGTTGATGAGCTGTCCGACCACCGTCGTTGTGCCGATATCGACCGCGAGCCCGAGGAGACACCCGGACCGATCGCCCGGCTCGAGGCGCGTTATCTCCCCTCTCCCCTCCAGGTCGGCGACGGTGGCGGTGACCGTCCAGTCTCCTTTGCGTACGACGTGCGGCATGTTGCGGAGGGTGACTATCGGCATCTCCAGGTCCCTATCGCCCAGCGCCCTCTGTACCCTCTCGAAATCCGCGGTGTTGTCGTACAGGGTCGGCTTCGGCAACTCCAGCAGCACCTTCTTCAACCAGGGTGACAGTTTCTCCACGGGCGCCTCTGGGGTCCTCATCAGTATCTGATGAGGTCTTATCCTCGAGCGCGGTAGAACCTCAACCTCAAGGTCGCCGGTGACTTTTGCCTCGCAGGCGAGGACTATCCCGGACTCCCTCTCGTCAGCGGTGAGGGTGCTCGTATCGCCGGGGTCGAAGTATCCCTCGGGTCGGACCTTGCACCGTCCACACTTACCAGTGCCTCCGCATACGGCGTCTATGGCTATCCCTGCAGAGCGGCACGCCTCGAGAATCGTGACGCCTCTGACCACATCGATGGTGGCGCCGTCAGGCGAGAAACTCACCGTGCAGCAGTCCCCTTTTCCCTCACCAGACATCTAGGACCAGCCACACGCAATCGATTATCGTGCGTATTAACTGTTCTATTCCTCCAGGAGGATGACAAGGCCGAATGATTGATATTCGAATAATGGTCTACCGCTTCGAAGCGCTGATGTCGGCGGGGGTTGAGATATGATAGTTGTAGGCGAAAGAATCAACGGACAGTTTCCTCAGGTTTCCAAGGCCATAGACGCCCGCGATGCTAAGTACATCCAGGAACTCGCGGCCGAACAGATCGACGGTGGGGCGAACGTGCTCGACGTGAACACCGGTCCTGGTAGGGACGACGCGCAGGAGGCGATGGCATGGCTGGTGAAGACGATCCAAGATGCGTCAGATGTCAAGCTGTGCATCGACTCCCCGGGCCTGAAGACGCAGAATGCGGGCCTGGCGGCGTGCAACCGAGAGCCGATGATAAACTCGACTACTGCGGAGCAGAAGCGCATGGAGAAATTCTTCCCGCTGGCCAAGGAGCACAACGCTGAGATCGTGTGCTTGACGTTGGACGAGAAGGGCATACCCAACTCGACGGAGGGCAGGACCGAGTTGGCGATGCTGCTGCTGGCGACCGCCATGGACCAGGGCATCCCGCCGGAGAAGGTCTTCCTCGACCCTGTGGTACTGCCGATATCGGCCGCACAGAACCAGTGCCCGGGCGTGTGCGACGCGGTCACAGCCTTCCGTACGTTGAACACACCGCCTCCGAAGACCATCGTGGGGCTGAGCAACGTGTCAAGCGGTTCTGAGGAGCGGTCGCTGCTCAACAGGATATATCTGGCGATGTTGCTAGGGCGGGGTCTGGATGCCGCGATAGTCGATCCGAACGATGTCGATCTCATGAAAGTGGTCAAGACGTCAGAGGTGTTGCTCAACCAGAAGCTGTACGCGCCGTCGTTCCTGAAAGCATGATCGACCGGCTGCCTAGCGGCAGGAAGCACGCGCACGAGGACGCCCTCGAGAAGGCGTGGAAGGATGTTTCGTCACTTGATCTGGAGATCATATCGTCCGAGCTGGGGTCGGGCGCCGTATCCGACGGCCGAACGGTTCTGGTCAAGATGCTGGGCGAAGCGTGCACGGTGGACATCGCCTGCAAGACCGTCCGATACGATTCTCCTGGAGACCGCGATGTACCTCCCTACCTGCAGATACTGATACTTCACTATCTGTTGGGCCTGTCTGCGGCTCCCCTCACGAACCGGTTCGTGTCCTTCCGCGAGCTCGACGGCGGCGCCCTGTACTACCCTGCATTCAAGGTGAGGGCGATCGACCCGCTCGTGAAGACGTTCGGCACCGAGCCCGAGCTTCTGAGGAAGGTCGCAGACTCTCTCGGGGCGGACCCCCTCAGCATCGGACACGTGTCGTTCAGGCTGGACTTCTTCGAGAAGGTGCCCGTGGCGGTGGTGCTTTGGCTCGGAGACGCAGAGGTATCCTCGTCTGCAAGCATCCTGTTCGATGCGAGCGCCAACAGGATGCTACCCACGGAGGACCTCACCGTCATCGGAGGCGTAACATCGAGGACGCTGGTCAAGAGATCTCAGCAATGAGGTGGCCGAGGAGCAAACCTAATAAGTTCGGCAGGCGTTCCTCGCATGCCTTCGGAGTCAGTAGGCGGGGGATCGGGAGAAATGATAGGCAATAACGTGACACCTAGGATTCTAGGTGTGTTTCTAGTAGCAGTGAGTTTGACGATACTTGCGGTCGCTCCGATGCAGTCCGCGGGGAGCGCTGGTGAAGGACAGAAGTTCGCGTTGCTGGTCGGAGTCTCGGATTACGACCCAGTATGCAGCTATGGGGATCTGAAATACTGCCACAAAGACGCTCAGGACATGCTCGCCCTACTTGTGGACGGATACGGCTGGGATCCTTCGAATATAATGGTCCTTCTGAACGAGTCGGCCACAGCGGAGAATATACTGAGCGGGATATCATGGCTGGAGGAGGAGTGTTCGCATCCTCGCAGCACCGCCCTGTTCTA
>JAJISI010000011.1 GCA_022848805.1 Thermoplasmatota archaeon
GTCCAACGCACTCTCATGCAGATACTGGCGGAGCTCGATGGGTTCAACCCGCTCGGCGATGTCAAGATCATCGGCGCAACGAACAGGCCGGACATACTCGACGAAGCCCTATTGAGGCCAGGTAGGTTCGACAGGATAATCGAGATACCCATTCCGAGCTACGATGCCAGGGTAGCGATATTCAAGATTCACTCTCGGCGTATGAACCTTGACGAGACGGTCGTCATAGAAGACTTCGTTGGGAAGGCAGATGGCGCCACCGGCGCTGACATCAAGGCCATATGCACAGAAGCGGGCATGTTCGCCATACGCGAGAACAGGGACATCGTGACCATGACCGATCTTGAGAAGGCCATATCCAAAGTGTTGGACGAAGGCGACCAGAGGGTCCTAGAGTCCGGGCCGATGTTCGCTTGAGATCACTACTCTTCGAGCTCATCGTCCGGCAGATCCTTCTCGATGACGAAGGGGCCGATGTATCCGCACTTCTTGCAGTGGTACTTGTATCCCGTGATTAGCGCCGCCTCGTAATAGAGGTCAGCTGAGCCGCACTGGGGACATGTCAGGACAGACTTCGGTCTTCTCCGGCTCTTTTTAGATAGGGACACGATCCAAGCATATGGACGCGCCACTTGACCTAGTTTGCGTTGTCCGCCGGATTCAGTACTGCGAGATTCCTGCTTTCATGAACTCCCTAAGGATGCAGGTAGCGTAGCAGCCCTTGTTGAGCGAGAAGGCGAAAAGCGTTCCATCATCGGCGTGGTTGATCTCCAGGTCCCTCACGGGCGCAAGAAGCCCCCGTCTGGAGCCTTTGGAGGACGCCTCTCTGAGACCTACGATTTGGAAATCCCGGGCTTCGATCTTCTCCACTTCCACCACGCCGCGCTCGATTTCACCCATGACGCCCTCCGCGAAGACTGAGTCTGTGCCGTACAGGATGCCGCCGACGAAGGCTTTCCCCTCCGCAGCGTTCCTCCTCGCTTTGTCGATGTTGTCCGCTGTAACGTCTATGTGATTGTTATGGTCGGGGACGCCGTTCTTGTCGAGGGGGAGCACGAAATCTCCCTCGATCGGTTCATGTACTGGGAGCCCTCTGCGCATCCTCTCGCTCAGAATCCTGTTGAACATGAACGACTGATATGCGTGGACGAACATCATCAGGAGGTTCCTCGGGAGCCGTCTGAGCGCGCCGATGTAGTCTCCAGGGCGTTCCACCAGGTGCATGACCATCGTCCTCTCGAAAGTGAATCTCACGGGCAGTTCCTTAGTCGCCCTCTCGAAGTCCCTGGTCTCCTGGAGCGTTCGTCGGGCGTCGTCGCCCTCGGAACCGTTCCCCATCGGGTTGGCCACGTATCTCATGACCGCTCCCTCGATATCACCCCTGACCAGGTCTCTTCCTATCTGGTGGGTGATGGGCCTGACCGACCCGAATCTCTGGACTCCGAAGAAATTGGGAAACCCACCTATGCCTTCCATTTTCCCTCTGACAGCGTCGCAGGTCTTACGGATGTCGATGTCGCCGTCGACATCGGAGACCTTGATCGAGAATCTATTGCCTATGAGGTTTCCAATCGAGATCATCCTGTTCGATCTGTAGGCCTCAAGTATGCGCACGTCTGGTATCTCGAGCGCTCGGACCGCTTCGATATCCGCTCTGAACGACATAAGCTGCGTCGCGACCGACCGCCCGTCCTTGGTGCCTGCGAACCCTATACTTCCGCGGCCGATACGCAGGTTGCTCCCCAGCCGCCTGACGAGCCTGTTCGCCTCCCAGTTGCGGTGCCAAACACGCGCGACGACGATTTGTCCAGAGGGTGTTTCCGAGGGGTTGAGTGATATCTCATCCACCACGAAATCCTCTGGAGTCACCCGGAGCTTTCCTCCGATGCCGGGGGTTTCCCGGCTCAGGAATGTCTCCAAGCCGAGGTCTGCTTCCTCAATCATAGAACCGTCTCCAAGGATACCCCGTCCTTCAGGGCGGGGTAGTTGACACGTCAGTAGAATCCAGCGGATAGGAGTAATAACTTTCGGGGTTTGAGACCCCAGCATCAACCAAGCTGCTTCTCTATCAGCTGTCTAGCCTCGAGGTACTGGTTCGCGAGCGACTTCGCGGCCTTCTTGAGGGCCACCTGCGGCTTTCCGTCCTTGACGACGACGGTCAGGACAGCCTTGTCGAGTTGCGGATGTCCTGTCGAGTATCTCGCATCCTCGACGTTCTTATTCTGCATCAGCTCGTGTATCAGGGGGTACACCAACGTCTCGTCGGCATCCTCAACCTCTATCTTCATGAGGTTCTTCTTCTTCTCGATGAGCTTGAGTTCCATGATGCTCGAACCCCTCGTATAGTCAACCGGTTCATAAAGCTTGCTGCGGCATAGGTATGCATGGCCAGCACGCCTGGCGTCACCTATCGCTTCTTATCTTTTCCCTCAGCGGCCTTCGCGTCTCCGCCACCCTTCTCGCGGGGATACATGGCGCCGCACATGGAGCAGGCATCGACTTTGCACAGCTGTGCATCTTCCGTCGCGACGGTCTTGAGCAGACAGTTGTTGTCGCACAGAGGGCACTTCTTCTCCGCCATACCGAATCTCCTCCTAGTCGAACCTCTTCTGCATCACCGTATGAATCCCTTCTGCAATAACCCTTCCCACACCCTCGACTTCCGTCAGCTGGTCGGGGGTCGCGTCAGCTATGCCATCGACGCTGCCGAATCTGTCTAGAAGCCTCTGCGCGAGCGTGGCAGACACGTTCGGCAGCCCCTGTACTAGGAAGATTGGTCTGTTGGGCCGGTCAAGGGTCGTCTGGCTCGTCCGTCCGGTTCCTCCGCGCGCTTCCTCCTGACTGCGGAGGATGGAGAGCGTCCCGACAGTCTCGTTCACATTCAGTGTGGACAGGACCGGCATGCGGAACTCCGAGAGAAGCGTGCCGAGGGCGTCGTATATCGCAGCGTTACCTGCCTGGACGCCCTTTCCTTCTGGAGGACCTTGCACGATCAGTACGGGATGCTGGTACTTGCGCTTCATATCGTTGAGATGGGAGAACATCGTACCGTCGGAGATCGCGCATATGAACTCCTGTACCGTCCTGATGGTAACTGCCACTCGGTCTGATACGACCACATCCGCGGTCTCTATGTTGTCGTCCTCAAGGAGGAATCCGCGCTTCTCAAGCCCTGCGGCCGTCGCCGTACCAGCAATCCGTCCGGAAACCTTGAGGACACGTCTACTACCACCGTTCTGCGAACCGTATTGGGGTAGCGATTTCTGCCCGGGTCTCTCCGCTGTCTTCCTCGACAGCTCCCCTCGCTCTGTGAGCCCATGCGGAGCCATCATCTCGGAGAAGTCCTCGCGGCCGAGCGGTTCCCTCGAGCCGGCCTTCTCGGGCAGCCCTCGGTGCGCCCGTAGCTTCCTCCTAAGCCCGTCGAGCTCTCTGCGCATCTGCATCTCCTTCTTCCGAGAAGACCAGAGGTACGCTTCGTCCTTCGTGCCCTTCGTCACGAGGACAATCACCCGGCCCGCCTGCCTCCTTCCGGTCCTCCCCCTCCGCTGGATGGTGCGTATCTCCGAAGGCACCGGTTCGTAGAACACTACGAGGTCAGTCGCCGGGATGTCCAGTCCCTCCTCGGCGATAGATGTCGCGACGAGGGTGTTGTATTTCCCTTCCTGGAACGACTCTAGGACCTCCCTCTGTTCTTTCTGCTTGAGTCCTATGTCCTCGCCCTTGCTGGCCTGGCCGACGAATCTTACTGGCCTAACTCCCTCGATGGTTTCCAGGCGTTTCGTGATATGGTCGCAAGTGTCCCGATAATGCGTGAACACTATCGCCCTGGACTCTGGCTTTCCAGCGAACTGCGTCCTCAGTATAGGGATGAGCTTATAGAGCTTCGGATGGTCGTTCACCATCTTGTAGAGGTGCTCCCTCGCCTGCTGGAAGCGTACATCCTTCACCAGAGTCCTGGAGGCTTTCGAACGTTTGTTCTCTTCGGCTTGCTTGACCTGCTTGTCCAGATAGTTCTCGAGGGCACCTCTGCCCTGCGTCTCGGCCAGCTCGATGCCGTGGTTGACTTTCATGGCGAGCGCTTGGACGCTCGCGGTGCTGAACAGGTTGTACGACTTCTTGCCTGAGTCCAGCTGCGCCCTGATGGTCGCGCCTACGGCGAGCAGGTCCCGGGTCGTGATGGGCTTCTTCGGGTCCAAGAGTCCAGCGGCACGCAGCTTGGCGACCTGTTCGTCTAGGATCTTCTTCAGGAGCGATACGATCTCGGACATCCCCTCCTGCATCCCCACGCCGATGAATTCCGTTTTGACTTGTTGTATGTACTCGACGACGTCGTCGTCGGACTCCGACCGGATCTCGACCCAGGTGATGCCGAGGTTCTCGCAGACCTCAGCTATCTTCGAGACATCTGACCCAGGGGACGCCGTCATTCCGAGCGCGAGTCCCCCTCGTTCCATGAACGCCTTGCCAATGGTGACGTATGCGTAATCCCCGGCCGCTCGATGCGCCTCGTCGAACACGATGAGGTCTATCTCGGATATGTCCACTATGTCGGATCCCAAATCGTTCGCCACGACCTGTGGGGTCGACACTATCAGCCTACCGCTGGTCCAGAGACTCTTGCGCTCCTCAGGGGCGACCTCCCCCGTGAAAACCACCGGCTCGTGACCTACCAGATTCTCTCTGAGGAACTTCGCGTGCTGCTCGACGAGCGGCTTGGTGGGCGCCATGAAAAGCACCCTCCCCCGCTTCGATTTCAGCACCTCCGCTATGACAAACAGTGCTACGATGGTCTTGCCCATGCCCGTCGGGAGGACCACCAGTGTCGACTCGTCGAGCGCAGCATGAGCGATGTTCGATTGATACTCTCTGAACTCTATGCTGGATGGTGTGATCAGGTCGTGCTCAAGGAACACGAATCTCTGACAACCGCTCCTGCTTATGTAACCTTTCCGGAAAGATAGCCGAATCTAGTGGCATCCAGCGCAGGTGCTTCCGCAGCTTCCGGCTGACTTGACCCTTACGACCACTCCTGGTCCCTGAGGGGTGTCGACGGAGTCTATCGTCGCATCTTTGAGGTTCTCCTCGAGCCCTTTCTCGTAGATCAGGGTGATGCCGTCTTCTTTGATCTCAAGGTCGTCGTCCTTCTTCTTGTCAAAAGACATCATGAAGGAAGGACCGGAACAAGAGTATCCGGCGAACACGATTCTGATGGGGTCGTTCTTCTTCTCTTCCGCGATAATCGATTTGATGGTTTCGTAGGCCTTCGGCGTTATTGTAACCATGGTCTCATGCCTCTAGTGTTTGTGAGGATGGAACTGTATATAATATTTTCCGCCTGACAGTTCGCGATTTGAGAACCATCCGTTCAGGAGGGCTGGACGCGGTCGAAACCGACACCGCCGATCGGCTTAGTGGCGTCGATGCCGACCTTGGCCGTGGTCTCGTCTGCGCTGGGGTCGAGGCTGCTTCCCCTCGCGTTCCTCACCGTCACGAGGTCCTTGTGCCCCTGGAACCTGGTGGCGACGGCCCACTCGACGTCATGGTCGTCATAGATGTCGATATCGTCGTCAACGACTGTGACGAGCTTCATCGATGTGTGCGCTCCCAGTGCCGCCATTATGGCGTTCACCGCGTCGCCTTCCCTCTGCTTGGTTATGGAGACCACGCCATGGAGCCAGCAACATCCCCCCTCCGTGAGCCTAACACCGTGCACCTCAGGTACGGCCACGCCCACCGCCTTCCTGATCACGGGTTCTCTCGGAAGCCCCATCATCAGGTAGTGTTCGTTGGCGCCTGGTAGTATGATCTGGAATATTGCGTCGTCCCTGTGGTAGATTCGGTCTATCTCGACCACCGGCTGCTTCCTGATAGGGTCCTGGGTCCCGGTAATGTCCACGAACGGTCCTTCATCCGTGAGGTCCTCGGTGATCCTCCCCTCCAATACGTATTCCGCGTACGCAGGGACGAGTAGCCCGCTCTCGATCTTCCGTACCGCGACGGGCTCTCCGAGGCAGAGTTGTCTCAGGGTGTTCGCTATCGCCAGCTCGTCCTTCCCTAGTTCCACCGTCATGGCTGCAGCCAGAAGGATAGACGGACATAGGCCGACCGCCACCGCGACCTTCAGCTCCTCGCCCTTTGCCGCCGCCCTCTTGTGGAGCGCGTGCAGGTGCCTCGGGACCACGCGTATCGCGAGCCGCTTCCCCCCGATCACCATCATCCTATGGAACGACATGTTCTTCTTGCCGTCCAGCTCCGTTATGACGACGCCCGCTGTGATGTACCTCCCCCCGTCCCCTTGGTAGAACTTGGGTATCGCGGACTCTCCAAGGTCGAACTCCGTGAGAACGTTCTCCTCGAACGGCGCATGGTCAATCTCCTGGGGGGCGGTCGGCGAATCCATGGCATCGAGCATCCTAGACGACAGCTCCTCCGGTGTCGTCTTGAGTGCCTCCGCAATCCGCTCCCGGCAGGCCCAGAGGTTCCCGATGGCTTTATGCCCGTCGAGATTCTCGAAGAAGACTGGTTTGTCCTTTGCCTTCAAAAGATGGTTCGTGACTTCCAGGTCGCGAGAGACCCTTCCCTTCACAACAACGGTCTCCTCGAGACCATCCAGCATGGACCTGATGGACAGAAGATCACCGGTTCTGGATGCCCGAGAGCGTATATCTATCCTTTCGTGTCCGGGATCGCTTTCATGCGGATCTCCTTTGCCACTTCCGGCCAATCGTCAGTCTTCGTCCCGCTCATCGCGAGTCCGTTCGGGAGCGCGTTGGACGGTACGTAGTCGTGGCCGCCCAGCGTCGTCTGTTTCATAGAACCGTCTCCAAGGATACCCCGTCCTCCAGGGCGGGGTAGTTGACACCTTTTTTATAGATACCCATCCATCGAGAGACCGTGAACCTCCAAGCGCTCGTTCGCAAGTATGCTCTGCAGAACGCCGTCATGTACGACGGGGTGGCGAATCTAGGTGCTGTTTTGGGAAAGGTCATGGCCGAGAACCCTGACCTGAGACAGAGGGCCAAGGAGATCACATCGCTCGCGAAGGAAGTCATATCGGAAGTCAATGCGATGTCTCCCGATTCCCAGAGGAGTAGCCTAGAGGATGTCGCGCCCGAGCTGCTGGTGAAGGAGGCGAGGCCGAAGGATCTCGAACTACCGGATATGACTGACGTGACGGGCGAGGTTAGGATGCGCGTCGCCCCGAACCCTTCCGGCCCGCTCCACATCGGCCACAGCAGAATGGCTATCCTCAACGACGAGTACGTCAAACGCTACGGCGGTATATGCTACAACAGATTCGAGGACACGGATCCGGCGAGGGTCGATTCTTCCGGATACGACTCGATACCTGCGGACTTGGAGTGGCTAGGGGTAAAGATACACAAGACGGTCGTTCAGAGCGACAGGTTCGAGCTGTACTACGAGGTCTCCAAACGCCTCCTCGAGATTGGAAAGGCGTATGTGTGCACGTGCAGACCCGACGATTGGCGCGCACTCAAGAACGCGAAGAAACCCTGTCCTCACAGAGAGCAGGACCTATCAGACCAGCTCGCGCGATGGGACATGATGTTCGATGGGACCTTCGGCCAGGAGGAGGTGTCTCTGATCGTGAAGACCGACCTCGCCCATCCGAACCCAGCGATAAGGGACTTCGTCGCGCTCAGGATAGACGAAACTCCGCACCCCAGAACGGGTACGAAGTACCGTGTGTATCCTCTAATGAACCTGGCTGTTGCAGTCGACGATCACGAGCTCGATCTCACGCATGTCCTGAGGGGCAAGGACCATATCAACAACACCTACAGGCAGGAGTATGTTTTCGATTATCTTGGCTGGAAGAGGCCCGTATACATACACTATGGCCGGGTGTCGATCGAGGACGCCCAGCTTTCGACCTCCAAGATGTCCACTGGTATCAGGGATGGAAAGTACACGGGATGGGACGATCCACAGCTTGGCACATTGTCCGCTCTTAGGAGACGAGGCGTCAGGCCTGAGGCGATCCGACGATACTGGGTGGAGACCGGTCTGAAGGAGGTCGACATAGAGTTCGCCTGGAAGACGCTGCACTCCTTCAACAGGGATCTGATCGACGACCCTTCGAACAGGTATTTCTTTGTCGACGACCCTCTCAAGCTGAGGTTGGAATCATCCTCCGACCTGACTGCCAGAGTCCCCCTTCACCCAGCTCATCCTGAGAGGGGCACTCGGGACTTGGAGGTCCCCAAGGGGAGTTCCATATGTCTCAGCAGGGCCGACTTGCCTGAGAAAGGCGGACGCCTTCGGCTCAAGAACCTCTGCAACGTTGTCTACGAAGGAGACGCCCTGCGATATGACGGGAACGACCTTGGAGTGGCGAAGGCTGGAGTCCCGATCGTCCATTGGGTCCCAGAGGCCGCGGTTGAGGCCGAGGTGCTGATGACCGATGGCAGCATCAGGAAGGGTCTTGCGGAGCGCGGGATAGTCGCTGCGAAGGACGCCTCCGTCCAGCTGGAGAGGTTCGGATTCGTGCGGGTGGAGCAGGTCTCCCCGACGGTGAGATGCGTTTTCACGCACAGGTGATGGTCATCAGACATCCCAGAACGGCACGATATCGCAGGCGAGACATGCGTGACACATCGTCTTGAACCCGAGCGGGCTGAGGCCCTGGTCTTGAAGGATTTCCTTCTGTTCTCTTGCGAGGTTCAACATCCTGTCAGCGGTGACCAGCTGTGTCTCTCCCAAGGCGCGGTTCAGGTCGACTCTGTTCAGCTCGTTCACTCTTATCGCCCTGAGCGTGGCGACGGCTCCCATGTCGGCCAAGGCCTTCACGCCGTTGAGGGTCGTCTCATCCGTCTCTCCTAGGCCGAAGATGATGTTCGAGCAGACCTTGTTCCGGTCGAACACCTCGCAGGCGTGGTTGATTCCCTGGAGGATAACATCGTAATTCCGGTCAGGGCAGACCTTTTCGAACACGTCGCGATCGAAAGACTCAATGTTTATCTTGATCTCGTCGGCCCCTGCCTCCAGCAACGAGTCAATTTGGTTCGAATCTGTGACATACGGCTCGACCCCGATCGGCGTTTTGGGCAGGGCTTCACGTATGCGTTCGATCAGTCCTGCCAGTCTCAATGTGGCCTCGGCAGGCGACTGCGCCACTCCGCTGGTCAGAGCGACCCCAGTGAACCCGTACTCCCTCGAAGCGTCGACGGCCATCGCGACGATTCTATCGTCTGTGAGATTCTTAGTCGCGTTCGGTTCCAGCCGGTGGGAGCCACAGAAGACGCAACGGTATGCGCACCTGCTGTCGACATTGATGAACGCCTGGAACGGTGCGTGGAGCAGGGTCCGTTGAAGCTCGGCTTCCTCGATGAACGGCTCGCCATCCTTAAGAATGCTGATTGTTCCGTCGCTATCTCTCAGAAGGAAATCTCCGGAATCGCGCGATATAGCCTTCTTTGCCCTCGTCCCTCCGAACGAGAACACCAGCTCCGGATGCCCCGCCCCGGGGCCAGCGGTCGATCTGCTGGGAGGAAAGGGCGGTTTGAAATCCGATGGTAGCAGAACAGGTCCGCCTGCGAGCAGCTCGGCCTTCTTCCTGGCCGACTCGGCCGTCACTTTCGTTTCCATACGGCTCCCTCTTGGGTGTCCTGGATGTCGACACCCTTTTCGGCGAGCGAGCCCCTGATATTGTCTGCAGTGGCGAAATCCTTGCGTTCGCGGGCGTCCTGCCTTGCTCTTACGAGCCGATCCACATCCCCGTCTGGGATGTGGTCCTGAGAAAGCATCTTGTCGATCTCGGTTTCGTCCAAGGCTTGCGCTCCCTCCTTCACAAGCTTGAGCCGACTCTCCGAGACAAGCACACCGAACAGGCCGTTGAACTGATTGAAGATCCCGACGACACTGTCAGCGCCTTTCCTGCTCAGACGCCCTTCGCCCCTGAGTTTGTTCGCCTCTCTGGCGAAATCGTACATCACAGCTATCGCATCGCGCGAGTTGAAGTCATCGTCCATCTTGGTCTCGAAATCGCTCCAGACGTCCCCGCACAACCGCTCGGCGTCGTCATCGCCGTCAGCGATAGCTGCATGAGCCTTCATCTCGTCATACGAGTTCTGAAGCGTTTCAAGCGCCCTTTGCGAATCGTCAAGTGAGCTTGAATCATATTCCAGCGGATGCCTGTAGTTTGCGTTCAGTATGAAGAACCTGACCACCTGAGGTGAGTACTTCGCTAGAACCTCGTCGATCAGGAAGAAGTTCTTCTGCGATTTGGACATCTTCTCCTCGTCTATCGTCAACATCCCGTTGTGCATCCAGTATTTGACGAACTGAGCATCGTTGTACGCTTCCGATTGCAGGATCTCGTTCTCATGATGGGGGAATATCAGGTCCGTCCCACCGCCGTGGATGTCGACGGTCTTGCCTATGTGCTTCAGGCACATAGCCGAGCACTCGATGTGCCACCCCGGTCTTCCTTCTCCCCAAGGGCTCGTCCAGGATACCTCGCCAGGCTTAGCCGCCTTCCAGACGGCGAAGTCCATCGGATCGCGCTTATCCTCACTAGGGTCTATCCTGGCTCCTGCGACCGTCTGGTCAAGGGTTTGACCCGACAGCTTGCCGTACTCCTTCGCCTTGCGGACGCTGAAGTAGACGGAGCCATTCGATTCGTATGCGATGCCCTTCTGCACCAATCCCTCTACCATGTCGATGATGTCGTCCATGGTTTCGGTCGCCCTTGGATATGTGGTCGCCCGTTCGGCCTTCAGAGCGTCCATGGAGCGGAAGTAATCGTCTATGATCTGCTGCGAGAGGGCCATGGGGTCCATTGACAGCTCCTTGGCTCTCTGGATTATCTTGTCGTCCACGTCTGTGAAGTTGGTGATGTGATTGACCTCGTAGCCTCTGTGCCTTAGGTAACGGACTATCAGGTCGAAGTTGATGGCCGATTTCGCATGTCCCAGGTGACTCTTGTCGTATACGGTGACCCCGCACACGTACATGCCGATCTTCCCGTCCTCGATCGGCTGAAGAGGCTCCTTCTTTTTCGTGAGAGTATTGTATAGAACAAGCGACATGGCCGTTCGCGCCTCCCATGTCTGGAGAAGATATTAATGCTTCTCCTCAAGAGGACATTTTAGTCCTTTGTCGATTTCCGTAGGCTTCTCCGGAGAGATCCTCATCGGGGACTTCACTCCGAGTTTCTTCTCGACCATCTCCAGCCTGTACTCCATCTCAGATAAGTTGTGACACATGTCCACGAAAGCATTGACGACAGGGTCGGGTAACTCGTCGTGATGGAGGTCTATTGCGGTGGTTCCTGTACGCCTCACTATCTTGGCCGGAATGCCAACGACGGTTGAGTTCGGGGGAACGGACTTGACCACCACCGACCCAGCTCCCACTCGGACGTTGTCCCCGATTGTGATTGGACCGAGTATCGTCGCACCCGCCCCGATGACAACATTGTTGCATATGGTGGGGTGACGCTTCTTCTTCTCAGTGCTCACGCCGCCGAGCGTGACTCCCTGGTAGACGGAGACGTCGTTGCCTATCTCAGAGGTCTCGCCTATGACTACGCCCGTCGCGTGGTCGATGAAGAAGTTCTCTCCGATGGTCGCACCCGGGTGGATGTCTGCGCCTGTGAGTACCCGGCCAAAGTAGTTCACCGCCCTCGCGGTCTTGTGTCTCCCCTTCTGATAGAGCTTATGGGAAAGCCTATGGAACCTTATCGCATGCAGACCTGGGCTGAAGAGAGTCGCCTCTGCACGGCTCTTGACCGCGGGGTCGCGCTCCATCACTATATCCACATCGTCCTTCACTGGCTCAGGCATGGGATTTCCCCTCAAACAGGTCGGTGCTCAAATATCTTTCCCCAGTATCTGGCAGAACTACCAGCACAGATTTTCCAGGTCCCAGTTCCTTGGCTACCTCAAGCGCGGCATGCACCGCAGCGCCGGAAGATATGCCGACAAACAATCCTTCCTTCCTTGCGAGTGCGCGCGTCGCGAGGGAAGCATCTTCCGCCGAGACCGTGACCACAGAATCGTAGATGCTCGTGTCCAGTGTCTCGGGTACGAACCCTGCTCCGATGCCCTGGATTCCGTGCGCTCCAGGCTCCTTTCCTGACAGCACGGCAGAGTCGGTCGGCTCAACGGCGATAATCTTGATACCTGGGAACTTCCGCTTGAGCACCCGTCCAACGCCTGATATGGTTCCCCCGGATCCCACACCCGCGACAAACGCATCCAGTGAATCGAATGTTTCCGTTATCTCAACGGCGGTCGTCTGCGCGTGAGTCGCCGGGTTCGATTCATTCTTGAACTGTTGCAGAACAATCGAGTCGGCTATCGTCCGGCTCAACTCCTCTGCTTGCTGTATCGCACCGTTCATGCCTTGGTCGCCTGGTGTGAGCACCAGCTCCGCACCCAGAGCTTCGAGGAGCTTCCTCCGTTCGACGCTCATCGTATCAGGCATCGTCAGTATCAGTCTGTATCCTCTGACCGCGCAGACCATCGCGAGGCCTATGCCCGTGTTGCCCGAGGTCGGCTCGATTATCGTCGTTCCCTCGCGGACGAGGCCACGTATCTCGGCATCGTCGATCATCCCCTTCGCGATCCTGTCCTTGACCGAACCCATGGGGTTGAACGATTCGATCTTGGCGTATACCGTCGCAGCATCGTCAGGCACGATCCTTCCGAGCCTTACGACCGGCGTGTCTCCGATCGCTTCCAAGATGCTGTCTAGGGGTTTCGCCTTGCGCATGGTTAGACCTTGACAGGGCATTGACAAATCGTTATATATCTTAGTTGCCTGGAATCTGACCGCGTTTGCAGTTATGACTTGGACCGACGTCGAACTGCCGTCAAAGGAGACTGGACGAGGGTCTTCTGGGTCGGCCTACTGGAACCCATGAACATCTATTCCGGGGATGGAAGCTCAGGTCTTTGTTCCCGGTCTTCACTTCTTCTTGCAGATGTCACATCCGCTGATGTTCGTGGCTATCCTGTGCATCTTGCAGAACTCATCGTCTTCTCTTATGTCCCTGCAGGCCTCGCAAAGCACACCGTACCATTGGCGCCTGCTCTCCCCTGCAACGATCCTCTCCGAGATGTCCTCTGCATGGGACAGGATCTTCGGGAACCGCTCGATCATGCTCCCGTCCCCGGCTCTGGCCGCGCTTAGATATTGGCTCACCGAGGCCTGGGTTATTCCGAGCTTCCTGGCTATCTCGGATTGCTTCATGTCGTGTTTTCCCGAAAGCTCCTTCACTACCGATGCCCTTAGCGATGGAAGGATCTTACCAACCACTAGTTCACATGGTGTTTTCATATTACACACCGAAATCGCATGTATTCGAGAGACTACGCAGAATCGTGTTGGATGCCCTCTGAACCGCGAATAGCCAGCATGGCTATAAAGCTTTCAATCAAATGTGATAATCTGGAGCCGGGAAGGAGATTTGAACTCCTGTCTGCGGATCTGCAGTCCGCCACATGGCCTCTCTGTCACCCCGGCATCTGTACGCGTCAATCATCGAGACCATATATATTGTTTTCATAATGGGCGAATATCGACATCCGCGGATTTGTCGTGCGCAGTCGCCCAGCTGCTGCACGGGAGCGAGAACAAGCTTTATACTCAACGGTCGATTTGTGCGAACGTGAACCTCGACCCGTTGAGCCCTTTCAACAAGCTGGCCATCCCTCCGCTTCCTGAGAGTGTGGTGGTGTACGACAGCACTCTAAGGGATGGCGAGCAGATGCCTGGGGTGCGCTTCGACCTGGAGCAGAAGGTGGCAATAGCGCGCAAGCTGGACGAAGTCGGCGTTCACCAGATCGAAGCCGGTTTTCCAGCAGTGTCCGGTTCCGAGCGAGATTCGGTCAGGGCCATCGCAGGGCTGGGGTTGGACGCTGAAATCCTGTGCCTCGCAAGGACCCTTGAGCAGGACATCGATGCGGCGGTCGACTGCGATGTGGACATGGTCCTCCTTTTCGTCGCGACGAGTGATATCCACCTGAAATACAAGCTGAAGATGTCACGCGACCAAGTGCTCGAGCGGGCGGTGAAATCTACGGAGTACGCTGCGGCTCACGGCCTGCGGGTTAGCATGAGTACTGAGGATACGACGCGTTCTGACCTCCAGTTCGTGAAGGCTATCTACCATGCGTGTCACGAGGCAGGGGCGGAACGCGTTGGGGTCACTGACACTCTCGGCTGTGCGTCCCCTGAGGCGATCTCGCATGTGGTGGGTGAGATACGGTCCGTTTTGGATGTCCCGCTCTCCGCGCATCTACACAACGACTTCGGCCTCGCGACAGTCAATTCCATTGCCGCCCTGTCCGCGGGAGCGGAGGCAATCGCCACAACGGTCGGAGGTATTGGCGAGAGGGCAGGCAACGTGTCTCTCGAACAGCTGGTGCTGGTTCTCAAGAACCTGTACGGAAAGGACATCGGGATATCGACCGAAGGGCTGACGGAACTCGGAAAACTCGTGTTCGAGGCAGCGAGGGTTCCCTTGCCTGCGAACCAGCCATGGATCGGGTCGAATGCGTTTTCCCACGAATCCGGAATCCATGTCGCTGCAGTCCTGAACTGTCCGCTGACTTATGAGTGCGTCTCCCCTGAATCCGTGGGCAATCGTCGCCGTCTGGTTCTGGGGAAGCATTCGGGAACGTCGATTGTAAGGAATCGCCTATCCGAGCGGGAAGTGGATGCCACTCAGGATCAGATATGCGAGATCGTCCGCGAGATCAAGAGAAGGGGTGAGCAGCACGGCCGGGTGTCTGATGATGAGTTCTGGACGATTGTGAAGGCCGTACTCTCCGGATCTGGGGGAACGCAGAACTGTGGAGAAGGATGACGGCAGTGAGCGCATGAAAATCAAGCGCTCCGGTCGCCATCCAAGAATCGTGTACTAATCTACTAGTCAATGGGTATCCGTCCGCCCGACGTATTCAGCCGAGTCCGTCCCAGGTCGGACAACTTGGACAACACCTCGTGTGAGAATACCGGGCCGTCCACGCACACGTGCTTCCCGTCGATCGCGCAGGAGTCGCAGACTCCGATGCCGCATTTCATGTATCGTTCCAGCGAGGCCTGCATAGGAACCACAGTCGTTCTGGAGAGCTCCAACAGCCCGACGATCATCCTCTCCGGGCCGCAGGTATACATCATGTCGTGGTCGCCTGCTTCCAGAAGCTCCTTCGCCTTGTCGGTCGCAAGGCCCTTGGATCCGTCGCTGCCATCATCCGTCGTGATGTGCACCGCCGCTCCGGCCCGCTCGCATCTCGTTCTGAAGAGAAGTTCCGATTGAGTCCTGGCGCCAAGTACGACATCCACGGAGGCGCTGGATGCTACGGCCTGTTCCACCATGGGGGCGAGCGCTGCCATTCCCGTCCCGCCTGCCACGACGAGGATGCTTTCTCCTTCGATGCTGTAACCCTTTCCGTACGGCCCTCGGACGCCTATCTTCTCTCCCGGTCTCATGATAGACAGGTGTCTGGTTCCCTCTCCTACAATCTTGTACGTTATCCCGAAGCGTTCTCCAGGATAAGATATCGACATCGGGAATTCGTCCTTTCCAGGCACCCAGACCATCACGAACTGCCCCGGCTGGGCGTGCATGCTCCCGTCGAGGTGCACGGTCCGGATGGTCGGTGTCTCGTCGACCTGCTCGGTGATGACGAAGACTCTGACGCCGCTATCGATGGGCAATTCCCTTCATCTCCTCTACGGACCCGTAGCCGTTCGCTTTCATGAACTCCCCGAGGCCGTCGCACACATCAGAGAACACTCCGGCCCCCTCGGACCAGATCGCCGTGCCCATCTGAACCGCTGTCGCCCCTGCCATGATGTATTCGAGTGCGTCGTTCGAGGTCGTTACGCCGCCCACTCCGATGATCGGGATGGTGACGGCATCGAATATCTCGTACACGCATCTGACGCCGACCGCTCTGACCGCCTTCCCGGAAAGCCCTCCGAACCTGTTGCTCAGTATCGGTCGTCCGAGCTCAGGGCAGATCGCCATCGCTCTGAGGGTGTTGATCGCGACTATACCGTCCGCGCCACCTTCTTCGGCAGCAGATGCCAGCGAGGCGATGGACGATGTGTTCGGCGTTAATTTGGCGAATATCGGAACATCTACGCTAGCCTTGACCGCTTTGCATATACTCTCGACCATGTCGGGCGTCGAACCGATCTCCGCCCCGAGCCCCTCGGCATGGGGGCAGCTCAGGTTCAGCTCCACGGCAGCCACTCCCGCAGAGGCCATGCGTTTGGCCACTTCGGCGATCTCATCCTCTGAGCCGCCGAACACGCTGCCTATGACCGGCACTCCGCTGCCCTGCGCGACGGCCACCTCTTCCAGGTACGCGTCGATTCCAGGGTTCGGCAGCCCCATCGCGTTGATCAGTCCGCACTCGAGCTCCACAACGCACGGGTTCGGGTGGCCTTCCCTCGGCTCGAGCCCGACCGATTTCGTGACGACCGCTCCCGCGCCCGCCTTGGTGACGTCGACCATGCTCCGCCCCGTCTCGTTCAGAATCCCAGAGGCGAGCATCGTCGGATTGCGCATACGGATTCCCGCGATGTCGACTTCCAGCTCGGTCATTTGCGTCTGAGTTGGATGGGTTCGGCGCCTACAATAATCTTTCTTGGGCCTCGCTCGGCATCGGAAGCCCCAGGAGAATCACATCTTCGCCTTCTTGGCCTCGTAATCCTTGATGGCTTCGTGAAGCGCGTCGGCTGCGAGGTTCGAGCAGTGCATCTTCACCGGTGGTAGGCCGTCCAGAGCATGGACGACGTCCCGTCTGGAGATCTTCTTCGCCTCCTCGAGGGTCTTTCCTTTGGCGAGTTCCGTTGTCATTGAACTGGTGGCTATCGCCGCGCCGCATCCGAAAGTCTTGAACTTGATATCGGTGATTATGTCGTCCTTGACCTTGATGTACAGCCACATGACATCCCCGCATTGAGGGTTGCCGACCTTACCCACTCCGTCGGGATCGGCTATCTCCCCGACGTTCCTGGGGTTGGCGAAGTGTTCCATCACCTTGTCACTGTACACAGCGTCCACCTTCACGGCCGCACTTCGGTCCCTTGCTGAAAGGAGACATCTCCCTGAGCTTGGACACTATCCCGGGCAACACTTCCAGGAAATAGTCTACCTCTTCATCATTGTTTTCCCGACCTAGTGTGACCCTGAGGCTCCCATGGGCCTGCTCGTGTCTCAGTCCGAGCGCTAGTAGGACGGGTGAAGGCTCGAGCGAGCCTGTAGAGCAGGCCGAGCCCGTCGACGCGGCGATCCCCTGCATGTCCAGATGGAGGACCAGCCCCTCGCCCTCGATGAAGTCGAACCTGAGATGTACGTTGTTCGCGAGCCTGTCAGTAGGATGGCCGTTCAGGTACGCGTTCGGTATCGTTTCGAGCACGGTTTTGATGATGCGGTCGCGCATATGCCGCATCCTCTCGGTCGTCGTCGACATGTCTCTCTGGGCGATCTCAGCCGCCTTGCCAAAACCCACTATGCCAGGGACGTTCTCGGTGGATGATCTCAACTTCCCCTCATGCCCCCCGCCATGGAGGAGTGGCTCGACCTTCGTTCCCTTCCTGACGTATAGGGCACCGACGCCCTTGGGTCCGTGGAACTTGTGTGACGATAGCGAAAGGAGATCGATGTTGTCTCTGTTCACATCTATGGTCATCTTCCCCGCTGCCTGGACAGCATCGGTGTGGAACAGGGCGCCTCGGGAATGCGCTATCCTGCCGATCTCACGCACGGGCTGGATCGTGCCGACCTCGCTGTTGGCCATCATGACGCTCACGAGTATCGTGTCATCCCTGATCGCCGCTTCCACGTCCCCAATGTTCACGAAGCCGTCCTTCGAGACGGGTAGCCTGGTCACATCGAATCCCATGTTCTTCAGGTATGCGCAGGGCTCGAGCACCGCACTGTGCTCGATGTCCGTCGTAATAAGATGGCCTTTCCCGCGGCTCTTGTGCAGGGCAACCCCCTTGATCGCCAAGTTGTCCGACTCCGTACCGCTGGATGTGAAGACTATTTCAGAAGAATCAGCTCCGATGAGAGCAGCCACCCGTGCCCTAGAGCTATCCACAGCCATCCTGGCCTCCCGTCCGAACGAGTGAATGCTCGAGGCGTTACCGTACTTCTCGGATAGGTACGGGGCCATCGCTTCGACGACCTCTGGAAGAACGCACGTAGTGGCTCCGTGGTCGAAGTATATCCTCTTGCTGGGTCTTTCGGGCATGGCGATTCACGTGATACCTGCTCGGTTTTTAAAGGCTTCGTGCTTCCTGCGGGAGACGACGCATGAACCTCGAAAAGTGAGAAATAACCGTGACGGGTATCGCGGTCACAATCATGGACGCTGCAGAGGTCAGAAGGGATTTCCCCCTCTTGTCAGAGGGAGGGGATACGGAGCCGCCGATCTACTTCGATAACGCGTGCCAGACGCTCCGGCCGAGATGTGTGATCGACGCGGTGAGTGAGTATTACGAATCAACCCCTGCATGTGCTGGCAGGAGTTCCCACAGGCTCGCGACCGAGGTGTCGTTGAAGTGCGACGACGTCAGGGCGGAGGCTGCCAGTTTCTTGGGTGCCGCCGACCCCGCGGAGATCGCCTTCCTCAAGAACGCCACTGAAGGGTTGAACACGGTCATATTCGGTTCCGGGTTGGCGAGGGGGGACGAAGTTGTGACCACGGACTACGAGCACAATTCCGTCCATATCCCCCTGCTACGCGCAGCGGAGGTGTACGGCACCCGACGAAAAATCGTGCGGTCCTCGTCCGATGGCACGTTCGATCTCGAGGCGTTCGAGGAGGCGCTGAGCGACAGTACCCGGCTGGTCGCGATGTGCCTCACATCCAACGTCACCGGGTATACCCTGCCTGCGCGCGAGGTCGTGGAGATAGCCCACTCGCGGGGGGTGCAGGTTCTGTTCGATGCGGCCCAGACTGCTCCTAGCATGCACATCGACGTGGAATCTCTCGATGTGGACTATCTCGTCGTGTCGGCTCATAAGATGCTGGGCCCGTCTGGCTTGGGCATCATGTACGCCAAGAACGAATCATCCTGTCGTCTCACTCCGCTCGCGTATGGCGGCCACGGGGTGACGGGCGTCACTCTGGACTCCTTCGAGCTCCTGCCTCCTCCGGAACGGTTCGAGGCAGGCCTGCAGAACTACAGCGGGATAATCGGGACGGGGGCGGCTATCCGGTATCTGAACCGTATCGGCTTGGACGCGGTCGCGGAGCATGAGGTGGCTCTGAACCGCAGGATGACGAGGGCGTTGAGAGGGGTCGACGGCATCCGGATACTCTCGCCTGAAGATCCGAACCTGAGAGGAGGCATACTGAGCTTCAACATCAAGGAGATGGTCCCTCACGATGTTGCGATGATCCTTGACAACTCGAGGAACATAATGGTGCGCGCAGGGATGCACTGTTGCCACTCTCTTTTCGAATCGCGGAGGATAGACGGCGCCGTTCGCGCGTCCATGTACATATACAACACGGCGGAAGAGGTGGACGAGTTCGTCCAGGCTATGGATGCCATATCGCAGAAGTTCTAGCGCCCTCAACACGGTCCTGTCCTAAAGACGAAGACGAGCACCCGTTGCATGCCATCCACCGTCACGGACATCGCGAAGATTTCGAGAGTCTCCCCCGTGTGGGCGGTCGTCTCGCCGTACGACCGGTCGAGGTCCGTTATAGCGCTGTCGTTCAGTTCGCGCCCGTCCCAGTGCCAGAGGTGGACTTGCGTACACGGATGGTCTACCTCCGAGGCGGTCCCTGACGACATGATCGCCCCGTCGACGGTCACCGTTGTCCGTATCGGCTCTCCGGTCGACAGCGACGGTACGCAGAACATTCTGACGGAGTCTCCGCCTGCCACGGCGGCCGAGGAGATCAGGTCGCACATCCTCTGCAGGATGACACGCAGCTCCTGCCTCCTCTCATCCACTCCTGAATCCGAGAAGACCGCACCGAGCACGGATGCGGAGATCAGCGCGCAGACTGACAGCCCGACCTTTGATATCACGAAGTCCGTGGAATCACCTCACACACTACGAGCGGGCCCCCATCAAGCCGCGACGCTGTCAAGGTGAGGGTGAAATGAGGTGACGACGTCTCAAGACATTCATGGGATCCCGTCGCCAACCACACGAACGGCTCATCCGCCGAGCGGATGAGCTTGCGACCAGAGGACAGCTCCAGGACGACGCTCGACAAGGTCGGGTCGGTC
>JAJISI010000110.1 GCA_022848805.1 Thermoplasmatota archaeon
GCGCTCGAGATGATAGAGAAGAAGATCACAAAGCTCGACCGGCTTCTCTACGGGGTCACCTACACGGAGGAGCTCACGCCTCGGACTCACGACCTAATCCTGAGCGCGGGCGAGAGGCTCTCCGCAGTCGTCGTCGCAGCCCGTCTATCCCACGCTGGAATGGACGCCACCCCGATGGAGACGGACGCCATCGGACTCGTGACGAACAACGAGCACTTCAACGCAGTCGCAATCCTTGGGGAGTGCGAAAAGAACCTCGGGCCGACCCTCAAGAGTGCCGTGAACAAGGGCATGATTCCGGTCGTCACGGGCTTCTTCGGCATAACCAAGAACGGCCACGTCTCGACATTCGGCAGGAGCGGCACGGATTACACCGCCTCCGTCATCGCACACTCCATCAAATCAGGACCAGTGGAGATCTGGAAGGAGGTCGACGGGTTCATGAGCGCCGACCCCAGGGTGGTGAAGAAGGCATTTGTGATCGACCGCCTCTCGTACGAGGAGGCTGCTGAGCTGGCCTACTTCGGCGCTCAGGTGCTCCACCCGCGAGCGGTGCAACCAGCGAGACTGCGCGGGATAGACGTCGTCATCAAGAACCTTTACGATGTGAAATCACCCGGCACGATCATCGGCAACAGCAAGGCCACTAGGAAAGACGTGATCAAGAGCGTCTCAAGCGTACCCAAGGTGGCAACGCTGAAGGTGTACGACACAGGGGCAGGATACAAATCGGGATTCCTCTCGGACATATCGACCTGCCTCGCGAAGGAGGGCGTCAACCTGTTCTCCGCCACGACCTCTCAGACATGCGTCGCTGTGATAATCGACGAGGAGGACATCTATGCCGCCAACAGGGCGGTCAAATCGGTCATGGGAGGCGTCGGGGAGAGCTACGAGATCGAGACCGGAAAGGCCCTCGTCTGTGCGGTCGGGGAGGGGCTCGGAAACGCGAAGGGGGTCGCCGCGAGGGTGTTCAAGGCCGTCGCGTCCAAAGACGTCAATGTCGAGCTGATATCCGCAGGTGCTTCCACGGTCGCGTACCACTTCACCGTCGGCCAGCAGGACTTGAAGAAGACTGTAGTCGAGATCCATAGAGAGTTCTTCGGGTACGCGTAGGCATACCACGGAGAAGCATGAACATTCTGCACGCCCGAGTTCAGAGTATCTCTACGAATGTGGAGTTCATGGCTGAGCAACGGTCATAGCGCTGCACGAAATCCGTCGCCAGCACGTTCACGCTGGAGCCGCCTGACAGTTTGGGCCAAAGGGCGGAGTATGAAAGCAACACCCCGTCCAGGACAGCATCAGACATCTCTACCTTGACAGGCGTCTCACCGAACTCGTTCCTAAGGGTCACAGTCGTTCCAGGGTCGAGCCTTTCGGTCTTCATGTCCTTCGGTGAGATGTAGACTACGGGCTCCAGCTCGGGGTGCCTGTCATGGTACTGCGACCGGCAAAGGAGCATATGCACGGGGGTGATCAATTGGTAGGGAAGCTTACCCTTGACTTCGACGTGCATAGGTAGCCCACCCAGGCCCTCCGCCTCAGCCGATGCCGAGTAAAGCTCGATCTTCTTCGTCGGGGTCTGATAGACGTCCCGGCTGGGCACTTTGATCTTGAGGAAGCCCTTCTTCCTGAGCGACTCGTAACGGCCGTCTACCAGCTTGCTCTTCGAGACCAACTTCTCGGCGATCTTCTCGTCATCTTCGAAGAGCGCCTTGGCCGTTAGCCCCATCTCGGAGGCGAGCGCACGGAACAGGTCGGTGTTGCACCTGCAATCGCCGAGCGGCTCGATCGCCTTCTCGTTGAGGCCCAAGTACTGATGGAAGTAGGAATCGTTTAGGTCGAAGTGCTCGAAGCAGGTCGTAGCGGGCAGTACCAAGTCCGCGCAATCAGCGGTGTCTGTCATGAACAGGTCGTGTACGACGACGAACACATCGTCGCGCATGAATCCCTTTCTCACGAGCTGCTGGTTGGGCAGCGTGGCGAGTGGGTTGGAGTTGTAGACGAACAGGAGCTTCACCTTACCGGACTCCAACGTCCTCCCGAAGTCCGTCATTCCGTAATGCTCCTTCATCCTCGAGGTGAGGTGCGTTCCCTCAAGGTAGTCGGCGTCATACCAATCCAGGTCGGTAGAATAGAAGAAACCCCTCTTCTCGCCGATCAGCGCAGGCAGGGCGCTTATCGCCCGGACCATGTCCCCGCCGTTCCTGTTACGCTGCATCCCGTAGCCCATCATGATGCAGCTCGGGCGCATCGACACGTAGTCCGCTATGAAGTCCTCGATATCCCTTATATTCAAGCCTGTGGTGCTCGAGATGCTCCTCATGTCGAATTTTCTCGCAATCTCCGCCAACCTGTCGAACCCGGTCGTGTTGAGTTCTAGGAACTCCTCGTTGTGAAGCCTGTTCTCGACGAGGTGGTTGATGCATCCGAGAGCGAGTACCGCATCAGTAGTCGGTCGTAGCTGGAGATGTGTCCCCAACTCGGCCGTCTCCGTCTTGATCGGGTCGATGACGTATATCTTGGCCCCTGCCTTGCTGGCCCTCTTGAGCATCTTATAGCCGTGAGGGCTCGACCACGCGGGGTTCATGCCCCAGACGATGATCAACCTGCACTTCTCGATCTCATCCGGGAGCATCCCGAGGGACGAGCCGTACATGACATCCAAGGCTTTCGCGCCAGCGCTAGAGCATATCGTATCATCGACTTTCCCGGCCCCGATCGCGTTGAAGAACCGGCTCGGGAAGTAACGCTGTATCAAACCCCTGTTCCCGGCGCATCCATACTGTACGACCGAACCTGTTCCGAACTCGGACGACCTGCTCTTGATCTCGTCGGTCACGGTTCTGAGGGCCTCCTTCCAGGGTATCCTCTCGAACTCACCTTCGCCCTTCTTTCCAACGCGCCTCAACGGATGCAGGACTCTCTCCTTGGAGTAGACGTGACTGCTGATGAGGTCCTTCATCTTCGGACAGAGCATCTTCTTCGTGAAAGGATGCTTGCCGTTGGGTTCGATGGAGTGGAGTTTGCCCATTCGAACGCGTGTGACCATCGAGCAGGTATCGTAACAATCCCTGGGACAGGTGTTAAAGATGTACATGACAGGTCCTCGAGGCAGCGGGCGCGGGTCGCTCCAGATTATAGATGTTCGTACTTGAATT
>JAJISI010000111.1 GCA_022848805.1 Thermoplasmatota archaeon
GCATTCGAAGTGCGCATGGACGCCCTACGAAGGTTTGTCGGCCATATTCCCGAAAGCGGTGTTCTTGAGAGGAGATGTCATGATCGAGGATGGCTCCCAGGTGGGAGAACCAGCAGGAAGGGACGTCGTTGACAGAGCAGCAGCGAGATGACCCGGCACCGGAGATCGACCTCTCCGAGCTGCGCGGGAGGACCTACAAGTGCATCGATGCTTGCGCGCTATGCTGCCTGTGCCAGCCTGAGCTGCTTCCCGATGAGGAGAGGGCGTTCAGAGCCGACCCGAAGCTCGCAGCCGGCATATCGGAATCACACATATCACCCGACGTCGAGGGGGCTGCCATCGGGCTCAAGGGACGCCATGGAGCGTGCCATTTCCTTTCGGACAGGAGATGCACCATATATGACCGGAGGACGCACTACTGCAGATCGTTCCCTCTCAACGTCTTCGTGGGGTGGAGGGTGCAGGTCAACGTCAACCTGTCGTGCAGAGGCGTTGGTGTTACGGGGGTAGGCAAGACAGTTCTTTTCGGGCGGGACGCGGCCGGATTAGGCTCCGAAAGGCTCTCGAAGGAGGTGGCATCTGCGAACGACGTCTTCACGCAGTTCGTCAGGAACACGAGAGACGCGGGTGTCGCCCAGTCGTTCACGTCCGTTCGGGGGACCGTCGAGCTGCTCGAGGACGAGCTGACGGAGCCTATCGGGCTCAGCAGGGTGATGACTTTCGCCGAACACGGTAACCCTCGGGAGAGTTCGTCCGCGGGGGATATCGTCAGGAGGGTTAGGCAGACCGAGGCGGAGGCGGACATATCGGAAAGGGCGCTGATGGATGGCGTGGAGCTGTTCGACCTCCCTGACCTGAGCCTTCTGCCAGTGTATGTGGACCAGGAACTCAGGTGGAAGATATTCAAGCTGGTCGGGAAGGAGATCGTAGCCTATGACCTCCACGAGGACGGACGCACCGTGGAAACCTGCAGGATCGACCCTCCCTCGATAGACCTGCTCCCCATGAACGATGGCGGCAGGTCGGCGATGAGGGAATATCTGCGGACCGCAAACGCCAGGGACTCCTTCCTCGGCCACGGCGCTTACCTGTGTGACCTCGAGGGATACGAGTACAACTTCGCCCAGGCCTACCTCGGTGCGGCGGCCAACAACACGATAGACCTCTGGTGGCGTGCATCGTTGTTGGCGCGTATCGCGGGGAGGGACGACCTCGGGCCGCAAGAGATCAGGGAAGGCATCATCTTCTTCGACATGGATCTGTTGGACCTTCCCACGATAGGGGCGTTCATATAGGGCGCTTGACAGGGATCAGAGTTCACTTCTCCTCGTCAAGTCTATCCAGGGTGACCAGTCGATGCAACGGCGTGTCGGCGGCCTCCGCAAAGAGGAGCTTACTGTCGATTTTCGTTCAATTCGAGATAAACCATACGGAAGTGTTATAAATTTGAATTTCATGTAGCCTTTTCGAACGTTTTGGGGAGAGGAACGCCTTGAGCACACAAGATACGGTAACGCTAGACAAGAACGATAGGACCATACTGAAAATGCTTCAAGAGAACTGCAACGTCAGCCTCAAGAAGATAGGCGAGAAGACGGGGCTGTCGTCATCCACGGTCCACTACAGGGTCAACCGGCTACGGGAGGAGGGTGTGATAACCGGTTTCAAGGCCTGCGTCGACCCCCTGAAGGTCGGCAAGGAAATCCTGGCGATAGCGCTCATAACTGGCAGGTATGGCCCCGACTACTCGAAGAAGATAGGCGAGAAGATCGCCAAGATATCCGGTGTGTGGGCGGTATACTTCCTCCTTGGCAACATCGATTTCGCCGTGCTTCTGAGGGCTTCCTCGAGGGAGGAACTCAAGGACACCGTCGACCAGTTCATCAGGATCGACGAGGTCGAGAGGAGCAACACCTATCTCATACTCGACAGACACAAGGAAGACCTGACCGTCGAGCTGTAGATCCATGGCGGCCAGGAAGTACCGCCTGGGCGGCGACGGACCGCACGACCCGGCGGGAAAGCTTTAAGTATGGCACCATTAATCAGGACACCGGTGATTGGATTTGATGAAACCTCTGGCTGTTCTGAACAAGGCGATTAACCAGCAGGTTATCGTCGAGCTCAAGGGTAAGAGGGGATATCGTGGCATCCTGGATGGCTACGACCCGCACATGAACCTCGTTCTAAGGAACGCCGAGGAGATCCACGACAACGACGTTAGGCGCAAGCTCGACTCGATCATAGTCCGCGGAGACAACGTCATATACATATCGCCGTGAGGGTAGCAGGATGACCAAGGGTACGCCGTCGATGGGTAAGCGAGGCAGCAAGAAGACCCACATCATCTGCCGCAGATGTGGGAAGCGCGCGTACCATGCGAGACACAGGTTGTGTGCTTCGTGCGGCTTCGGTGCGACTGCCAAGAAGAGAGCCTACAACTGGGCGAAGATGCACTGATGTCGAATCTCGAGCACGGATGAAGAGGGGTTGAGGTATGGAGCCTGAGCACCCGCAGGATGAGTGTGGTGTATTCGCCACAGCTTCGATCACACACGCCACGATAGACATTTTCTATGCTTTGAGGGTGCTCCAGCACCGCGGACAGGAGTCCGCAGGGATAGCGATCTACAACAACGGTATCAAGGCGCTCAAGGGCATGGGACTCGCTCATCAGGCGTTGAAAGCGGACGACTTGCACAACCTGAAAGGGGAGATGGGCATAGGCCATGTCCGCTACTCCACAGTGGGTTCGTCTAGCCCTGAGAACGCTCAGCCAGTCGTCATGTCAACCAACTACGGCGACATCGCCCTGGCGCACAACGGCGAGATCGTGAACGGTGACATACTCAGGGATGGCCTGAAGAAGAAGGGCTGGGCGTTCGCGACGACCAGCGATTCCGAGATAATAATCCGCATGCTGGCGAACGATATCTCCAACACTGGCGACCCGGTCAGGTCTGTCAAGAACGTGATGTCGTTGCTCACAGGATCATACGCTATCACCCTGATGGTCGACAACCGGGTGTTCGCGCTGCGCGACCCGCTCGGGATGCGGCCGCTCTGCGTCGGCAGGACCAAGGGAGGCTACGCCGCCGCCTCGGAGAGCGTCGTCTTCGACACGCTCGGGGGCGAGTTCATGC
>JAJISI010000112.1 GCA_022848805.1 Thermoplasmatota archaeon
GTTCGCGATACTGGCTTTCGACCGACCCTCGCTCAGGATGAGAAGGGCGGACCTCCTGCCGTTCTTCATATTCAGCACCATCACGGGGGCGGTCTTCTCGCTCGCATGGTATAACTGCATAGACCTGACCTCGGTGACGACCGCTGTGATACTCCTGTGCTCCTACCCGTGCATAGTCACGGTCGCGGCCATCTTCATGCACGGTGAGAGGCTGACACTGGGGAAAGCGGTCGCGCTTCCACTGACTTTCGGAGGGTGCGTGCTCGTTTCCGGCGCGTATGACCCGGAGATGATCAAGGTGAACGCGGTCGGGATAGGGCTCGGCATATTCACCGCGTTCGGCGCGGCGACGTACTACCTATGGGGCAAAAAATTCCTGAAGCGTTACTCGGCCAACACGGTCGCCCTCTATTTCTCAATGATGATGATCCCGACGCTGATCATCATCACTGACCCGAGGGAGTCGTTGCTGCCGTCGCTCTCGGCTAGCGCGTGGTCCCTGGTATTCCTGCTGGGCCTGATACCTTGCACCATAGGGTTCTTCATGTCCATGGTGGCGCTGAAGCGCATCGAAGCGAGCAAAGCGAGCATAATGGCGAGCCTCGAGCCCGTAATGGCGGTCGCACTGGCCGTCATAATCATCGCGGAGATCGTCGAGGGGCTGCAGTACGTAGGGGTGGCGCTCACCATCGCAGGCGTGGTCATCCTCCGTATCGTCAGGCATAAGGGTGAAGATGCTCCCATCGAGGAGTTGGCGAGGACTTAGGGCGGAAGAGCAAACGGGAAATACGCAGCTAGACATCATGTTGCAGAGGACATCGGATGATTGTCGCACGCGTTCCCAGCGGGATTCCCGGCTTGGACATGGTGCTACAGGGCGGCATACCGACCAACTCGGCCCTAGCTCTAAGGACGGAGGCGTCCAACTACGCCGAGGCCTTCCAACAGCAGTTCATCATCGAAGGGCTGAAGCACGGATTCCCCGGGATATACTGCTGCCTCGCTCGGCCTGTGTCGAGCATCATCAACGCGATGAAGCATCAGGGGTTCGACGTGACCGAGTACATCGCCAACGACCAGCTGGTGTTCCTCGATTGCTACTCCATGCACAAACGGACTTCGCTCATGGGCGTTGACAAGGACCTCCAGGATAAGATCGTGACCGTGATCGAGGTGGACGACGACCAGATGCTCCAGGACGGGTTGGCGACGGCCGTCGAGCGCATGCCCAACATAAGGGGGTTGAGGGCGGTGTGCGAGAGCGTCCCCGGGGCGCTTACCGGCAGGACGGCCGTGGAGATGATGAGATGGGGCAGGAGGGCGTTCGGCGACCTGCGGGCGTTCCAAACGGTCGTGCTTCACACATTCCCGATCGGCGTCAGGGAGGAGTTGTTCAGTCTCATGGCGCCGGACTTCGACGGCGTCATAGACTTGAAGATAGAGAGGGGGTCTGACCGCGTCAGATACTTCCTCAGCATACAGAAGATGAGGATGACGGTCGTGCCGCCGAAGATGCACGAGTTGGACATGAACAACGGCATCGTCATGCTGAAGACCATAGAGAAGATAACCTGAGGGCGGTTCACTTGAGGTCGTTCAGCCAGCGCATCACGAGGTCCTCGTACTCCAACATGGAAGTGGGCACGAAGTCGTCGGAGACGTACACCTCGACGGGTACGGAATAGTTCAGCTGCGTGCCGTTCCTACGCACCTTGAATATCATGTCGTCCCCGTTCTCCTTGCAGTTGATCCTGAGCAGCGCGCCGTCCTTCAGCTCGTACTCCATCTCGAAATGGCCGTCCATGCAGTTCGCGCGCGACGAGTCCACCAGGAACTTCATGGATATGGCTCGCGCGCCATGCTTCCTTACGAGAACCTGATTCAGGGTCGTCACAAGAATCATATTGCGATCGATCGTGAACCCCGCCTCAGGGGACCTAACCTCCATCGGTTTAACCCTCGGACGGCCCAATCAATGTCATTCGGCCTCTTTAAGACTTTCTGGATTGTTTTCAGGAACGATAACGCCCAGCGGGTCATCCGAAGAGCTCGACGCCGAACGCTGTGAAGAGCGCGTATATGAGGAACGCGCGCGTGACTCCCGCGAGGATGTTCGTGATGACGAAACCCCACAGAGTCATCAGCTTACCCTCCTTGTTCAGGACGGAGAATACGTACAGCGGGATGGTGTCGACCATCCCGGGTATGGACATGATGGCGTACATCGCCACGTAGCCATACTTACGCACCAGCTTCTCGCTCTTCGCCAGGAGCCAGCTGTACCAACGCCACTTCCTGGCGTACTGCCCGACAGTCTCGTCTATCTTCCTCCCGAGGAAGAAGACGACGAGTGCGCCCGTACCCTTCCCCAGGCCCAGGACCGCCGCCTTGATGGCGATGTGTATGCCGGGGTTCACCACGAGCGCGACCTCGACCGGGATGGGGAGGATGATCGATGCGGCGACGCAGAATATGTAGAATATGATGAGATATGTGAACGGATCGGCCTGGTTGGTCGTCAGGTAATCCATAAGCTGGGTCCAAATGTCCGTCATGGTCGCTATGGCAAGCGCCTCGCTTTACTTCTAAGTTGTTGCGGAATCCCGTCGGTCCGGGGGTGCTCAGAAGGATGGAATTGAAGGGTAGCCAGTAAAATAAAAGAGCCATCGAATAAATGCCAAATGCTTATATGCATGTAACATCATCACCATTTCTGGGATGTGCAATGGCCAAGGCCGAAGGCAAAGAAGCTGATTGGTTCACTGTTCTCGATGAAGAGCTCGAGAAGAAGATGCTCGAGGTTACGGACAACGCTGTCGAGCAGAACACACAGAGGACCACCATAAACAAGAGCATGCTCGAGGACTTCTTCAGGATATGGACCAGGTTCAACAAGATCAACGTGCACTTCAGCCTCGTGCCTGAGAACTCCTCGTTCGCGCAGTTCGTGGTCTATCCCGAGGACTGGAGCTTCAAGCCGGACTTCGATTTCCTGGGCGTCGACAACATCGCCCTCACAGACCGCACGCAGGGGCGCGTCGGCGATTCGATGAAGGCGTGGTACTACA
>JAJISI010000113.1 GCA_022848805.1 Thermoplasmatota archaeon
GTGGATCGACAAGTATCAGAGGGACTACTGCTACAGCTGTAAGAAGTACGCCCCCGCGGTCATCAAGGAGCCCGAACCTGTCAAGGCGCCGGCCGAGGTGCCGGTCGAGGTGCCTAAGAAGGAACCGGAAGTCAAGAGCTGCCCGGACTGCTCGGGCGATATGAAGTTCATCCAGAAACACAGCGAATGGTACTGCTACGCGTGCAAGAAGTATCCTCTCCACAAGGCGAAGCCGAAGCCAGAGGTTCCGAAGAAGGCGAACTCGTGTACGAAGTGCAACGGCAAGCTGCGGTACATCGAGAAGTATAAGCGGCACTACTGCGACGCGTGTAAGGCCTACGCCCCCAAGAGCGGCGCTCCGTCCGGGAAGAAGGTCTGTCCGACCTGCAAGTCCGAGCTGAAGTTCGTGGCGCAGTACAACGAATGGTACTGTTACAAGTGCAAGAAGTACCCTCTGAGGCCAGGCAAGCCGATACTGCTTCTCTGAGCCGTGGCCTGCAGAAAACCCTTTCACCGCCTCAAGGCGGTAGCCTGATTTCTCACGATGAAGGCAGCCTCTAGTTCCGGTCTTCGGAGGCTGCCCCCCTCCCACCTATGGCATCTCTCTGGTCTGCTCCGTCAGAACGATCATGAGCCACCGGGGAGATTTGAACTCCCGGCCTGCTGATTACAAGTCAGCTGCTCTTCCAGCTGAGCTACGGTGGCATCCAGGGCTGGCCGAGTAATGAGGGAGAGGACATATAGGTTTTGACCAGGCCCTGACCGCTCGGTGACGGCGTCGTCAATCCGCTACGAGACACGTCTGGCAGGACACTTCGCGTATAGCAATCTTTAAATGGCGGTTATGTATCGCACAAGCCGCGCATCAGCGGTGATATCAGATGACCGAGAACGAGGGTGCTAAGAAGCACCATGAGAAGAAGGATGAAGCGCGGAGCGAGAAGATCGAGGCGGGCAACCTTGTCCTGGTCGAGTTCAGTGGCTGGATCGATGGTTCAGATGAGCTTTTCGACACGACGGACGAGTCGCTCGCCAAGGAGAATGATATTTTCGACGAGAAGGCCGTTTACGGGCCCCAGCCTCTGATAGTCGGCAAGGAGAGGTTGTTCCCAGGGCTCGACGAGCATATGCTGAAGGCGGAGGTCGGCAAGGAGTACGACCTGGTGATCCCCCCCGAGAAGGGTGCTGGACCGAGAGACCCTAAGCTGGTGGAGCTACACCCTATGCGCGAGTTCCTCAAGCAGGACATCGAGCCCCAAGTTGGCATGGAGGTCACGATAAGAAACCGCCGGGCCACCATCATCGCGATGACGGCTGGACGTGTCAGAATAGATTTCAACAACAGGCTCGCTGGACGGATTCTCAAGTACAAGTACAAGATAATCAAGAAACCGACGAAGCCGAAGGAGATCGCCGAATTGCTCCTGAAGATGTCGTACGGGACCACGGAAGGGTTCGAGATAGAGCATCACGGGCACGACTACAAGATCAAGCTGCCCGATGCGTGCAAGTACGACCAGAAATGGTTGCTTTCTAAGTACAGGGTCGTGACGGACCTCAGGGATGTGCTGGACGCGGAGACCGTGTCCTTCGTGGAGGAGTACGCGAAGCCGAAGCCCAAGGAAGAGGAGCCCGCACCTGCCGAGGAGAAGCAAGCGGAGAAGCCAACCGAGGAGCCGGAGTCAAAGCCGGAGGCCGAGCCGAAGACAGAGGAGAAAACAGCGGAGAAGGCCCCCGAGGAACTGTCCGACAAGGACAGGGAGAAGTAATCCGACTGTCGGGCATGGGCGGCCCAAACCTATTATCTGATTCCCATCGATATCATACGAAGGGCGTTGTCCGGCGCGGGACGCCCAGAGCTCACACGAGGGCGCGTGGCCTAGTCTGGATATGGCGCTTGCCTCCTAAGCAAGTGGTCAGGGGTTCGAATCCCTTCGCGCCCGCTCTCACGCATAGCCAGTATAATCAGGACTTGGTTCAATCAGAGGGGAATTGACATTCGGAGCTGGTGCCGATCTCTCGAAAGCTCGGACGATCTCGAACCTCGGAAAGGCTGCGTTTTCGGCCTGAAACCGTCTCCCGATCGGACTGGCCAGCCCGTTCATCATCGCTCCTATTTGATTGAACCAAACAGATATAAACCCTGGAGTCAATTAGCACGTGGCTGAATCCTAGGGATGTGGACCTGAGTGCACGGGGTTCGGTTAGGAGGCCAGTTGATGGCATCAACTGACGAACAAAGTAGTAGAATGTGTGTGTCTTGTGGCAAATCCATCGAGATGGATGCCAATGTGTGCCAGCATTGCGGACATGATTTCAGAGCCCCAGCAGAAGGCCCAGCCCCCCCGAAGAAGAAGACCGTGATGCCGGTCATCGGTGGCGTGTTGATTATGGTGGGAGGTCTCATAGCCCTCATGTGGGGACTCGCCCTCATTGGAACAATGGACACCCTCGACAGTATGGTGCCCGTGGACGTCGAGGGGATGGACATGCTTGAGGACCTTGTGAACACCTGTGGAGCCATTTTGGTGATATGCGGGTTGATAGGAGTCCTAGGCGGCATCATGGGTATCTTGCGAAAGAGCTTCGGGTTAGCCATCGTGGGCGGAATCTTCGCACTACCTGGTTTCTTCATACTAGGATTAATCGGCCTGATTCTGGTTGCGATATCCAAGGAAGAGTTCAAATAGACACTCGACAGAAGACTCTTCACAAACCCCTTAAATCATTTTCATTTCTTTGCTGGGGCGCAGCGCTCGAACTGCTCTTCCCACCAGCAGATGTAGTTCCTCAACCCTTTCCTTCTCTTCGTGAGTGCCTCGATGGCGAGCCTGTGGGCCAGCTTCGCAAGCTCCCCGTCCCAACGGTCTCGGATACTTCTCGATATGATGAGATAGCTGGGGGAGTCATCTATGTATCTGGGAGGAAGCCGTGCGAGAGCGTGCAGGTCACAGGCCCTCTCACCGCTCGGAACCATCTTGTTGTTGAACTGGTC
>JAJISI010000114.1:0-1679 GCA_022848805.1 Thermoplasmatota archaeon
CCATAGTGTCAAATGAGGCTCAGATGAATTTCACCGCGCCTGTCCCGATATCCAGGACGGCGCCGAACATCACCAGCTTTCCCCGTGTCATTGCGTCCCTGATAAGAATGCTG
Organism: Thermoplasmatota archaeon; assembly: GCA_022848805.1. Classification (GTDB taxonomy): domain Archaea; phylum Thermoplasmatota; class Thermoplasmata; order UBA10834; family UBA10834; genus UBA10834. The sequence continues at coordinate 114 of JAJISI010000114.1, forward strand.
GTATCCTCCAGCGTCCTAAGCTGCAGTCTGACGTTGCTCTCGGCCACGAGCGCAAGGTCCTTCGCGTCGGCAGGGTCCAGTTTCGACTTGGCGCATTCTATGTCCTGGAGAACTCCGTCGAGGTTGCCGGGGTCTACGCACTCATAGGTCGCCTTGACCGCGCCGCACTCCGTGTGTCCCAACACCAGGATCGCATTGACCTCGAGGCAGTCGACGGCATACTCGAGGCTTCCCATGACACTCCGGTCCGAAACGGTGTTGCCAGCGGTTCTAACCACGAACGCGTCGCCCAACGAGAGGTTGAATACCTTGGCAGGGTCAACCCGCGCATCCGAGCAGGTGAGGATAGCTATGAACGGTTCGTGCGCCTTCGTTAGCCTAGTGAGCAGCTCTGAATCGGTCATGCGGCGGAACATGGCGTTCCCGTTCATGAGCCGCGTCTTCGGATCCAAGTTCTCCCTCATGTTGCTGACCTCGTCACTGAGCGCGATAACAGCGCTTCACTGGAGTCTCGGAGGGTGAACCCCCTCCGGGATATGAAAGCGTTTCCGGCACGGACGCTCAATCCTCGAGCGTCGATGTGTCCCCGATCGGCAGGCCAAGCTCCTTCGCCCTAAGGAGCCGCCTCATTATCTTGCCGCTCCTCGTCTTCGGAAGGGTCTCCACGAAATCTATCTCCCTCGGGTATGCGTGACCTGCTAGCCGGCTCTTGACGAACTTCTGTATGTCCTTCTTGAGCTCGTCGGATTCCGCGTGACCGGGCGTGAGGACTATGAAGGCTTTGATGATGCTTCCTCTGAGCTGGTCTGGCTTCCCTATCACACCCGCCTCGACTATCGCCTCGTGTTCGATCAGAGCGCTCTCGACCTCGAACGGCCCTACCCTCTCGCCGGATGTCTTTATCACATCATCCGCTCTTCCGACGTACCAGAAGTATCCGTCCTTGTCGATCTGGGCGGTGTCGCCGGTGTAGTACCAGCCGTTTCTCATATACTCGTTGTACTTGGGCTCGTTCTTCCATATCTGCCTCATCATGGACGGCCAACCAGGCTTCAGCACCAGGCTGCCTTCCGTTCCCAGGGGCAGCTCGTTGCCCTCCTCGTCCACCACGGCGGCGTAGACGCCTGGCAGCGGTTTCCCCATCGAACCAGGCTTGATGGGCATATCAGGGAAATTGGTGATCAGGATGCTCCCGGTTTCCGTCTGCCACCACGTGTCGTGGAACGGCTTGTTGTCGAGCACGTCCAATGCCCATCTGACGCCCTCGGGATTGAGCGGCTCTCCGACCGAGTAAAGTGCCCTCAGGCAGGTCAGATCGTACTTAGCTGGAAGATCGTCGCCCTTCGCCATGAGCATCCTCACGGCGGTCGGAGCCGTGTACCAGATGGATATCCTGTGGTTCTGGATGGACCGGTACCATCTATCTGGGTCGAACCTACCGCCCAACCCGACTTGGGTCGCGCCGCAGGACCACGGGCCGAGGCATCCGTACACGACTCCAGTGACCCAACCTAGGTCCGCAGTGCACCAGAATACGTCCTCCTCATGAACGTCCAGGACCCAGCG
>JAJISI010000114.1:1689-2963 GCA_022848805.1 Thermoplasmatota archaeon
CTAGGTCCGCAGTGCACCAGAATACGTCCTCCTCATGAACGTCCAGGACCCAGCGTGTGGACAGAGTCTGCTGGACGATGCCCTTGTGAGCGTGAACGACGCCTTTCGGCTTGCCTGTGGTCCCGGATGTGTACAGCATGAACTGGAACTCCTCGGGATCCATAGGGACAGCTTCGAACTTATCCGAGGCGCTCGCCATCTCGGCCTTGTAATCTATCTCGCCTGCTCCTGCGTCCGCGTTGTCCGCGACGATTATGTGTTTGAGGTCTGGGAGCTGGTCCCTCACCTTGTAGACACGCTTGACGAGTTCCGAGTCCGTGACGATTGCCACTGCGCCGCTGTCCAGCAACCTGTCCTTGATCGCATCAGGTCCAAACGCCGGGAACATGGGGCTTGCAATCGCGCCGGCTTTGATTGCGCCCAGGAAGCTGACGTACTGCTCGAGGGTCCTCTGCAGGAAGACGAAGACCCTGTCCTGCCTCTTGACTCCCAGCCTGCCAAGGACATTTGCGAACTTGTTGGTCTCCTCGTACAGCTGTCCGAACGTGTACTTCTGCACGTTCCCATCGCCGTCGTCGTAGATGAGAGCGACCTTGTCTTTCCTCTCGCCCAGAGCGTGTCTGTCTATGACGTTGTAAGCGGCGTTGATCTTCCCTCCCGGGAACCAGTCCACGAGCTTGTCCGCGTCAGTCCACTTGAAAGTCTCCCTCAGCCCATCATATCCCTTGAGATTCGGCTCCAGCCTCAGCTTGGCCATATCCTTCCTGACAACATCGCTATGCATCAACTCGCTGTCCTTCTCAGTCATCTTGTTTCACTTCCACTTAGGCCGACACGTTGCATTCCACGCGTCTGACGCCCTTCGTCTCGGATGCAGGGAACCGATCGCCTCCGGGAAAGACGACGACGAGACCAGGGCAAGACTCCGCCCTAGCCGATTCTATGTGTCCAATCCGCGGTATATAAGCGGAGCGCCGTTTTCCAGGAGCGTTTTCCGCCTATTCGTGGCGATTTCCATGTAGTGCATCCAAGAACTCATCTTAAGGCTTTTCGTTTCAACAACGGCGATTTCAGGAATCATGGCCTACGGATGAAGGTTGCCGGAGGACGCTTCACCGCCGATTCTCGTAACAGAACGGCAATAATCGAACCTGAATAAAATTCATGACCGTCCTCATGAGGTTCGTAGGAGAGAAGGCTCAGCGTCGAACACGCAAGCTCCGGACAATTACCTGCTACTCAGCCCTTCCAGTTGTGGTGCACCTTGGCCGCCT
>JAJISI010000115.1 GCA_022848805.1 Thermoplasmatota archaeon
TGGTCGATCTTCCGCCTCTCGATCAGATTCTCAGGTTGCTCCTCGCCTTCCGTCATCCGCACACCTATCCCGGCAACACTACCGTCGAGGGCACGTTCTCGCCCTCCAGAGCCTTCTTCAACCTGCCCGGAACATCACCGTTCAGTATGATACATTTTTCGCAGTGGGCGGCGATGTCCAGCATCCTGTCCAACTTGCCGAATATGCTGCCCGTCACATCCGCGTTCAGTGACTCCGTCCTGCGGAGGCTGTCAAGGGTTTCGCGGCCGAGCTCATGTATCAGCTCCGCTCGAGGGTCCGTCTTCGGATCGCCCGTGAAGACCCCGTCTACGTCAGCACAGAACACCACAAGCCTCGGTTTGAAATGACGGGCCAGCTCCGCCATCATGAGGTCGCCCGAACAGACCGAGAACCTGAGAGACTCGTCTGGGACGACATCGCCAAACGTGACGGGCACCAGCCCCAGGCCGATCATCTTCTGGAACAACGATGGATCGAACGCTGTCACGGCCGCCTTGTCAAAGGACGCGCTTGCCGCCGGGGGTATCGATACGCCACGGACCCCACTGTCGATCATCGCCTCCAGAACCCGTGTGTTCAGCTCGCGGACGTCCCTCTGGACTATCGCCACCGGGTGCAACTGCGATTCGTCAAGGAACCCCTCGTCGAGCCGGTGCTCCTTCGCGAGTATATGTCCGTATGAGCCGGCTCCGTGCACGACGGTCAGCGAACCGTCCCGTCCCTGCATCTCGCTCGCGAGCCGACGGCATGCTTCGTCCTTGAAAGTGCGCAGGCTGCCCTTGTCGGTAATCACACTGCCGCCCAGCTTGACCAGAAGCATCTCGCCATGTGCCAAAGACTGCACCTCACCGGCCATATGCTGACTGCCGATGCGCTTCGCCCATGATAAACCCGTCGAGCTTAAGGGCCAGCCTAGTAGCGCTTGAGCTTCGGCCGTTCCACAAGGTCCTGATGTGTCTACCTGGCGAGATATATCTCGATCGACGACACGTTGGCTTCCGAACCGTCCAGTCCAGGCAGTTGTTCAGTCTCGATCTTCACGTCCTTGTAGTCCACGTCGCGTACGAAGCGGTTCCTGACAATCTCCGAGACATCCACTGCACGGCTTATGGCGCGTCCTCTGGCTTTTATGCACACATCGTCGCAGCCGCCGTTGAACTGTGAGACGACCGCCAGGACGTAGTTCATCGTCGCCTTCTTTCCGATGTATATGGTGTTCTCCTCGGCCATCTACTCCCCCTGAGGCCCAACCCAGGTGTCTTAGTCCATTTTCAGCTATATAAACAGTTCCACATGGTGTCAAGTGGACGATCCCCACGACACCACGCGTAGGCAGTCCTCCTGGCCGTTGCTCGCGACCTTCACAGATGAAAACGGTCACAGCTCGGTGCCGCACTTCCTGCAGAAGCGGTCCTTGCCGTCCGAGCGCGTACCACATTTCGGACAGGTGCGTTCTCTGGTAGCCGGTGCCCCGCAGTGTCCACAGAACACGTCGTCTGGAAGGACCATGCTGCTACACGAACTGCATTCCAATTTGTCAACCTGCTCCTCGGGCATAGACGCGACATCCTCGACGCACTCGTCTGCCAGAGGAATCTTGGGCTTGACCCTCAGCGGGATCGTATCGATCGCACCAGTCCCGCCCAGCTCCTTTCGGACCTTGACCGCGAGAGACAGGGCCTTCGGATAGTTGGCCGCCTCGAACTCGGACTCGGCCATCTTCAAGAGCGATTTCACTTTCATGAAGTCTTCCCTGGGCAGGGACGCCTTGCCGATCTCCTCCTTCGCGGCGGTCAGCTCGAACTGCGCGCTGAGGTGTCCTGAACTCTCGTCGATGGGGAGCTTGGTACCTCTGTACGTGTCGGAATGGCTCGGACGCGCGTCCGAGCCGACTATCTTCTCTGCTAGAGTCTCAAGGTCGTCCGCCTCGTCCTCGGCGACCGCCGACTTCCTGACCGGACTCTGCCTGGGCCGACGGCATTTCATCAGCTCGGCCCGGGCGCTCTCGCAATGGTCCGTCGCGCGGCCGAAGTCACCCCTGGCCATCGCATCCCTTGCCCTGTTCAGGATGGCCCGGGCGCTGCTGACGTCCGCCCCATCCCTCTCGACGACATCCATCACCGAGCGGGTGGTGAGGATCGCATTGTGCGCCTCGTCCTTGCGCTGGCGGGTGGCCCTGACCTCCTTCGTCTTGCCGCGCATGACCCTGACTTCGTAGTACACGACGAAGATCATTATGACGACCAGGACAACTGACAGAAGCAACTTCTCATCGGTCGTAAGAGCCAAGGCAGCCAGCACCTCGCCCCGATTACCCATTCGAGGTCTTATAAACCCTTTCCTGTAGGTACCATGTACCAGGAAGAAAACAGATTAAAGTGAAAAGAAAGAGTGGCTGACAGCGTTCCACGCTCACAACGGGTTCAAACGATGCATTTCACCCTGCACCCGAAGGTACCTGGCTAGGACATCTAGCCGCTGCAATCACGAGGCCACAAGGACCTTAAGCTTCCCGAGGGCTCGCGCACCTCAGTACCGCAAAGAACGTGGGCGGGCTTAACTTCTGGGTTCGAGATGAGACCAGGTGTGGCCCCGCCACTTTGGCCGTCAAACCGCTCTTCGGGCTGACTAATAACGATTCCGTATTTAAGACTTGCCAACGGTAGCGCTTGAGGGTTCAGCGGCGACGCCGCCCGCAGCCATGCCAACATGGACAGGCAGGTTGAATACTCATGCCTGCGTTCGTCGCACGGCTGGACATGAAACGGATAGACGCTGTGACTTTCGATCTATGGGACACGCTCATCCAGGAGGCGCCAGGGGGCTCGTCTAGGGTGGCCGAGGCCAGGATCGAGCGGATAGCGAACATAC
>JAJISI010000116.1 GCA_022848805.1 Thermoplasmatota archaeon
CAGTTCTCAAGAAGCTTCGTGCACACGTAACCGCCGTCCTCCGGAGGCATTATGTTCGGATGAAAGATTGCCGTGCGCCATTTGACGATGGGCGTCTCCACAGGGTATTCATCGGTGATCAGGACCGCCATCCGATGGACGAACCGATGGACCACCTTTCCGTCCTCCCAGGACGGACCGGGTACACGCAGGAACGTCACGTTGATGAGTATCGGGAATGAGGACAGCGATGGGTCAGACACCGACATGTGGTGCCTCAGCTCCCGCTGACATATCTCGACCTCGTTCTTCAGTCTGATTCGCAGAACGTCCTTTGGAAGGGGCATCTTGACTATCCGCCCTCGGGATCGGGTATGAGCTCCAGCGTGTCGTCCTCCCGGACTCCTGCATCCTTCAGAGCGGTGCTGCCTCTGAGCACCTTCTTCCCTTTACGGACCACGTAGGCACCCATATCCTTGCTCCAGAAGGTGGCCGCGCTCTCGATTATCTCGTCGACCGTGTTCTCGTGATCCAATTCCATCTCGACCGTAGCACCTGTCTCGGCGTTCTTGACCTTGATTCGATAAGGCAGAAAACCACCAGTATCTGGACTGCTGAGACGGCCTTAACCCTTTCGCCTACCTGTAGCCGCTCATCTGGCGTGGACTGGGCATGAAGGATCGAGGGATATCTCGAGCTCCTCTGAGACGTTGCGTCTTCCATCGTAGTAGAACGCGTTCGAAAGCAGCAGATCCTCCCTGCCGGATGCGAACTTCAACGCTTCGCGGACCATGACTGCGGAAATCACGCTCGTCGTCGTGATCTCGGCGGCCAACCTTGGCTCGTGGAAGACCACATCCGCACCTGTGCAACTGAACCGGATTCCTGCGACGCGCGCGTGCGAGCTGTTCATTCCACATTGAAGACACGGACCATCAGGAGGACGCACGATCGCCACCTTCCCCGATAGTCCATCCATCCCGCCATCTATGTACGGTTTGTTCGCGTGATACGAGTGAGAGTTCACGTGCATCCTCGCGACTATGTTGTCCAGGCACCCGAGGATAATGTCATGTCGGGTGAAAATGTCGGGCGGGGCGCGCTCCACCGGCTCCGTGACAACCTCTGCCTCGAGCCCTTCCCCGATGCGCTCCATACCCCTTGCGAGCGCTTCCGCCTTGAACCTCCGACCCTCCGAATCGCCCATGTTGAAGAACAGGCATCGGTTGAGATTCGAACCCACCACGCGGTCCATATCCACTATCGTCACCTTCCGAAACCCGGACAATGCTAGGTTCTTCCCAACCTCGTTCCCGAGGGCCCCAGCTCCCACCATGAGCACTCTCGTCCTGAATACAGCGTCCACGTCCAGCCATTCGATCCTTCGAGATCTGTCGAACTTATCCTCGTCTGTGGTGCCGGGGCGGATGACTCCCTCCATAGGAGGGGAACGAACGAAGGGGCACAAATACCTTCAGCTAGTCCCAGACCAGCTTGCCGTCGACCATCAGCAGCTTCTCCTTCGCAGGGTCCTTTCCAACGACTGTGATCGTCGGTGACTTGACGAGACCGTCCAGATGAATCAGCGCGTCGGCGTCGCCATCGTAGTTGCTGCCGACAGCGAAATGGCAGGTACCGTACACTTTCTCGTCCTCGAGCATGTTGGCGACTATCCGGGCCTTCCTGTTGAGGCCGATCCCGAGCTCTCCTATCGCGCTCGAGTTCCGCTCATACTTCCGGGCCTCTGAGACTTTGAGTTCGCCCTTGGCCGCCATCTTCCTCGTGTTGCGCTCGCCCAGTCGTATGGATTTTCTGAGAAGGTCTGCCTCGGACGAGCCGCTGATCCTCTTGGCGAACCCGTCCTTGACATCGACCATGATCGGCCGACGAATCACTATCTCTCCGTCGTTGAGGGCAATCGATCCATCGAACGCTATCGTCCCGTTTGTCGATCCGAGCGCGGGAGATACGTACACCTCACCGGAGGGGATGTTCCCGGCGCTCCCGGGTTTCCTGAAGTCGCCGTCGTCGGCCTTTGGCAGCCTGCCCTTCACGCCGACCGTTATGTCCGTGCCGGACGGCGCGGTCACCCGGACGGTGTAGGAGTTGCTGAGCCTCTGAACGACACGTCTGCAATCAGACCTGAGCACGCTGTAGTCTATCGGAACCGCCCTGGCAAAGCTATCCGGAGTAATCCCTGGGGACCAGAAAGCCCGCATCCTGCCTTCGCCATAGAGCATATCGAACAGACCGTCGTAGCGCCTCTTCTTCCCCTTGTATCCGTGTTTGAGTCCGTGCCGATCCATGCCCATACGGTCCTTGCTTATCGACACGGTCGCCTGGGGCTCCGCCGAGAGGGCCTTCATCACCTCATCCTCAGCGTAGTCGAACTGGCCTTTCTCCTTCTGGAACGCCAGGATGGGCGTAGCTTTCGATTCCAAAGCCGCATCAAACAGAGCCATCGCGACATCGCGTGTGCCAGGGTTCGGGTTGGATATGATCAGAAAACGGTCGTTGCGCTTGATGGCGAGAACGTCCTTCATCGCAGCTCGAGCAGCCTTCACCAACGAGCGAGGATACGCCTTCCCGCTCCCGAAACCGACAGACTCAGGCATGCTCACGTAAAGCTATTCGTCCCTCTTAAGCATTGAGCCTGGCCTACCATGGGAACGAGTTGCAGACAGGATAGCGCGGCAGGCACTTTCACCTGTTGAGGTAGTCCGTCGGCACGACGGATCCAATCATCTCCTTGTCATACTTGGCTAGGAACAACAGGACCTCCTTCTTCGCGTCGTCCTCGACCGGAACGCACCTGTGCTCGGATATGAGGCGCTTCGCCTCCTCCCTTGCGGCCAGTCGCATAGGCTCCTCCGTGCTTCCAGCCACAGGAGGCATCATCG
>JAJISI010000117.1 GCA_022848805.1 Thermoplasmatota archaeon
GGCATAGGTAGCACGCCAGGATTGACGAACGTCTGCGGCGCCGCCGGAGCGAACAAACTCGATTCGGTCGATGCCATATCCATATGCTGCACATGGGGGACGAAGAAGAAGGCGACGGAGGCGGCGATGCCCGCATATTCGATAAGGACGGTCATAGACGAGATGACCCAGGAGCCGGGCATAGTGGATAAGGGCAAGAAGATGAAGGTGCCCATCATGTCCGGGAAGACCTCGGTCGTCATGCCCGAGCCCGCGGGCAAGGTCGTAGCATACTACATCAAGCACTCCGAGCCCGCAACGATGGCGGACTACATCGGCAAGGGAACCAAGCATGTAAGCTTCAGGATAGGGTTCCCAGAGGTTGATTTCGCTACTTTCAAGACGCTGGCCGAGCTGGGGTTCGGCAGCGAGAAGAAGCTCAATGTAGGCGGAGGCAAGTGCTCGCCGAAGGACTACATCACCGCGATGTACACGGACGCCATCTCGAACGCCAGGCATTCGGACGAGGTAGTGGACGAGTTCGACTACCTCAGGACTGAAGTAGCTGGCAAGAAGGACGGGCTCCCAGCGAAGTGCACGCTGTTCGTGCGCACCTGGAACGACCGGAAGACAGGGCTGTCGTCGGGGAGGGACACTTCGGTCCCGCCATCGATCACGGCGGACTGGCTCGCGAAGGGCAAGATCAAGGAGACTGGGGTGCTGCCCCCCGAGGCGTGCCTGGACCCGGAGCCGTTCTTCAAGGAGCTGGGCAAGCGGAAGATACTCGTTGACGAGGAGCTGCAGGTGTCCTCGAAGTTCTACTAGAGGAACTTGGGCAGGCGACGACCCGAACACGCCATCCGCGAACACGTCCGATGCTAGAATTCAGAGCATAGTCCCAGCCACGGTGCTGCGGGCGTAGTGCGTAGGGAGAAAGATACGGGGCGCCGGTGCATCGTCGATGCGGCGAGTGGTGATTTGCGCATAGTTATAAGTAGAGACAAGTCGATTTGAACCAAATCAGAGCATAGAGGTTGATGGGATGTCACAGCAAGTTATTCCTCTGTCGAACGAGAGGTCTATCGAGATCGGCGAGTTTCTCACAAACAACGTATCCAGGGCGGTAGTGTTCGCGCTGCTCCACAAGCAGCCTTTGACGAGACGTGAGATAGAGAGAAGCCCGCTGACGAACTCCATGAGAAGGTTGTCCCTGAGCGCCCAGACGAGGAAGCTCAAGGACAAGAGCAATATCCAGATGCGGACGCTCCTCTCGAAGGGCGTCGATAGCGGAGCCTTGGTGACAATCAGCTCCAAGAGGCAGAACTACTACTTCCTCAACTCAGACCTGAGGATCGAGCCCGCGCCCATACGAGGCTCCGTCGACGATGAGGAGGACGTCTCGCTCAAAGTGTACCTCGACCGCTCGTTCGCCCACTCGCCCGGGCAGGCACTGCTCCCGTCGTGGGGGACGCGGGCAGACCGTTCCGTCCTCCCGGTACCGTTCATCGACACACCGAAATCACTCGTGCTGTGGATGAGCTGGCTGACCACCAAGACGAGGAGACAGATCCTGGACTACATCAGTCACAACGACGCGGTGACGAGGCCGAAGCTGAGGTCGAACCTCGGTTTCTGGGCCGACAGGATAGTCGCCAAGGAGGGGCTGCCAACCGGCATCCTGGAGAAGGTCGACGGGCGTATCCGCTACCAGTTCTCCACGTTCTCATTCAGCAAGCTGAAGGTGAAAGAGGAGGGAGACGGTGGTAAGAAACGCTCATGGACAGCATTTCCTCCGTCATTCTGGCTGACGAGGACCTATGAGCCAATCCGCTGCGTGACCGGCGCCTCGAAGTTCATCGGGAAGGGGAAGCCAGATGCGACGCCGATGGCGGTGTTGGAGGAACTCGCTAAGGAGAATCCCACCATAATCGACAAGAACCGCAAGGAGTTCCTCGAAGTCAACTTCCTCGAGCGGATGAGCTTCTATGCCGAGTACCATTCGGGAGGAGACCCAGCCGTCAAGTTATCCGCGGACGCACTCGTCCCCGAGAAGGTTGCATTCAATTCGCCCGACCACCCGCTCGTATGGATATCCACGACCGACGAGGAGGACGCCGGAGCCAGGATCGATTTCAAGCAGGAGGCCGCGTTGATGCTGCGCTCAAAGAAGACCCTGGACGAGCAGATAGAGTATCTCGAGTCCATGCTGGAGAAGCTGGCGATGGACAGGATAGGCGCACGGCTGGAAGAGCACGAGAAGCTCCTCGCGAAGGATCTGGACAAGCTCAGAGCCAAATCGTTCAGCCTCGGCTCGGACTCCATCTCCGCCGTGGCGAACCTGGAGCTGGACAGGGAATCCGTACAGCATGAGAAGGAGCACTTCGAGAAGTTCATGGAGATACTCATCCCCGGTTCGGTCAAGCGGAAGAAGAAGGCAGCGCCGGCAGGCAAAGACGACAGAAGCACGAAGCAATGAACAAATGGTTTTCCGGAGGTCAGTTGGAAGAACGTGCTGACCCCCGCATCCGCCACGTGGAGCTCACTTGGAGAACTTCACATCGAGGCGGACTCCTTCCTGCGCCTCAAGTCTGTCGAGGTCCGACCTGCTGACCGCGATCTCGCGCGGATGTAGATTCGAGTCCGACTCGATCTGCACCTTCGCCTCGTGGTCCTTGTGCCGCAGCGTCGCGTGCTCCCCGGATTTTGCGCCCTGCGTCCTCAGCAGGTCTTCGTGTATCCGGACGATGCCCGACTTCAGGTCTGATGCTGTCCTCGTCCTCAACATCTTGGTCGAAAGATACGCTCCAGACAGCGCAGTGCTCTCCTTTCGGAGCTCCTCTGCGACCCGCCGTCTCAGCTCGTCCGAGGATACGTCTCCCTTCGGTT
>JAJISI010000118.1 GCA_022848805.1 Thermoplasmatota archaeon
CCAGCGTTGGTCATGTTCGTCAGGTTCTCCTTGGTCATCGCCAAGGAAACATCGGGGGTCCTCGCCCTGACGCCACCGCCTGCGCCGCAACACATGCCCTTGTCCTTGTAGGGCACGCTCACCATGCCGGCCGCCTCGACCAGGTCGTCGAACACGTGCGGCCGCTCGGCATCGTCTATCTTCTTGACGTTGCTGGGCTTCAGGAAGTGACAACCATAGTGCACAGCTGCCTTCAGCTGTTTCTCGCCCTTCACCTTGGCCTTGATGGCCTCGACGCCGACGTCCCTGTACAGCAACTCGACGAAGTGCCTGACGTTGACGGTGCCGTTGTACTCCTCACCCGTGGAGCCCTTGAGTATCTCGTTGACCTTCTTACGCTTCTCTTCGTCGTGGTTCAGCATGTGCGCCACCTCGAAAAGCGTGTCGAAGCATCCGTTGCAGACCGTCACGATGTCGACGCCCATCTTCTCGGCTATCACGAGGTTCCTCGCAGCGACCGCCATCCAGTATATCTGGTCGAAGGACCGCATGACCCCTGGGGCGGGACAACAGCTCGCGCCCTTCATGTCGACGAGCTCCACGCCGAGCGACTCCATGACCGCCCTGGTGGAACTTTCGATCCCCGGGTACCTCAACGGCATGATGCAGCCCAGGAAGAATCCGTACTTTGCCATCTCACTTACCTCCCGCGACGAGCTTGTCGAAGCCACACAGCGCGGCGATCTTCACGACCTCCTCCTGCGCCTTCGGGTCGGCGAACACCGTCGGTGGCGTCTCCTCCAGGCCGAGCTTGCCTCTCAGCTGCTTGTCCTGGTCCCTCAGCGACACGAGATGCCCCGTCTTGGATATCAGCTCCGCGACCTTCCGGTGCGACTCCGCCATGTGCCCCTGCCTGACGGCCATGTTCCTGAGCGCCATGATGATGTCGACGATCTCCACTCCTCTCGGGCATCTCTCGTAGCATGTGAAGCAAGTCGTGCACAGCCACAGGTCGTCCGATGGCAGCACGTCCTCCTCGAACCCGAGCTGGGTCCTTCGGATCAGCTTCCTTATCCTGAAGGCCGTCTGCCTCCCGGACGGGCAGCTCCCGGTGCACGTTCCGCACTGGAAGCACAGATTGACGGTCCTGCCTCCCGCCTCTACTACCTTTCTAGTGAATTCCGGTTTAGGCTCCTTCGCTTCTGCCAAGATCGCTCACCGGGGGCGTGAACGGAGGGCTGCGTATTTGAGGGTTTTGCTGAAAAGGGTATACCTTTACCTTTTAGGGTAAATCCCGACCCTCCTGGCATGTGCGACGAACTCGTCGATATCGTGGTGTTCCGAGCACGGCACGGCGAGGATGGAGTGCATCGACCACGGTTGTTCCTCCGCGCCCTCCGCCCTGAGTATGCCTCTTCTGACGAGACTGCTGTTGACGAAGTAGCTGAGGTCGGTCCTGTCCAGAAGGGCCGGCTCGAACAGCCTCCTCGTGATGGAGAACTTCTCACCGCCCTGTTCGAGGTGTCTGAACCCGAGCCTCTGCGCCCCGAAGGCCAGCTGAGCGAAGTCCTCGCCCGAGCGTCGGAGGAGCAGCACGTCGGAGCCGACCTCCACGCCTCCGATGTCCTCCGCGCGTTCTATGGCCCACAGCGGGTCGTCCAGTATGATGACGTCGACCCTCATCTCATCCATCATGCGCAGGTTCTCCTCGTCCGTGGAGATCGTGACACGACAGTCGATGCCTCTCTGGGTGAGCGCCGAGGCCGCGCTTAGCAGGCACAACTCGGAGACCAGGGTGCCGGCGACGTGTACGGACCCCCTCTCCTCTGAGCGTAGGCGGAGAGCCTCGGCCTTGGCGATGAGCAATCTGCCGGCCGCCGTCAGCCTGGTCCCTCTGCTGTCGGACCTGACGAGCCGTTCTCCGGACCGTTCCTCTGTCTCTTTGACGTACTTGTACAGCACGGGCGTGGAGATGCCGAGGGCGGCTGCGCCCCTCTTCATGCTGCCGTGGACCCCAACCGCCGCGAGCGCCTCCAGCTGCCTGTGGGTAATATCCCCTCCGTCCGTGACGAATATGACTCTGGGCCGCGCGTCCGTGCAAGTCACCTCCTCTTCTTCAGGCTGTAGGCGCTCAGGGTCAGCAGCACCGCCGCTATACCCGCTAGGATCAGCAGCTGGGGCCACACCTCTCCGAGCCCCCATCCCCTGATCATTATCGACCTACATGCATCGACTGCATATGTCAGGGGTATGAAGGACGACACCGGTCTGAGCAGCTCTGGCACGGCCTCGAGCGGCCAGAACACGCCTGCGAGAAGTATCGAGGGGAAGAGTATCAGGGGCATGAACTGGACTGCCTGGAACTCGTTCTTGGCGTTGGACGACAGTATGAACCCCAGCCCCTGGCTCCCTATCCCCAGCAGGAATATCGTCAGCAGGAGGAGCAGAGGGCTCCCGACTATCTCTATCCGGAACAGTATCACCGCCGCCAGGAGTATCACGATCGACTGTACCAGCGCGACGAGCCCGAAGGCCAGCGCGTACCCGCCCACGATCTCTCCCTCCGTGACGGGTGTGGTTAGGAGCCTGTCGAGGGTCCCGTTCGCCCTTTCATGGACGAACGATATGATGGACAGCATCAGTGTGACCATCATCGCAGCCAGCCCCATCACCCCGGGCGCGAAGAAGTCTATGAATTCTGCCTCCTCGCCGTAGACCATCTCCTGGAGGACCACCATCGGCGGGTAGAGTCCGTACTCGGTCACCAGCACCTTCTGGACCGCCATCGTGATTTCGGTCATGACCGCCTGCGCGATGTTCGGGTTGCTACCGTCCAGGAGCACCGTCACATGACACGACGCGACCGGCAGCCCCAGCCTCATGGC
>JAJISI010000119.1 GCA_022848805.1 Thermoplasmatota archaeon
ATGATACTCCTCAACTCGCCATCGAACCCCTGTGGCTCCATCGCGACCAAGGACGACATCAAGGGTATCGCCGACCTTGCCAAGGACCACGACCTCATGGTCCTATCGGATGAGGTGTACGAGAAGATAGTGTTCGACGGGCACAAGCACTACTCGATCGCCTCCGAGCCGGAGATGTTCGACAGGACCGTCACGGTAAGCGGTTTCTCGAAGACGTTCGCCATGACCGGTTGGAGGATGGGCTGGCTCGTCGCCCCTAAACCGCTGTTCAAGGCGATTAACAAGATCCAGCAGCACTCGATAACCCATGTGACGACCTTCGCTCAGTACGGCGGCTTGGCGGGCATGGTGGGATCCCAGGAGCCCGTCAACGCGATGGTCAAGGAGTTCAAGGAGCGGAGGGACCTCGTGATGAAGCTCATAGGCGAAATACCGCAGCTCCACTGCGACGTGCCGAAGGGCGCGTTCTACGCGTTCCCGAGGTACGATGGCTCGATGAAGTCGAATGAGATGGCGTTGTTCCTGATGGATAGGGCGGAGGTCGCAGTCACCGGTGGCGCGGCGTTCGGAGAGGCCGGTGAGCAGCATCTGAGGATATCGTACGCCACGAGCAAGGAGAACATCGTCAAGGGCCTCGAGAGACTCAAGACCGCGCTGGCGTGATCGTTTCCGACGGCTCGCGAATCACTAAAACCCTTTCGCATCCCCTTCTCATTGTTTCCCGCCGCTCTTCTTCTTGCGGACAACTTTCTTCGGGGCCTTGTCGTTCAGCAGAAGCCGCGCATGAGATCCATCCATTTGGAGCCTCTTCCGCACCAGGAAGGGTTTGAAACCCAGCTGCCCCCAGGCGGCACGCGCCTCCAGGTTCGCGGCGGCGACGCTCACCTCGACGGATTTCATCTTGTTCTTGTCGAACCACCTGAGCGCCACCCTCTGCATCTCCTTCATGACTCCCTTCTTGCGTCGGTCCTTGCGGACGAAGGCGTCGGATACCACGCCCGTGGCTTTCTCGACGAATATCGAATCCTGGGGCGATAGGAGGCACATCATGAACCCCACCAGCTCCCCTTTCTCCTCGGCGACGATGAGCTTGGTGCTGGGCTCGGTGAATTTCTGACGAAGGTAGCGCGCCCACTTCCTCCTGCCGTCCCTCGCGAGCGCGAAATGATCGGAATAGGTTCGATGCTGCTCTACCAGCAGCTCCCAGAGTGCGACTATGCCTTTGAGGTCCTTCTCAGTGGCGTCACGTATCTCGATTTTTATACGCCTCGATTTCGCGTCCTTCTTCGGCATCGTTTCAGAAGTCCATGGCGGTCGGTGTGTCGCCGTAGAAGGCCTAGAGCTTGATGTAAGTTGCGCTCTTGAGGTTCGGGATCGCCCTGACCTTCTCGAGCACCTCAGGCTTGAGCCCTTCGTCGATGTGCAGTATCATCATGGCGGGTCCACGCGGCTGCCGTCTCGCGACCTCCATGCTCGCGACGTTCACATCGTTGTCTCCGAGGATGGTCCCGACGCTGCCTATCATGCCTGGCTTGTCCTCGTGCCCTATGAGCAGGAAGTTGCCCTCGGGTTCGATGTCCACCATGCTGCCGTTGATCTCGACCATACGCGGCCCCTTGTCCGCAAAGAGCGTGCCCGCGACTGAGATGGAGCCGCCGTTCGCGTGCAGGACCACTTGTATCAGGTTCTTGTACTGCCCCGCCTCATCTGAGGTGGATGACACGACCTCGATCCCCCTCGACTTGGCCATGTCGAACGCGTTGATGTAGTTGACATTGAACTCCTCGGATATGGGCTTCAGCATGCCAGTGATAACCGATGCGGATATGATCCTGATATCCTTCTGCGCCAGCTCCCCCTTGCAGTACACCTCCACCTTTCCGGCAGAGCACGGTCCCAGCTGACAAATCATGGTGCCGAGCTTCTCCGCGAGTGGCATGTAAGGCATCAGCTCGGGGTCGAGCTTCGCCGGTAGGTTGAGCGCGTTCCTGATTTCGCTGCGTTTGAGATAGGCGATTATCTGCTCGGCTATCTCGGAGCCGACCTCCTCCTGCGCCTCGATCGTCGTCGCCCCTAGGTGAGGCGTGAGCACTATATTGGGCAACGATGCGAGCTTCGACTCCTTCGGCGGTTCTTCCATGTACACATCCAGGGCCGCCCCGGCGATGACCTTCTGCGACAGCGCGTCGAACAACGCGTCCTCGTTCACCACGCCACCTCTAGCACAGTTCACGAGCATGGCGCTCTTCTTCATCTTGGACAGCTCGTTCCTGCCTATGAGGCTCTCCGTCTGCGTGGTCAGGGGCGTGTGGATGGATACGAAATCCGATTCCTGGAGCAGTCGCTCCAGGCTTACAAGGCGCACATGCAGCTTCACGCCCACCTCGGGCGACACGAGCGGGTCGTAGGCGATGACTGTCATGCCCAGGACGGACGCGCGCTTCGCCACCTCCGCGCCGACCCTTCCGAGGCCGACTATCCCGAGCGTCTTGCCGTCTACCTGCACGCCCTTCAGCTCCTTGCGCTTCCACTCGCCTCTCCTCATGGAGGCGTCGGCCTCCGCGATCCGTCGCGCAAGCGTGAATATGAGCCCGATGGTGAGTTCAGCGGTCGAGACGACGTTCCCTGAAGGGGCGTTCATCACGAGTATGCCGCGCTCGGTCGCCGCTGGCAAGTCGATGTTGTCGATGCCGATCCCCGCGCGGCCTATGACCTTCAGCTTCGACGCTCTGATGACCTTCCCGGTCGCCTTGGTGGCGCTCCTGACTATGAGGACGTCGTATCCTCCGATGACCGAGGATAGCTCGTCCTCCTTCATCCCGGTCTTAACGTCGACTTGATAGCCTTCGCCCTT
>JAJISI010000012.1 GCA_022848805.1 Thermoplasmatota archaeon
GCCCTTAGCGATGGCCAATGCGGTCTCCTTGGCCTTCTTCGAGTGGTCCTGATGTACCGCGATGAGCGCGGGGACGCCGTTCCCCGCCTCGAAAGTCTCGCGGACCAGTGCACCCGGCCCCTTCGGGGCGACCATGATCACATCGATGAATTCGGGCGGAACGATTCGTTTGAAGTGTATGTTGAAGCCATGGGCGAAGTCCAGCACCATGCCTTCGCGCAGATGTGGTGCAACCTCCTTGTCGTAGACTTCCTTCTGCACCTCGTCAGGGATGAGCATCATGACGATGTCTGAACCTTTCACCGCCTCGGGTATATCCATTATATCCATCCCGTCGTTCTTCGCCCGCTCGTAGTACTCGTCTTTGAACTTCTGGGCAACGACGACATCGATACCGCTGTCCTTCAGGTTGAGCGACTGGGCCCGTCCCTGTATTCCGTATCCAATCACGGCTACCTTCTTTCCTTTCAGGACATCGAGGCTAGCGTCCTTGTCGTAGTATATTCTGGCCATTCTATCACCTTCGCGCATAAACTAGATCGCATTGACGACTTCTATGTACTTGTCTGGCTGGCTCTTCTTGATGACGGTTTCCACTTCTTCAACGGTCCCCGTGATACGGCAAACGCCGCCCTTGCTGAGCATGATGGCGTAGCCCTCATGACGTCTGTGGTCGACCATGTCGGCCTCGATGACCTCTTGGAGCCCCCTAAGGTGTTCGATGACGCCCAGGGCCGTCTCGCGGTCTCTGACCGATATCACTATCCTGGACCTGTCCGGCATCTCGCAAGGTCCCACGATGATGGTGTCAACGTTGACCTTCTTCCTCGTGAACTCGGCCATTACTCGCTGCATCACGCCTGGTTGGTCATACGTGAGCATCATGATGACTTCCATTTCACTTGACACCTCCCTTCCACTCGCACCTGCCCTTTATCCACTCGGCCGAACTCTTCCCCGGCGGCGTCATAGGTAGTACATCTTCCTCAGGATCAACTATGAAGTCGAGCAGGATCGGTACGTCGGATTTTGTGCCTCTTTTGATGGCTTCGGCAACCTCTGAGTGCTTTTCTATTCTTATAGCCTCCGCCCCGTATGCTTCCGCAAGCTTCACGAAGTCCGGTGATCTTCCGAGCTCGGTCGCCAGATAGCGCGATCCGTAGAAATGCTTCTGCCACTGCTTGACCATGCCGAGCCATCCATTGTTCAGTAAGCATATCATCACCGGGATATCGTTCTCGACCGCCGTGGAGAATTCCTGGGAGACCATCTGCAGGCTCCCGTCACCAGCGATGTCCGCGACGACGCTCTCGGGACGAGCGACTTTGGCCCCGATTGCGGCCGGGAACCCGAATCCCATGGTACCGAGGCCTCCGGACGTGATGAACATCCGCTTGCCGTGACACCTGAAGAAGTGCGCAGCCCACATCTGGTTCTGGCCCACCTCCGTCGTGACTATGGCATCTTCTGGCAGGAGGTCTGAGAGCTCGTGTATGACTTTCTGCGGCTTGATCGGATCTGATCTGAGGTTGTAGTCGCAGGCGCATTCCTTCTTCAGCTCGATGATGCGGTCCTTCCATGTCGATTTCTTCTTGCGTTTCAGGAGGCCCGCAATCAGAGCGTTCACAACGGTCCAAGCATCTCCGACAAGGCCGACCCTTCCTTTGACGTTCTTGCCTATCTCAGACGAGTCGATGTCAACATGTACGATCTTCGTATTCTTGCCGAACTCACTCAGATTTCCGGTCACCCTGTCGCTGAACCTGGTTCCTATGGCGAGAAGGACATCGCAGTTGTTGAGGGCATAGTTCGCGACCTGCCGACCATGCATTCCGCAAACCCCAAGGACGAGCGGATGATCTTCGGGGATAGCTCCCTTGGCCATCAGGGTCGTCGCGATGGGTGCCATGAGGATATCGGCGAGCTGTGCAATCTCAGGGCCAGCTCGCGACCACGACACTCCTCCTCCAATGAGGATGGTGGGCCTCTCAGCACCTTCGAGCAGCTTGATGGCGTCCAGTAGACCGGAGAGATTGCGCTTCGGTTTCGGCACCCTGACCGTTTTCTTCATCGCATCATCCGGTATCTCCCCCTGCAGTATGTCGATGGGCAGGTCGACGTGTACGGGACCATACCTGCCAGTGGTAGCGATCAGGAACGCCCTTTTCATCGCCTCTGGAAGGGTCTTAGGGTCTGTTACCCTGAAGTTGTGTTTGGTGATAGGCATCATCAGACTGAATGAATCGGCCTCCTGAAATGCATCATTCCCGAGGACCCCGGTCGCCACTTGCCCCGTCAATGCGATCAATGGAGATGAATCCATGAATGCAGTGGCGACCCCTGTGACAAGGTTCGTCGCCCCCGGTCCGGATGTGGCTATGCACACGCCCGGGCGCTTCGCCACGCGTGCGTATCCGTCGGCCATGTGAGCCGCGCACTGCTCGTGCCTGGGAAGTATGTGCCTCATCTCTGTCTCGACCAGCTCGTCGTAGAGTGGCAGAAGCACTCCTCCCGGTATACCGAAGAGGACTTCGACCTTCTGTCCTTCAAGTAATTCCACGACGGCCCTCGAACCATTCATCTCTACACATTCCTCATCTCACCCGACAGAAAACCAGCGAAAGCAGGCAGTCCATCAGGGGTGCACGATTCGCAGGTCGAGCAGGTCAACTAGGACCAACGGAAGAACAATACCTGCTCTGCGACCAGCGGTTTCGCCCATGCAATCTGGCATAAACGAAGATATATTAATATCTTGGCTGGCTTAGGCCAGGACTCTCACGAACGTCTAAAATGATACACTGGCTGCGATGCCAGGTCAACGAGTCCCGCCGGGATTTCCGCGGGCGGTCGCAACCATGACAAATGTGTGGGTCTTGGTCTCGAGATGTCGTATTCCCACCAGAGCGCTCGCAGAGGCAGGGAGTATGTCTAGCCCTTCCTCTTCTAGCAGCATCTTCGCGGCTTCGACCATCTCTTCATCGGATATCTCCATCCCTTGTCCTTTCGAGTCGATCACTGCGCGTATAGCGTCCTCAGCGTCAGGCAGATAGTTCCCCGCAAGCGGGTCGTTCACATGTGTCAGGGTCATCTCAGGCGCCGTCACGGGGACCTCCCGTCCCATGACCATCCCTCTCACGGCCGCGTTGTTGTTCGATGTACCTAGCATGCGTGGTTTCATCCCCATGGAT
Organism: Thermoplasmatota archaeon; assembly: GCA_022848805.1. GTDB lineage: Archaea > Thermoplasmatota > Thermoplasmata > UBA10834 > UBA10834 > UBA10834. Next base: position 3,192 of record JAJISI010000012.1, read on the forward strand.
TGAAACCCCTGCCAGATGCCAGCAAGTGCCGTTCCGTTCCCTACAGGAACGGAGACCCAGTCCGGCTGTCTTCCGAGGGCCTGCGCTATCTCCTTCGCTACGAATGTGTAGGCGTAGATTCCAAGCTCGCTATTCGTCCCGCCAGGGTTCGCATTGTACCACCTGTTGTCAGCACATTCCCTGATGCATGTCTTGATAGCATTCTCGTAATCGCCCTGAATGGTGACGATCTTTCCGCCCGCATCTGTGATCTCCGCGTTTCTGGTCCCTTCGTAATCCGTCGGTATGAATATCCTGCACTGCATCCCCAGCTTGTCGCAGACGCGGAGGAGCGAGGCGCCGTAGTTGCCGCAGGTGGCGGCCGCGACGGTGTCATACCCCGCCCTCCTTGCACTGAGTATCAGGAGCAGGGCCATTCGATCTTTATGGGTGCCTGTCGGATTCTCACCTTCGAGCTTGATGTGTAGCCGCCTTGTACCGAGCAATCTCTCTATCTTCTGAAGACGTTTGAGATGTGTGTTACCTATCCTCATCGCCTTCATCTGTCTCTCGAACTCTCGTACCAGCTCAAGTGGGATCAAGTGGGATTCTCCTCCATGTTGTGGTTTGTGGGTTTCTGTCGTCGGGTCGGGACAGCATGTTAGTTGAGGCCATTCGCCTTTATGTCCGCGTCGGCCTCCTTCACGATCTCTTCGAATCTCGTTGACACGTCGGTCGTCAGAGGTTGCACCTGATGGTCCTTCATTATCTTCGCAGCCTTCTCTCTTGCACGGGTTACGACGTTCTTACTGCCGTCTGCCTCCCAGGCCTCTCCCGTACGCCTGTCTGTTATGTCAGGTATAAAGTGTTCCTTGTGTAACCAATGCATGGTGTGCCTGTGGCTCAGGAAGCTGCCGCCTGCGTTGACCTTCTTGATGAGGTCGACTGCCATGTGCTCGTCATCGACAATTACTCCTCCGGAGAGGCGGCCCATTATCCTCGCCATCTCGTCGTCAATAACCATCTGCTCGTACGATAACATCGTGACGTCATCGAGTAGCCCGAGTCCGGCTATCATGTCACAGCCAGTGAAGAACTGTGGCAGTCCGCTCGACATTTTCTCGTAGCAGGACTGAGGTCCCGGCTCCTTCGCCGAGGTTACGATTCCGCCACATAGTATCGGGAAGCCGTAGTGGCGTGCTAGCTCCCCCGCACCCGAGGATATGAGCGCCCTTTCGGGGCCTCCGCCGGCCCAGGTCATCGTCTTCATGTCGAAGGCTGCTCCTCCCGTTCCGTATATGAACGGTGACCCGGGCGCTGCTAGTTGGGCGATCGTCATGCCTGCGAGAACCTCGGCGTTGTTCACGATTATGGAGCCCGCGAGTGTCACCGGGCCAGTTATTCCCGCCTGGGGCATTCCATAGAACGAGATAGGGACTCCCGCACGGGCGAGTAGGAGTGCACCTTCCGTCGATCCGCCGTCGAGTTGGAGCGGGGAGAACGGACAATGCATGGAAGAGAAGATCGGCCTCCTGCTCAGGGCTTTCTCGTCGCCCGCAAGAGCGGCACCCATCTGGACGAGCCACTCAGCCTCTCTCCGGTGGCTGGTCGTCTCCACCTGGACGTGTTTCTCTATGGCTCCGAGTGACACCTTGAGGTCAACCACGTGACGGATGTGACCCGGTACGTCCTGACAGCTCACGCACGGCCAGAAGATGTGCGCGGAATCAAGTGCGTTCGCAACCTTCCCGACCGTCTGCAGGTCTTTTGTGGTCGACATCCTCCTCTTTCCCGTGTCGAAATCCATCACGCTCGTTCCGTTGCCGTCCGTGCAGCAGTACGATCTCCTGCCGTCGAGAACGATATCGTACTTCGGATTCCTAGCGTAGAGGGTGATGTTCTTCTTCGCCTTCCTTATCCCCTCTTCGATGAGGTTTCCAGGTATCTTCGCGCTGCTATCATTGCGATCTACAGTGCAGCCCGCATCCTCGAGAAGTGTCAGGCACTCCTCGCTGCGGATTCTTATACCCGCATTCTCGAGTACGTCCAAAGTTCCCCCGTGGAGCGAGTCCAAATCGCTCTCGTCGAACATTCGGAAGGTAATCTTACCCTTCGGAAAGCCTATCATTCACGTTTCTCCTCGAGCGGCATGAGGTAAACCTGTCCGGGTCTTCTCAGCGCATTCTGAACATTCCGTATTGCACTTGGGTATTTAGTTGTGGGGAGCGCCCAACACGGAGATGGATGCCCGAAACATTTCTGTGAGGCGTGGCTCCCAGAATACGAAAGGCTTTAATCGAAGGACACACATGGACCGCTCCCAGCGCAACTTGCGGGGGTAGCCAAGCTCGGTCAACGGCGCCAGATTGAGGGTCTGGTCTCGCAGGAGTCCCTGAGTTCGAATCTCAGCCCCCGCACCTCCTTTTCAGGGCGGGCGATATCCGCGCGAAGTCCGGAAATGGTCTAGGGGTTTTGGTTGCACGATGAATTGCAGGCCTGTAGGGTTATGCGGAAATCACCACTGCACTCCAGCCCTCTTCCTCACAGCGTCGCCCGGGAACGGCTCCCCGTCGAAGGGGTTGTTGTTATTTTCCTCGTAATATCCTTCGTCCTCTCCGTGAGTCAGGTGGTTGTGGTCTTGTCCGCCGGCAGATGCATTGTCTATCCCGCCAAGTGCAGTCACCGCTACCAAGCACGCCAAGGCCAGTACAACATACTTGCCTATCATGTGTAGAAATCGGTGCACCGTTATTAATCGGTTGGCTGCCGATTATCATTTCTTATCTATAATCCAGCCATTCTCTCGAACGCGTCGACAGGGCATTACCCTCGTTCAATCTTCACCACGTGCTTGATGACTGCTTCCGTGAACGCGTGCGAACCGAGATTTCCTCCTACGTCCATCGTTGAGTCTCCGGCCCGATATGTTTCAGAGACCGCTGACGCGATTACCGCCGCTTCCTCGGTCATGCCGAGGTGTTCTATCATCATCGCGGCCGCGAGTATCGCAGCCGTCGGATTCGCTATGCCCTTCCCCGCGATGTCCGGGGCGGAGCCGTGTGCGGGCTCGAACACGGACTGTCTGTCTCCCATGTTTCCAGAGGGCGCGAAACCCAATCCGCCAACAACCCCAGCCGCGAGGTCGGAGAGGATGTCGCCGTACAGGTTCAGCGTAACGATGACATCGAACGCGTCCGGTCTAGTTACCAGCTTCGCGGCAGCCGAGTCCACGAGCTGATCGCTGAATGTCAGACCCTGACCATGCGTTCGAGCGATGTCTCTGAACACTTGGAGAAACAGTCCGTCTGATTTGCGCAGCACGTTCGCCTTGTGAACACAACATACGCCCTTTCGGCCGGTTCGGCGAGCCTCGTCGATGGCCTTTTCCACTATCTTCTTGCAGGCATACTTGGAGACCCTCCTCCTGGTCGTCACTCCTGCGTCATCCTCGTGCTCGTCCATCGTGTAGAGTCCCTCGGTGTTCTCTCGCACGATGAGCAGGTCCATCGCTGCTGTTGAGACCTGGGCGATGTTCTTCACGGGGCGGAGGTTGGCGAACAACTCGAGCTCCTTCCTGAACCTGAGCACCGGAGAATCGTAGCCTGTTCCTTCATCAGATGTAACCGCTCCGAAGAGGCTGCTATCCGAGGCCTCCATCGCAGCGAGGGTGTCCGTGGGCAGATGCTCGCCAGAGCGACGGAACGCTGCACGGCCTATGTCCGCCATGTGGAGCTCAAGCTCGTCAGTCACTCTCTCGAGAACCCTTGTCGCACAGCCGACGACCTCCGGGCCGATGCCGTCACCGGGAAGGACGCATATCGACTTCATGAGAACGTTACTCTTGGACCACCTTGGCAAAATCCACTAGATGCTTTTCCATGCGGGCGATCCTCTTGCGTCCATCGTGCACGTCCTTCTCCATCTTGGAGGCCATAGTCTTGATCTCGGAGACCAGTCGCTCCGCCTCCTTCTCCATGGCCATCATCTTCGATTCTGTCTGAAGTACCTTGTTGCCATGTTCCTCTAGGCGTCGTTCCATCTCACCCTGTCGCTCCTTCTCAGCGCTGTTGGAGAAGTACGCCTCCACCTTCGAATTGAGCATCGTTAGGATGTTGGACACTTTCTCCAGTTGCTTCTCGAGCCTGTCGACCCGCTCGGTATATTCGTTCATCTGGTCGGCCACGTCTGGTGTCTGACTCGCCTTCTCCATATCGAACATGCGGTTCTCTACGGTCTCGATTTTCGCCTGAAGGTCTGACACTTCCCTCAATCCTTCGGCGATCTCTTGGAGGAGCATCTTATCCGGGAAGTCGATCGTCACGTTCTCGGCCGCCGGAGTGAACGCCTTGAGTGACTGAAGCGAGGCGATCGCGTCGACTGTAGGAAACCCTCCCCTGACGCGGCTATCGATATCCCTCATGGACGCGATGACCTCATTGCCAGACTTCCCCAGCCACGGGTTCGCCTTGATCATCTTCGTTATGTTCTCGATGATTCCTTCGAGCTTCACGCTGGCGCTCGACAGGTCGGAGCGTTCAAGCAGCCTGATGTCCCTCAGCGCGTCCCTCTTACCTCGTTTGCGCCAGTCGCCGAGGGAGCGATCTTCGAACGGGAAGAATCCCGCGAAGTGGTCCACGCCCTTGACGATCTCGTCCTGGACCTCATCCCAATTCTTGGTGCTTCCATGGGTCTTGAGTTCGTCCGTTGAGTTGAAGAGCATGCATATCGATGCGTTCGGCAGGAGATACGCCTTGATGGTGTAGGGTGCGTCCTGAGCGAATTTTGAGAGGGCTTGAGGCTTCTTCTCCTCGACAGTTTGCATGTATGCCCTATAGTACTCCTTGGCGAAGGCCGTCAGATCCTGCGCTGACGGGATTCCGGGCCCCTCTTCCTTCAAGGTCATGTGTCAACCGCCTCGTGCAAGGTGTAACCCCCATCCACGTTATTAATTTCTTCCAGGCCTGCCGGCGCTGAGTGCCGAGCATGCGAGGATTGGAAGGGTTATCGTTGCGTCCCCCTCGACGGTGACGTACTTCGCCTTCTCCTTGACCTTACCCCAGCTCACCGCCTCTCGGATTCTCGCCCCGGACAAGGATCCGTCGAACTCCTCTGCCGTCGTGAGGTACACGGCGTAATCTAGGCCATTCCTGAATTGGGACCACCAGATCACATGGTGCTTCGAGATGCCACCACCTATCATCAGCGCCCCCGCTCGCTTCGCGGTGAATACTATATCTGAGAGTTCCTGCTCGTCCTTCAGGATGTCGACGGTGAAGTCATGATGACGCTGGCTGAAGAGCCATAGTTGCGACCCGAACGCTCCGTCGGTGATGCCAGGGACATAAACTGGAATGTCGTTTTTAGCAGCCCAATAGAGGATGGATTTCTTATCGGTAAGCCTCGACCCGAATTCATATGCTAGCTGCCTGCTAGACAGGTTCTTCTTTCCTTCCTTGTACAGCTCATCCAGGATGGGCTGCATCTTCTGCTCCAAGACTATTCCGTAGCTCTCGTTGGGGATCAGGATGTTCCCCAGACGGTTGATGCCTCTTCTGTGCAAGTCCGCGTCGTCCATCATGAACTCGCCATGGTAGTACTTCTTCCACACGCGGGCGAGGTCGTGGTCGAGGGTTCCACAGGTGGTGATTATCGCGTCTACGAGCTGCTCCTCGACGAGCTTCCTGATGACTCCTCGCGTTCCCGTGGATACTATGCATGCGGGAAAGGAGAGGAATATGGTGCACTTTTCATCTCTCAGCATGGAGGTGAGTATCTCGGAAGCGATTCCGAGCTTCTTGGCTGTGAATCCTCCTGATGCGAGCATCTTAGCGGTCAGGTCGACGACCTTGGTGTCGCTGTCGACCTCGATGTCTGAGATTGGTTTCAACCTGGTTCCTGCCATAAACGTTCCCCAGAGGATATCACATGTGGAAACCGGCCGGAAACATTTATAAGTTTCCTGATGTTGGGGAAGCAGATACGATGAGAAGAGTGAAAGAAGTCATGAGCAGCCCGGTCGTCTTTGTGACTCCGGATACGCTGGTCAAAGATGCTGCGGCACTTCTGGCTGAAAAGGATGTGTCTGGAGCACCCGTGATGGAGGGTGGGAATATCGTCGGTGTCTTCAGCGAGGTCGACGTCCTGAGATCTCTCAAGACGACGAAGAAGAACCTACGGCTCGTGTTCCCGTCAGTATCGCCGATAGGTATCGCCTTCCAGGAAGAGCTCGTTCAGCGCGAGCTGCTTGAAGCGTACGAGGAGATCGGCGAGAAGCCGGTCAGCGAGGTCATGTCAAAGCAGCTCCACACAGTGGACGCCGACATCACGTTGAAGGACGCTGTGGTGGTCATGGTGAAGGCCGACGTCAATCGCCTCCCCGTTCTGAAGTCTGGTGAGCTCGTTGGAATAATCACGAGGGGAGACGTGATCAAGGGCCTCGCCAATAACAGCAACGGCAGAGTTGAAGTAGTTGCTGACGCTGCTCCGCCCTCTGAGTAGGATTGTGCTATCTGAACGGCGCCTGACCCGTGGCAGCACCTGAACTCATTTCTTGATGATGGAGCGCCACTTGTTGGTCTTCTTTGTCCGCGCAGGCGCTGAATCGCGCTTGCTGGCACTACCTGAGGTTTGTGTCTGGACCGATTGATTTCGCTGTCCACCCTTTTGCTCCAGCTCGGCTACGCTGTCGGTTTTGCTCTTCATTTCCGCTGAATGCTTCTCTCGGAGCTTCTCGAGATCCTTCTCCATGGACTTCGTGAGCTTCCTCACCTTCCTCGAAAACTTGGCAGCCGTGACGACATCCCTTTGCTGAAGTGCGTCTTTCGTGGTCCTAACGAACAACAGCCCATCTCGTACGTCCATCCCGTACATAGCCGCCTCTTCGAGGTCTGGTTCCGACTCCTGCAAGGATGAGGTTATCTGCGCGATTTCCTTCGCCTCCCGGGTCTGTTGAGCTCTCTGGTGGTGGACGCTGTCGACGACCTGTTCCACGGAAGCGAGCATCTCCATCGCCTTCGCGAACTCGTTGTTCTTGAACGCCTTCTTCGCATTCGTGAACCGCGCCTGACCTTCAGCGGTTTCCGCTCCCGACTCCTTCGCAGCCTTAATCGCTGCCCCTGTATTTTCGAAAGCGCTGTCGATCTCCTTCATCCTTGTCTCTTCTGCACGGTCGGCCTGAGCCCTTGCCTGCTCCATCAACTTAGCATATTGCCCGATATCCGAGTAGCTCTTCGCCTGCGTCGCAATCTCAAGAAGCTCAAAGGACCCTTTGACGTGCACTCCGAACGAAGAGTATTCTTCGAGCATCTTCCTCAAATCATTCTCAGCCTCCTGCGATTTGTCGATGAAGGCTTCGAACGCCTTCGTCGTCAGATTCTCCAACTCCTCGAGGGTCGTCTCCCTCCTTTTGGGGGGGCCGTTCATGAACGCCTTCTTCGTCTCTGCGAGAGCGGTCTTGAGCTTCGAGGAGACCTTCGTATCCGTCAATGTCATCTGATTGAGAATTGTCTCTGAGGCGCGGATCGAGAGCGCGGTCGAGTAGAGGTGGAATGTGCTGAGCCTGTCGATCACCTGCGATCGAGAGTTTCTGTTGAGCGTCAACGCCTCAGCGAAATCGCCGAGTATCATCTTGTTCCAAGCCTGCTCTGTCGTGGAGTCTATCTCGAAAAACAGTGGTCTGAGATGGAGGGCTTTGTCGATGCTTCGCTCAATGCCGATGTTCTCGTCCTCGGGAACATCCTTGGTTTCGGACTTCTTCTCAGATATGACTTTCAGATCCGTCTCTATCTCCTTCATCTCGCGATCCGCTTCATCCTTTCGCTTGTTACTCGCGTCGAGAGCGTTCTTCACCTTTCTCTGCGTCAGTTTTGCGCCGGCAAGGACTTTCACGTAGCTCTTCTTTCCTCTGCACGAGGAAACATCGATGCCGTGTTTCTCAGCTACTGACTTCAACTCCGCTACCGTCAGAGTTCCAAGTAATTCTAGAAGGTCGTCGGTCATGGGGGTGCCTCTCGTAGGGCCGGCGCACTATTCCTCTATCCAGACATAATTGTTTCGGATAGCATGCAAGGTTCTGCTCTTCTGACAAAACCTAAGTATATGCGTCTTTATCGAATGTGCGATGGAGGCAGCGGAGAAGAAGATAGCGGTTGCGGGTCTGTCCGTCTGGTCGAACAGCTTTCTCGTGGCGCTGAAGCTCGTCGTTGGGCTGATGATGGGTTCAGTCAGTGTACTCTCCGAGGCCATCCATTCGGGCATCGATCTTGTGGCGGCTTTGGTGGCGAGGTATTCCGTGAAACGGTCGGCGGAGCCCGCCGACGTGGACCACGCCTACGGTCACGGTAATTACGAAAACCTCTCGGGTTTCATCGAAGGCACGCTGATATTCCTGGCCGCTGCCATAATAGTGTATGAGGCCGGCAAGCGATTGTTCGATGCAACCGAGGTGGAGATGCTCGGCGCAGGAATGCTTGTGATGGCGATATCTGCGGGTGTCAACATCATCGTTTCGAGGAAGCTCTTCAGGGTGGCGAAGGAGACCGAGTCGCTCGCCCTGGAGGCCGACGCCTATCACCTCATGACGGACGTTTGGACATCCGCGGGAGTCTTTCTAGCGCTCGGGGTCATTCTGGTGACGGGATGGCAGGTCGTAGACCCCGTCGTCGCGGTGATAGTGGCCGCTTTGATATTCCGGGCAGCGTTCGACATAACCAAGCGGTCCTGTGACGGTCTTCTCGACAGAAGTCTTCCAGAGCATGAGGTGCGGGCGCTGGAGGCCATCGTGAAGCGGCACGAGGTCCATTTCGTCGACTATCACAAGCTCAGGACGAGGAAGGCCGGGGCGGAGCGCCAGGTGGATCTACATGTGACCGTTCCCCGCGGCATGACGGTCATCGATAGTCACAGTCTCATCGAGAGGTTGGAGAGCGAGATTAGAGAGGCGCTCCCTGGAAGTACGGTCATCGTACATGTCGAGCCTTGCGAGAAGGATTGCGAGTCGTGTAAGATGTCTGAGCGCGAGCAGGTTTTCAAGTCTAAGAATCCTCCTTGAAGGCGTGCGGATTCTCAAAGGATACCATTCTCAATGAGTTAGCGTGTTGCCTCTGCGAAGGGCTCCTGACCGTTCATGCTGTCGTCGGTCGTTACCCATTCGTCGCCGACTAGCGTGCGGGCGACCCTGTGTCGGCAGATATCTCTCCAGTGCTAGCCTTGTTTCTCTCGGTTCTTGAGGTCTTCCACGACCTCTGCAGCTCTGTCCATCCTGATCTTCTTCTCGGAGATCAAGATTCTCACCGCCTCCTCTGCGAGCTCCGGAGGACAGCCAACGCTGGCGACTATGTTTCTCGCATGCAGGGACATGTGCCCCTTCTGTATGCCTACCGTGGCCAGCGCCCTGAGCGCGGCGAAGTTCTGAGCGAGACCCACGGCTGCGGCGACCTCGCCGAGCTCGGAGCCGCTCTTAACTCCTAAGAGCTTGATGCATGCCCTCGCAGTCGGATGAGTCTTAGTAGCTCCGCCGATCAAGCCAACTGCCATAGGGAGCTCGATCGTCCCAGCCAGGTCTCCGTCCGTGGTCTTCTCGAACGTGGTGAGCGGTTTGTACTGTCCTCGAAGCGCGGCGTAGGCGTGGGCCCCCGCCTCGATAGCCCTCGTGTCGTTCCCCGTCGCAAGGATTACGGCATCGATTCCGTTCATGACTCCCTTGTTGTGTGTCGCGCATCTGAATGGGTCGGCTTCAGCGAATGAGTACGCTTCAATGACCCCATCCACGACTTCCTCTCCGCCGATCGCTTCCTTCTTCCATGTCGCTCTCGCGCGCGCGAGTCGGTGGATTGCTAGATTGGACAGTATTCTCAGATACACGCGTCCGCCTGTCATGTCCTCGAGCTTCGTTGCGATTGCTTCTGCCATCGTATTGACGGCATTCGCACCCATCGCGTCCCGTACGTCCACCATGAGGTGAACTATAACGTGCGGCCCGGTCAGGGTATCGATCACTCTCACCTCGATGTCTCTCGCTCCACCTCCCACGCTTACCAGCATCGGATCTTGTTCGTTCGCGTACTCTAGGATCTCCTTCTTCCTGTCGAGGATCTGCTTCTTGGAACTTTGCGGGTCTTTCAGTCTCGTCAGCTGTACCTGACCTATCATGATAGGTGGCGTGCTCGTCGTGGCGAATCCGCCTCCCGGGAGTGCCATCTTGGCGGCGTTCGACGCCGCAGCGATGACGGAAGGTTCCTCGATCGCCATCGGGACAAGGTACTCCTTGTCGTTGATCTTGAAATTCACTGCCACTCCGAGGGGTAGTGGGAATGAGCCTATGGCATTCTCGATCATTCTGTCCGGCACGGAAGGGTCGATTCCACCAAGGCCCGAGAGCGCCAGCGCCTCATCATCGGTAAGCTGGCCAAAATCTCTCACAATCCTAAGCCGCTCTTCCATAGGCATCTTGTAGAATCCTTCAATCCTCGATGTCCGCTCCATATGACCAACTCGCTTATCGTCACACATCAACTCACTCTTGACTAATTACTGTTGCGGGACTGAGCGAACTGGCATTTCGGCATGCGCCTTTCTATCTGGGCTCATAGCCGTAGACAAAAAGGATATATCCACATTAGTTCGTGGAGGAAGCGATGGCAGCCTGTTCCGCTCCTGGTAAGATCATTCTGTTCGGAGAGCACGCGGTCGTGTTCGGGAAGCCAGCGCTGGCACTCGCGATCGATCTCAGGGTAAGGGCGAGCGTGAGCGTATCCGACCAGTATGCGGTCAACGGACATCCCATGCGGCCGAAGCATCATGCCTACATTTCCGCTGCCCTCGACGAGGCCTGGAACGGCCCTCCCGTGAGGATATCCACGAAATCATCCATACCTTCAGGCTCGGGCCTTGGGTCATCCGCCGCAGTGACGGTGTCGAGCGTCGGGGCCATGCTGGCTGAGAAGGGCGCGTTTGACCTGGCGACGCTAGCGAAGAAAGCGTTCGAGGTGGAGTTCAAGGTGCAGAAGGGCGCGAGCCCGACTGACACATCGACGTCGGTTCATGGGCACGGGATTTTCGTATCTCCTGAGAAAGGAGACGGTTTTCTTTGGAGTGTCTCGAAAGGCCAACGGGTCTGGAACATGCATCACTGCGAGGTTCCTGACGTGACGTTCGTCGTCGGATACACTGGGGTGCGTGCGGCGACGGGCCCTCTTGTGGACGGAGTCAGGGTTCTCGTAGATGGTGACAAGGATCGTCAAAGAGATGTGGACCGCATCGGAGATATCGTTCTCGAGGGGGTGGATGCGGTCCGAAGGGCGGACAAGTCCACTTTGGGCAGACTCATGCTCGAGAACCATGGGCTGCTGAACGATCTAGGAGTGGGCCATCCGATTCTGGACAAGCTGGTAGACGCGTGCGAGGAATCAGCCTACGGGGCTAAACTGACTGGCGCAGGCGGAGGAGGGAGCATGATCGCATTGACTGATCATCCCGAGAAAACCGCAGGGGCAATCTCGCGTGCTGGAGGGGAGCCGATCGTGGTCAGCGTAGGTTGCGCGGGCGCCCGGGTCGAGAGCCAGGCGAAGGGCATCGAGCAACGGGGAAACGCTAAATGACCGTGAGTCGATGCTGGTCAAGGTGAGCAGTTGGTCGAACGTGTTGCACAGCACAAGCACTGCAGGAGCTGCGAGCGTGCTATTCCCGTCAAGCGGGACTTCTGCGATGAGGAGTGCGAGAACGAGTGGAAGGGCAAGATGGGGGCCAAGAAGAAGCAGCTGACATTCTTCTACATAATCATGGTCATCATCATGATATTGGCGATCTCGCTCACTTTCTTGGGGTAGTAGGTCAACTACCCCGCCCTGAAGAACGGGGTATCCTTGGAGGCGGTTCTATGAGGGTAGGCATCGGCGGAACGTTCAATGTCATCCACGCAGGACACGAGCTGTTGTTCGAGACTGCGTTCACCGTTGGTGATTTCGTGGAGGTCGGCCTGACGTCCGACGACTTTGCCGATAGGACCAGACCTGTCCCCGTCAGAATCTATGAGGAGAGACGGGCGCACCTGTCAAGGTTCCTCGAACGATACGGGAAGCCGTTCGAGATCGTCGCGATCTCGGACTCGATGGGGACGGCCGCGGCCTCTGAGACACTTGGCGCCTTGGTCGTCTCTCCCGAGACAGTGGACATGGCGGAGGAGATAAACGAGCGGCGAAGGGCCAAGGGCCTGAACCCTCTGGAGATCCATCGCATAAGGGCTGTAAGAGGCGACGACCGGATTAGGATCAGCTCATCTAGGGTCCTCAAGGGCGATATCGACAAGGACGGGCATCTGCTGCGTCCTGCCAAGATCGCGGTTGCCACCGGCAACAGGATCAAAGTCGAAGCCGTGAGGAACGTCTTCACACAGGTGTTCGGATATGTGGAGATCGTCGAGGTGGCGGCCGATGACATCGACTCGGGGGAGCCTGTCGGTGACAAGACTATTGAGGGCGCGATGAGAAGGGCGCAAATCGCACTCGAGCGGTCCGGTGCCGAATATGGGGTGGGTGTCGAGGCGGGGTTGTTCCACGTGGACCGTCTCGGGAGATATCTAGATGTTCAATACTGCGCAATCGTTGATGCATCCGGGTTGTCGACTTACGGCCATGGTCCTGGATTCGAGTACCCTCCTGAGGTGACCAAGGCGGCGTTGAGTGGCCACGCTGTCGGCGATATCATGAGCGGGATGACAGGGATAGAGGGTATCGGACACAAGAGCGGCTCAGTGGGTTACCTGTCCGCCGGCCTGATCAACAGGACCTCACTCACAGAATTGGCAGTGTTGATGGCCCTGATACCGAGGATGAGGCCGGAGTTGTACGCTACACGCTGATGGAGTTCAGGCCGTCTCTGCCTCGGACGCCGCCTGAAGGTACTCGGAGAGCGTATGACAGGATTCCTTCCCGACGCATCCGAAGCGCGCGTGCTTATTGCAGTAGTCTCCCGTGCTGTCATGATGCTCGCAACTGTGTGCCTCCACCCAGTACGAACAACTCGAACGTATGCATGCGTAGCCTTCGTACTTCCCGGCACAGATGCCGTCGGAGGACAAGAACCTGCAAAGCATCCTACCAGCCTCCTGTCTTATCGTCGAGCCTATGCTGTATGTGCGTAGCCGGTCTCTCAGGTTTCGTGGGAGGCTCAGCGCAATCAGCCCCCTTATTGCAGAGGAAAGTCCTGTGAGTCTCGCAGTATAGTCCTAGCCATTTGCTTGCTCCGCTGTTGTCTGCGTCGTCCTTCCCCGAAGGATGTCCCAGTATGTTCATGTCCGAAAACACACACTCGTCCTCCCCGACGCATTGCAGACTGTTCACTCGTCGGTTAGCACACGCTCCGCTGAGATAACTGTAGTTGCACATAGGGTCCCATCCCATTCGCTCGATGTGAGAGTATACATGCACGTGACCGAACATAAATGTTTACGAAATGTCGCATTTTCTGCGCGTCACTACCCCGCGACCCGCACTGGATGGCGCTGAGGGGGAGATTTGAACTCCCGTGGTACGGAGTACCACCAACTCTCAAGGCTGGCGCCTTAAACCGGGCTTAGCTACCTCAGCATCTTTGGTCGTCAGATGCCAGATTGACGCATCTGGTCCTTAATTGTATTCTTCTGTCTGTCCTAGAGAACACCGCGTAGCCGTTCGAGGTCGATCTCGAATACGACCACCGGGTACTTGAGCTCGAATGCGTCGATGGTGGACGGATGGACCTCTCCGAACAGCCCGATCCTAGAGTCGTCGAATCGTAGCTCGGCGCATCTACCCCCTACGAAAGCAGGATGGTCGACCGCGGAGATATCCGGTGAGAACCCAACAGCAGATGATATCGAAAGAGCAACCGACTTCCCCTCCGTGAACCCCGCTCTTGCGTGTATGACCGCACCAGCGAGCAGCTTCCGGTTCTTGGTTCCACGGACCACGTCTCCTATCTCAAAAATCTTCTGAGGGAGCTCCCGGTGCTTGTTCTTCCGGAGTATCGCCATGAGGCTAGGAATCAACGAGGTGCGGACTAACGTGTGCATCTCCGTCACTGGGTTTCTTATCCTCAACGCGTCGCTGTCGGGAGGCAGGTTCATCGCGGTGAACTGCTCCTTCGGGTTGGATAGTGACAGCGTCGCCACCTCGAAGAAACCCAGGCCGACCATGACCGGGCGGGTCCTGTCCGCGAAGGCAACGAGTGGGTCCTCGACCCCGAAGGTGACTTCGTGAGGGTACGTGTTTCCAAATCTCTCGAATCCAAACCCTATCGCGACGTCCTCCGCTAGATCGACGGAGTGCAGTATGTCAGCTCTGAACGGTGGGACTCCGACTTTCAGTGTCTCCCCCTGACTGGTCACGCTGTGCCCGACCTTTGCGAGGCATTGAGCCATGTCCTTCCCTGAGAGGTTCGTTCCAAGCCATCGGTTCGCATAAGCGACATCAAGCTCGACCTCCCTCGGGGCGAGGTCAGGGGCGGTGAAGGACTCGCCTCTCTGGTTGATGGTAACAGTCCGTATCTTCCCTCCACGGTCGGCGAGGGCCGTTACGAGTATGTTCACAGCGTACTTCAGAGCGTTGATGTCCGTTCCCGTGCAGTCCACTAGGACGGTTCTCGTACGTTCGGTCACTTCGGTCGCGATGCCGTTGATTATCGGTGGCATCGATAACACCGTCCCGTTCTTGTCTACGATGACCGGGTAGCGTTCCTTGCCCTCGAGGACGAACGCGTATGCCCTGCCCTTCTCGTGGTCTGAGAGGATCTCCCTGGGTGTCATCTCTCTCGTTCCTTGAAGTGGCTGGAACGAGAGCTCGTCAGGTAGGACTGCCTTGTAAGTGAACGGAGGCTCCACTGAAGACATGTCGTGGATTCCGATTGCCACCTTCTTCCGGTTCCGACCGAGCGTGAGATGAAGCTTCTCCTGCAGGTCCATCATCGAACGGATCAGCGGGTCGTCGAAGGTCAGGTCGTCCACGATTGCAGACCATATGAACGGTCTGACATCCTCAACGGATGAGTCGACTTCGATGGTTACGTCTGAAGAATCGGCGTGGTACTCTCTCTGGCCGTCGCCATCTCCGAGGAACGATCTGAGCGCTCGGGCGATACCCTCCACCGAGTACAGATCCGGTCGGTCGGGGAAGAACTCGAAGGACATTTCATCGACGCTTTCGTCCGCCACATTCAGGTCCGCCCCGATCATAGGCAGACGAGTGCGGAGCGTGTCGATCGGAACTTCCCTCTCGAGGAGCTTGCACAGATCTGAGTAGCTGAAGTTGATTACTGGCATTCTACTCTTCTCTTCTGAAGGAAAAGGTTGCAGATATAATAAGCTTGTTAGCTTCCCCCTGAGGGCTTACCAAACGGCATGCCCTGGCATGGCCGTTCTCAAAACTTTCCGCAGCCTGCAAGTCAGAGAGAAAAGTATATCTCTGCACGAGTCAAATTATGAAGGCGATAGATTTTGTCTGAATCGGACAGAGGCGTTATATGATTCGAGACAGGGCGAAGACCGGCATTGAAGGGCTCGATGAGATGCTAGAAGGTGGCCTACTCACTGGGAGGCCCTATGTCGTCTCCGGCACAACCGGGACTGGCAAGACCACGCTCGCTATGCACTTTCTGCGAGAAGGCGCCATGAACGGGGAGAGAGTTCTGTACGTGGCCGTCGACGAACCCCCGAACGAGGTCAGATACAACTACTCCAAGTTCGGGTGGGATTTGGATGGGATCGGAGTCCTTGACGGGACTCCCGATATTCTGAACTACGACAAGACGCCCGTGCGCGATGTTTCTAGCGAGAGAACCGTCGTTTCCCTCGAATCGGTCGGGAACGCGATCAGGCGGACATCCGAGAAGGGTCCAACTGACGTAACCATCAGCACCATCCAAGAGCTGATCAAGCAAGAGTTCAAAGAGAGGAAATATTCACGGGTTGTGGTTGACTCCCTTACGTCGTTGAAGTATTTCTACATCAGAACGACTGAGGAATTCGCCACGCTACAGTCGTTCTTCCGCATGCTGTCAGATCTTGGTGCGACGACCGTACTTG
>JAJISI010000120.1 GCA_022848805.1 Thermoplasmatota archaeon
GAAGCCCTTTTCATCCAGATGCTCCGGCGGTTCCATATCGAACTTCTTTTCTTCGCCCGCCGCCAGAGCTACCGTCACCAAAGCAACCGCCACCAGGAAGGTCGAATACCTGATCATCGCTGCTGCCCCCCTTCGTTCCGTCTCATGAAGATCGCCCCTAGGTTTCAGGCACGTTGGCCGCCTTACGGACCGCGTATCCGCCGCGAGCGTTAAGGCTGGCGCGGGGGGGTGCTGGCTGACGCGAAGCGGCAGCCCCCTTGCAGACACCGTGACACCCAAGCTCGTCGGCTGCATACGCTAGTTAGACGGCCATGAGGTACGGTCCGGAGACATGGTTGACACTTCAGTCCAGGGACATGGTTAACACCTTCATGTCCATGTGGGACACTCTGGGCACCACCTATCTCCGAGGAGGTGCCAGGTGCCCTGGAAGGAAGTAGCGACCATGACCGAACGCGCACGCTTCATCGCCGACTACGAACGCGACCTCTATTCTATCTCGGAGCTCTGCAGACGATACGGCGTCAGCAGAACCACTGGCTACAAGCTCATCCACCGCTTCTGCGACGAAGGACCGCTCGCATGCTGCGACCGTTCCCGAAGACCCAGGACCTCCCCCACGAAGACACCACAGCACATCGTCGATCAGATCCTCGAGGCAAGGCGACGGCATCCAACCTGGGGACCCAAGAAGCTCCTCGTGCTCGTCGCCAGGAAGCATCCCGACTGGCCCTGGCCTGCACGATCCACCGCCGCGGACATCCTCAGGCGGAACGGCCTCGTTCCCTCACGAAGGAGAAGAAGAAAGCCAGGACATCCAGGCAGACCCGATACGCCGATGACTCAGCCAAACGACATCTGGACCATCGACTTCAAGGGACACTTCAGAACCCGAGACGGAAGATACTGCTACCCCCTCACAGTAGCAGACGGATACAGCAGGTACCTCCTCGGATGTCAGGGCTTCCTAAGTCCCTGCCACAGGGACACTAAGAAGACGCTCGTACGAACCTTCAGAGAGTACGGCCTGCCCTCCATCATCCGCTCGGACAACGGCACTCCGTTCGCTTCCACTGCGCTCGGAAGGATCTCCAGGCTCTCCGTCTGGTGGATCAGGCTGGGTATCTATCCCGAGCTCATCGAGCCCGCTCACCCAGAGCAGAACGGAAGACACGAACGCATGCACCGAACCCTCAAGGCTGAGGCCACAAGACCTCCGGCCGCAAACAGGAGAGCACAGCAGAGACGGTTCAACAGCTTTCAAAGATCGTACAACCAGGAGCGACCTCACGAAGCGCTCGGGCAGAACACACCTGCCTCAGTCTACCACCCGTCCGAAAGAACGTTCCCCGAGCGCATCCCTCCCATCGAGTACCCCGACCACTACGAGATCAGAAGAGTCAGTAACAACGGCGGCATCCGATGGAACTCTAACTGGGTCAATGTCAGCCACGTCCTCGGTGGTGAGTATGTCGGGCTCGAAGAGGTCGACAACGAGCTCTGGGACGTGTACTTTGGACCCCTGCACCTAGGGCGGTTCAGCGAAACAGACATGAGGATCGAAGACGCTCTCGGAAGGAAACGCAGACGAAGAGTGTCAACCATGTCCTCGGACTAATCTGTCAACCATGTCCCCGATCGCTCAGACCACGTCTGCTGGCTGCCCGACATCTCGCCTACTCAATCTCCCTCAACAGATCCACCGCCAGGCGGTAGGCTGCGGCGACGGCTGGAAAGCAGACCTCCTTGGGAATATCGGAGCTCACAAGCTGCGCCACGTCCTCCTCGGCAGTCAGGTCCAGCCCTGTCAGCTCACGGCACCCAATCTCCCCCATCTCAGCCTCGAAGCGGCGGCGAAGCTCCCTGGCCACTCCGAGGTTCTGTAGCATCCCCTCCATCGAGTCAGCTCGTCCAAGCTTTAGGCCGATAGCCATCACGCCACCGACCACGGCCCCGCAGACGGCCCCTGTGTTGCCGATCCCTCCGGCGAAGCCAGAGGCTATCTGAGGAATGGCAGTGTTGCCTGGCTCCAGTCCGAATTCCTGGCACACGGCCAGGAGTACGGACTCTGATCACACGTAGGCGTTGGCCATGTACTCGGTGGCTCGGTTCTGCTCCATGCTTCCCCCCTTCTTGTTCGTTGCCTCGCGTACCCGCAGACACCCGCCGCTCTCTGACCCGTTCGGTCTGGCAGTCTAACGGACCGCGTATAACCCGCGAGCGTCAAGGGTGGCGCGGGGTGTGCTGGCGACGCTAAGCGGAGCCCCCCTTGCAGACGCCGTGAAACCCAAGCTCGACGGGTTCATACGCTAGTTAGGCTGCGCTGCGCTCCTTGTCGAGCGCCAACAGGAGCGCGATGGCAATCAGAGCCAAGTTCGTGCAACCACGGGAGAAGCCCTCTGGCCCGATCCCCAGGATGCCGACTCGCATGAAGCTACCCACTACCGCCAAGACGAAGCCCACGACCGACAGCGAAATCAGCACACGCGTCAGCTTACGCATGGTCTGCCTCCTTGACCTGGACTGTGCGTGCCGTGCCTGGCAAGGTGGCGACCCCAAGGAGGCAGTGGCTTCGGCACGCGGCCGACAAGGTTACTACTCCTCGAACACAAGTACCTCAGGCGCAGCCTAACGGACCGCGTATAACCCGCGAGCGTTAAGGGTGGCGCGGGGTGTGCCGGAGCGAAGCGACCCCCTTGCAGACACCGTGACACCCAAGCTCGTCGGCTGCATACGCTAGTTAGGCGAGATGCAGCC
>JAJISI010000121.1 GCA_022848805.1 Thermoplasmatota archaeon
TATTTACTTTTTTGTGGCCGGGTCCTGATGGCGCAGCCTGGTCGGAGCGCTCTACCGGCTCTTTCATGGCTATGGCGATGCCGACCACGATGACGAACGCGCAGACCACGGTCACGAGCTCCACCATCTCGTTCCTTATGATCCACGCGAACAGAGAGGCGAACACTGGCATCAGATAGATGAAGAACGCCAGACGGGACACCTCTTCATCTCTCAGGGCTGTCAGATACAGAATCGACGACAGGCCGGCGCAGAACAGACCGAGTATGGCGAAATCGAGCAGCGCCCAGCCACTCACCTCGAGCCTGAGACCCGCCTCGAACGGGACGGATAGTCCAAGGAACGCCGTCCCCATCATCACGGCGAGCCCGATCACGAGCATCGGGGGGTTCCGCTCGAGCACGCGCTTCGCCGAGACCCACGCGAGCCCGTACGAGACCGCGGACACGAGTATGAACACGTTGCTCACGAAGCTCACATTAGACATGGAGACGCCTCCGTTGGTAACGAGGGCGACCGTGCCCCCAATCGCGACGACCGTCCCGACGATCTTCCCCTTTGTGAATTTCTCCCCTAGGAGCGCCACGGCGAACATGAGGGTCAGCACGGGCCCGGAGGACTGTATCACGCAAGCGATCGAGGAGGTGCCGTTCTGTAGCCCGATGTTCTGGGCGATGTTCGGGATGGTGACATACAGCACCGCGAGTACCGCAAGGATCTTCCACTCCTTTACTAGGATGGCCCTGATCTCATCGACCGGGTACATCCATAGCATGATGACCAGCATCATGAGCGAAGCGAACGCGAACCTGATGAATCCAAGGAGAACGGGAGAGGCGAACTCGAGTCCTTCCTGTACCAATGGGAACGAGAGTCCCCACAGAGCAACAGCAGACAGAGCCGCCACCGAGGCGTTGACGTGTCTCATCTCAATAAGCCAACCGCATCGGTTGATGCATAGGATGCATAAAACCCCTTCTGGGGGGCGACTTACCGGGAACCGGTCCCGGGCCTCGGACTACTGCCCCTTCCTTCGGCCTATGCCTCCAGGTCTCTGCCGCTGCGATCTGCGTGTTCCAGCCTCTTCCCTTCATCGTAGAGGCACTTGACCGCTCTGGCTGCCCTCATCGCAGACGGATAGACTGGGATGTTCTTGACTCTGAGCTCCTGGACGACCTCGTCGACCTCCAGCCCGCCGACCCAGCAGGCGACGATAGGTTTCTTGAGGTGCGTGTTCTCCTCCACGAGTTTGATCACCGCGCCGACGTACTCCCTCGGCCTGGCGATCCCCGCATGCACGCAAGTCATGATCAGGGCGTCCACGTTCGGGTCGGCCAGCATGATGCTGCCGGTGACGAAGTACCTGTGGTACCTCGCATCTCCCGTCACATCCAGCGGGTTGCGAGCAGTCGTTATGGGCGGCAAATGTGGGTTCAGCGCGTCACAGGTCTTCTTCGTCAGGACGGGAACCTTCAGGCCGCTCGATTCGCACCAATCTGCAATCATTATGCCCGCACCGCCTCCGTTCGAGACGATGCCCACCCTGTTCCCTTTTGCGCACGGCTGATATGTCAGGGCTCTTGCGTAATCGAACATCTCGCCAACATCGTACGCCCTTTGGATGTGCACCTGCCTGAACGCGGAGTCGTAGACGGCGTCCGAGCCGCTCAGCGAGCCCGTGTGGGTCGATGCTGCTGCCGAGCCAGCCGGAGTTCTGCCGGCTTTGATCGCCACGATCGGCTTCCTGCACCTCCTCGCCGCATCGAGGAACTTCTTGCCATCTTTGATGCCCTCGATGTACATCGCGATGACCTTTGTCGCCTTGTCGTGGTCTAGGTAGTTTATCAGGTCCGCATCATCCACATCCGCCTTGTTACCGACAGATATCACTCTCGAGAGTCCGATGTGCTCTCCGTTCGCGTAGTATATCATGCCGACGCAGAGAGCGCCGCTCTGGCTGACCAGGGCTATTCTTCCTGGTTTGGGCATGCCGAACACGAACGCCGCGTCGAGGTTGTCTATCGGATCCTTGTAACCGAGCGTGTTCGGGCCGACGACCCTTATCCCGGCCTTCGCAGCGATGTCGATGACCTCCTTCTCCAGTCGACGGCCGTCCTCGCCAACCTCTCCAAATCCGGCTGAGATGATTATGACGCCCTTGACCTTCTTCTTGGCGCACTCAGTCATGACCTTCGGCACGAACTCCGCTGGGACGACGATTATAGCGAGGTCGATATCGTCCTTCACCGCTAGAACGCTAGGGAGCGCCCTGAGCCCGAGTATCTCGGGCGTCTCAGGATTGATGGGGGTCACCTTCCCCTTGTAGCCGCTCACAAGTATGTTCTGGAGAATCTCAAAACCCAGCTTGGTGGGGCTCCTGGACGCGCCTACGACGGCTATAGACTTGGGCGAGAATATCGGTTTGAGCTCCTCGACAATCCCCATCTGCGTCCACTCGTCTTCCGAAGAGCGACATCTCTGCGCATAAGCCTTTCCATTCGACCACTGCTGCTCTCAAGTCTTCAGGAGGGCGATAGTGACGTGCGTGCTGATTCAGAAGACGAGACGAGTCCCTGCTCCAGAGCGGTTAATATATATCGTATGCCTCTCATTTCGCAGACTGCTATACTAGAGGTTGGAGGAGCAAATTATGCCGGAGAAAATAACGGTCTCTTTGATAAAGGCCGACGTAGGCTCGGTGGCTGGCCATTCGAAGCCCCATCCGAGGATGATGGAAGTAGCGAGAAA
>JAJISI010000122.1 GCA_022848805.1 Thermoplasmatota archaeon
TGGGTACGACGTGCCCCTGAGGATCGGAAACCTGGGTCTGCCGCAGCTCGTCAGACAAGGTTCCAAGGCTCCGCTAGGCGTCGAGGACGGGAAGGCCGCGATGGAGATGGTCGACGCCCATGTCCTTGCGATTCATCTCAACTATCTCCAGGAGGTCGTCCAGCCCGAGGGCGAAACGTGCGCGAAAGGAGGACTCGCAGCGGTCGAGAAGATGTCTTCACAGCTTCCAGTCATGGCTAAGGAGACTGGGGCGGGCATCTCACGCGAGTCCGCTCTTCGGCTGAAGAAGGCCGGCGTCAGAGGCCTCGACATCGGCGGATTGGGTGGCACTAGTTTCTCGGCGGTCGAGTACTTCAGGGCGCGCTCGGCGAAGGACGAATCCAGGGAGAACATCGGGAAGGCGTTCTGGGACTGGGGCATACCGTCCCCGGTGTCCGTCGTTCTCGCCAATGTGGGGCTTCCGATCGTGGCGACTGGCGGCCTGCGGACCGGCTTGGACGTCGCGAGAGCGCTGTGCATAGGCGCCTCGTGCGGCGGCATGGCCGGGAGGCTGCTACCATCAGCCCTGAAGGGTATGGACGCTGTCGACCGGGAGGTGCGTACGATCATCGACGAACTCAAGGCGGCGATGTTCCTCGTCGGCGCATCCGATGTAGGGGAGCTCGCGGCAGCCCACGCACTCATCGTAGGCAGGTCGAGGGACTGGCTTGATCATGTGATGGAGTGATTGACTTGGTGTTTCCAGATGAGTTCAAGGACCGCGTAGCGACGATCAACAATCAGTTGATGGCGTCGTTCGAGGTAATGGATAACGAGAACCTTCGCGCCGCTATGATCCACTATCCGTCCGCCGGCGGGAAGCGGCTTCGCCCCCTCCTAGCGACGATGGTGTGCGAAGCTTTCGGGGGCAAACCTGACAAGGCAGTACCGTTCGGGGTCGCCCTCGAGATGATTCACAACTTCACTCTGGTACACGACGACGTGATGGACGAGGATGACACGAGACGCGGTCTCAAGACCGTCCACTGCGAGTACAACGTTCCTATGGCCATCTTGGCGGGGGACGCCATGTTCGCGAGGGCGTTCGAGATCATCCTGGAGAGCGACCTCCCGGACGCCAGTGTGGTGCGGTTGGTGGAGATACTTGCCAGGTCGGTCAGGCTCCTCGCGGACGGTCAGCAGATGGATTTGGATTTCGAGGATAGGGATGTTGTGAGTCCGGGGGAGTACCTTGAGATGATAGAGCGGAAGACCGCAGTCCTGTACTCCGCCGCCGCCCAGGGTGGCGCTATCGCAGGCGACGCATCCGAACCGGCGCAGAAGGCGCTCTTCGAGTACGGGCGTCTCATTGGTCTGGGATTCCAGATATGGGACGATGTGTTGGATCTCAGGTCCGATCAGGAGACCTTCGGCAAGCCGGTGCTGAACGATATCAGGAACGGCAAGAAGACACTGATAGTCGTCCACGCGCTCGACGTTATGAAGGCCCCGCAGAGGGACGAGCTGGCATCCGTCCTGGGCAAGAAGGACGCCACTGACGCCGAGCTGGCCAGGGCCAGAGATATCCTCGAAGAGGTCGGTTCGATAGATTATGCGAGCAGGGTGGCCAGCGAGTTCGTTGCGAAGGCGAAGGACGAACTCAAGATTGTTAAGAGTGAAGAGCACAGGTCGACCCTTGCGGAGTTCGCCGATTTCATGTTGTCTAGGAAATCCTAGGAGACACCGGAACTCGTGAGTCTGAAATCCGCTCTCCGCCCCTCTTCGAGGTGACGGTGCTTCACGACCACGGCCCTCCTCGAACTAGCGCCGACCTTGTCGAGACGGACTATCGCTTTGGCGTTGTGCAGGAGGACGTGCCCTCCGAGCGGTTCGAAGGTGCCTTTATCGATGTCCGTGTAGACCTGCGATGTCAGCAGGATGGGGATCTGCGCGCTCCTCGCGACGACGAGGAGCTTTGCCAGTTGGGGGCTAAGGGATTTCCTCGTGCCTTTCTCGTCGTCATTCCGGGTCAATCGGTAGTGGATGGTAGCAGAATCGAGGATTATGATGCCGATGCCAGCTGCGCTCTCTGCGAGCTTGACCGCTTTGTCGACGATCTTCTCTTGGTCGCTGAAAGAATGAGGCTCGAAGAAGAGAATGTTCTTCACGACCTTCTCGTAGTCGTATCCCGATATCTGTTTCAGCCGCTCCATCGAAACCCCCTCGGTGTCGATGTATACCACCTTCCGGCCGTCGAGCGCGACATTCCTCGCAACTTGAAGACATATGTTGGTCTTTCCTGATCCAGCCTCGCCGAAGAGTAACGTGATAGCGCCCGCTTCCAGACCTCCTCCGAGGAGTCCGTCAAGTGCGTTGGCGCCGACTGGGATCCGGGTCACACGCGGCCATCGGGTTGGTCAATGATAAGGATTGTGAATGCATGCTGACGAGCCATCAGACAATCTTATTACGCCGAAGTCCGTTCATCGGCGTCGTGGCAGTGCACAGGGTCGGCGCCGAGGCTAGGCTGGACTCGGCGCGTTGGTTCGACCGTGACGTGGTGGTCAAGCAGCGAGTGGTCAAGGGATACAGACATCCAGCGCTTGACCGGTCTCTTCAGAGCTTCCGTATAAAGAACGAGGCTCGGCTGATGATGGACGCGAGGAAGGCCGGGATCGCGGTCCCTATAATCTACTCGATCGATACTTCGAACGGCAGGATCGTGATGGAGGAAATCCCCGGTGTGAGGGTGAAGGACGCC
>JAJISI010000123.1 GCA_022848805.1 Thermoplasmatota archaeon
CGCAGGCGACGCCTCAGGGACTAGCGAGATCTACGACCCACAGACGAACTCGTGGGGAGACGAAGCCACGATGATGGACAAGAGATACGACTTCGCGTCCGTCGTCACCTTCTCCGGGGAGGTGTTGGTCGCCGGCGGCCTTTCGGACGGCGTCGCGCTCAGGTCGTCCGAGATCTACGACCACGAGACCAACTCGTGGTACAGCTCGGGAAGCATGACGGCACCAAGGGCGCACTTCACGCTCACACTGCTTGCCGATGGCGAGGTACTCGCTGCGGGCTCGTGGAGCAGCTCGACGGGGGCGACTATCTCAGCCGAGGTGTTCTGCCAGTGTAAGATGGTCTGGAACTCCGCCGACTCGATGTTGCAGGCGCGTGGCGCGCACGGCGCTGCGGCCCTCCCCGACGGCGATGTGCTGCTCATCGGTGGCAGATCCAGCATTTCCGTAACGGCATCGACCGAGCTGTACACGCCGCCTACCTCGGAGCCGGAGCCGCCACCCCCTCCGCCTCCACCGCCGCCGTATTGCCAGCCGATAGACATTCTACCGTTCGTGATACAGGTCGCGCCCGAGATGCCCGGGCACTCCGCGCACGGGCTGATCGCCAAGATACTCGTCGCGCAAGGCTACTTCGAAGCCGACAACATCGAGGATTGTCTGCACATACTCAACGCGTTCTACAACGAGGTGAGGGCGTTCCTCGGAAGCGACCACATGACCGAGGAAGGGGCGGAGATGCTCTACGACGCATACGCAGCCGTCGTGGAATGCCTAGGAGGGACGCCGCAACCCGAGATACCGTGATATATCGGTATATCACGACTATAGGTCGACGGCTGCGAGAGGCGCTCTAGAACGTGGTTGATCATGCTGCTGTCTGACACTAAGTAGGGTATGCCAGCAATCTGCTGTCTGACGCAAATCATTAAAATACTTAGAAGTCGCATAGGGGTAAACACTCGCGATGTAAGTCGAGTGAGTGGAGGTGAGCGAATCAGGCTTAGCAAGCGTAGGTTAGCCACGGTTGCTGCGACTGCTGTGCTCCTAGCGAGCATAGTACTGGTATGGGCGATGATTGGCGGCGATGACAAGCCAGATATCACGACCGACATACCGGAGCAGCCGGACTTAAATCCTGATGATGGAACCGACGGCGGTGACTCGGGCGACGATGGCACCGATGGCGGCGACCAATCCACCGACGACGGCGACGACCAGTCGGACTCTGGAGACGATGACCAGAGCGACGGAGACACCGGAGACGACGACCAGGGCGACGAGGACGATGGTGAGGACCCGGCCGACGAAGAGGACCCAGAAGACCCGGCCGATGACGAGGACGAATCAGCGCCTTACCAACACAGACACCGCCACCGCGAGGGTGAGCGGAACGGAGCCCCGGACGATCAGAACTCCAACTGCATGGAGGACGAGGAGCAGAAGGAGGCCGTAAAGATGATGCAGCCCGAAGCCAAGTACGAAGACGAGGACAAGGGCGAGAAGTGCGGCCAGAATGATGCTACCCCCGACCCCGAGCCTGCAGAGGAGGAACCGGAGATGGACGCCGACGTAGGAGAGGAGCAGAATCAGGAGCAGAAGTCCGATGGACAAGCCAGTGGTAACTCGCAACGAAACTGCCCGTAAATGAGCGAATGTGGAGACAAGGAACAAGTGGATGAGATAGGGACCGTCGCATAAGGATCGCGCTCGCCCCCGGAATGGTCGCGAACGACCGTTCTTCGAGACTATCAAGATGCTTCGGGCCCGACGGCGTCTGCGTACCCGGCTCTCCTGTGCTCGCTTTGCAAACCTTTTCCCTTCTTCAATATTTTATTTTGATCGCATCAGCACGGAGGATGACACTCATTCACGCCACGGGCGGACCTTGCTGCCCTCCCTGTTGAGGAGGTGGGGCCGGTTTCTGACCGTCGTATCGCTCGACCACGACCTTCGCCATCTTCCAGACACCCGTCAGATAGTAGTCGTATGTCCCCGCCCTGTGGAACGTGACGCTCCAGTAGTCTCCTGGCGCGACGAGCAAGCCGGACCCGAACAGGCTGTCTGGATGCTCGCCCGATTCGTCCACCTTCCCACTCCTGATGGCCACTCCAGGCGGTGGAGCCCAAGTCCTGTTCACCCAGACGACCTTCGTGCCCTCGAGGATCTTCAGCACGGCCGGGACCGCCCGATCGCCGACGACGTCGACGTAGCTCTCGAACCGCGGGGGCGGGGGCGGAGGCGGAGGTATACGGGCGCTCCCCTGCGTCGGTGCGTACTGGCTCAGGCTCGAATGCGTCTGCGCAGGCCTGGCGACGGCAGGCGGAGGCGATGCGACCGTCCTCACACGTTTCCGTTTGGGCCGCGCGACCGCTATGATGACGGGGATCGCGATGAGTATCGCGAGTACTAGAAGGAAGTTGATGAGTCCCAGGTCGTTGAATATGTAGTCCTGCACGTCCTTCAGGAACTGCAAGAATAGGTTGTCCGAGGTCGCCTCGTGCACGGGTAGCTCCAGGACCTCGGATACGTAATCCGCGCCATCGACCGTGGCGACCGCCTGCAGGTAGAGCGTGCCGTTGCCCGGTAGCGATGGAAGGTCGCCGACGCTGAATACCGCCCATGTCGTCCCTGAGAACACGGTCGTTGGGTTGTCTATCGCGCTCAACGCGGTGCCCCAATAGAGCGTGGTGCTCTCGATGACTCCA
>JAJISI010000124.1 GCA_022848805.1 Thermoplasmatota archaeon
TCACGAAGAGCCTTTGCTCAACGCCGTCTCCAGCTCTTCCGCGGCAAAATCAGCAGGGACCAGTGTCTGCTCGCCCGTCTTCATATCCCTTAGGGTGACGGATCGCTTGGCCATCTCGTCCTTGCCCACGATGACCGCGAACTTGGCGCCTGCAGAGGCGGCGTACTTCAGGTTCTTGCTCATGTTCCTGCGCATGAGGTCGATATCCGCTCGCAGACCCTTGGAACGTATCTTGGAGACGATGGCGAAGGCGTACTTCCTCATCGCGTCCTCTGTCGGGACGACATACGCGTCCAGAGGCATGTACTCCGGCTTATCCTGCTCGGCCTCGAGGGCGAGCATCACGCGGTCTATGCCTATCGCGAAGCCGGTGCTGAAGACCGCCTCTCCCCCGAACAGCTCGGACAGAGTGTACGATCCGCCCCCGAGTATCTGCTTCTCCGCTCCGAGCTTGGGGGCGTCTATCTCGAAGACCATGCCGGTGTAATAGTCAAGGCCGCGGACTATGCCGAGGTCGAGTTCGACATCCTCCACGTCCTGCAGCTTGAGTGTCTCGAACAGCTCCTTCAGGTACTGCTGCGCTTTCGCATCGTCGACGCTGTCGAGTATCTCAGGACCGCCTTTCGTTTCAGCGAGCGTAGTGATCCTGTCGAAAAGGTTGCGGGAGAGCGAGTTGGCGTCGAAAATGTCGCCCATCGCGTCGAAGTCCTCCTTGTCTATCATCCGGAGGACGTTCCCTGCTAGAGCGGGGTCCTGCACCTCGTTGAGCACGAGCGATTTCATCACGCCGATGTGCCCTACACGGACGTGGAAATTCTGCAGGCCAGCAGCTCTGATGCAGTTCACCGCGAGCGATATGACCTCTGCATCCGTCTCGGGATTCTCATTGCCTATCAGTTCCGCACCGAGCTGGAAGAACTCCCTGTACCTGCCGCTCTGCGGGTTCTCGTACCTGAAACAGTTGCCGACGTAGTACAGCTTCAACGGCTTCGGTTGGTTGGACATCTCGTTGACGAAGAGCCGCATCACCGAGGCGGTTATCTCCGGCCTGAGAGCAATCTCACGGTCGCCCTTGTCCTTGAAGACGTACATCTCGTCGACGATGGACTGCCCCGACCGCAGCGTGAACAGCTCGGACAGCTCGAACGTAGGGGTCACGACCTCTCCGAACCCGAATCGGTGACAGATGTCCCTCATGGCCTGCTCGGCCTTTCTCCGTCTGAACATCTCGGCCGGGCCGAAGTCCCTGGTACCCCTGGGGCGCTGAATCATCAGGCGCAATAAGCGGATACCGTTTCTTAACCCTTTTGGGGATGATAAGGTGCGAGGAGTGGCATCCAGGGAATGAGGTGCAAGCCTCGGTCGCAGTTTCAGGCCGCGGTCATGGTCGATCCCGTATGCGCCTCAGCAATCGCGCACGTGCGCAAGACATTCGTCGGACAATAAGCCAGTACCTAATGGTAAGATAGGCCAGCGAAAGGGCTTTATATGTCGGACGGGCATTAGACTTCGGTCGGGAAATTCCCCGACTGACACAAGGAGGGATGCACGTGCCGATGAGTCCGATAGCATTGGAGAGAGCCAAGGAGATTGCCACCGAGAAGAACCTCAAGCCTGGAAAGGTGAGAGGGACGATGGAGATCGAGTTCACGAGGGGAACGAGCCCGCGCGTCGACGTGATCGACTGGCCCGAGTTCGAGTCGATCCTCAACCACAAGAACCTCGAGATCCACGAAGGCGGCGGCTTCATGAAGCTCATGAAGAAGAAAGAGTGAGCTCAAGAACCGTCAACCGGCCACTCGAAACCCCTTCATCCGGTTATTATCGGATCGCTCTGTTTCTGCCCCGCAGGTCTCAACGCTTGATGATGATCGAGACGATGTCCTCGTCCATCACGACGTGGTCGAGGCCCACTATCTGGCCAGGGAATCTGGCGCTCTTGCCCCAGATGAGGGCGTACCTGAAGTTCTTCCTGAAGTCGCGGTGGATGGATGCGCACACGGCCCCTATGTCCGAGCCCGCGCGTATCACGAGCGGCTCGACGAGGTCGGCCTCCTTCCCCTGGGGTTTCATGTATATGCGTATGAGGTCGAGCGAGTCGAATATCGCGTCCTTGAGCGCGGGTAGGCCGCGGCCCTTCTCGGCGGATACGGGGACGACCTTCCAACCTTTGAGCTTCCTGTTCTTCAGCTGTCTGAGATATTCGTCGCTTACGAGGTCGATCTTGTTCACCACGGCTATCGCTGGCATGTAGAGCCGGTTGCCCGCTATGTGGTCTATCAGCTGGTCCTCGTTGATCTTCTGGCGTATCACGATGTCCGCGTTGATGAACCCGTACTCGTTCATCATGTCGCGGACGAGCTCCTCGTCCAGGGACGGCTTCGCCGTGGTGAAGTTGACGCCGATGCCACCCCTGCTCTTCCGAGACACGACGAGGTCTGCCGGTTTCTGGTTAAGCCTCAGGTTGGCGGTGCCCAGCTCGTCGACCAGCACCTGTATGTTCGTCTCGAACACATCGATCATGAGGACTATGAGGTCTGCCGAGCGAACGACCGATAGGACCTCCCTCCCGCGGCCCTTCCCCTTCGAGGCGTCCTTTATGAGCCCCGGGAGGTCGAGCACCTGTATCTTCGCCCCCCGA
>JAJISI010000125.1 GCA_022848805.1 Thermoplasmatota archaeon
GGCAGTGGCTGCCTTCGCGGTCGGCCTGGTGTCGATAGACTACCTCCTCAAGGCGGTCCGCGACGGCAAGCTCTGGATATTCGGCGTATACTGCGTGGTCGTAGGCGTGGCGGCGATAATATTCACGCTTTGAGAAGCGATCCGCGGATCGGTGGTGCAGAGGAAGGTCACTCCTCGTCGAGAGCCTTATCGATCTCGATCGCCAGCTCCGTCTTCTTCCGCGCGGTCTCCTTCCTCTTCTTCTTCCGGAACGGAGATATGATTATCACTACTATGATTGCGGCTGTTCCGCCGAAGAGGACCCACTTCCAATTCTGCTCGATGAGGCCCTTCACGGGGTCGACGACGAGCGGGTCCGTGCCCTGAGCGAACTCCTCGAGGTTGGAGTAACCATCGTCGTCAGGATCGCTAGATGCCGTTTCCGACAGACCGTTCAAGAACTTCATCTCCCACCAATCGGGGATGCCGTCGAGATCGGAGTCCAGGACGGCGTAGACGGCAGTGAAATCGACCCCTTCGGTGCCGTTGTTGTCGGTCACGGTCAACGTGATCATGTACATTCCGGTCGTCATGAATCTATAGCGCTGCGTTTCACCAAACAGGAGCTCGACCTCGCCGTGGTGCTCCACCTCCCAGACGTAGTCATCGATAAATCCGTCATCGTCGTAGGACTCGGACCCGATAAACTGTAACTGGCTGCCGTTCCAGACGACCTCTGCCATCGGCGATATGACGGCGACAGGGGCGCCTTCGACCTGCAAGATGGACGCACGCGACTCCGGCTGGTCCGGTCCGTAACCGCACAAGCACAGCCCCCCGACGACCAGCACGGACAACATGGCGACCGATAAGACACAAGCACCGAACAAACTGCCTTCTCTCGCGGAATCCATCGTCACGTACACCTCACGGTCACTCGGTATGCCCAACCCGTCATAGTCATGATCTTGCTACTAAGCCGGGCTGACCCTCTGCCAGCCGGCACAGAACGAGCGGAGGATATGATTCGCTTGATGAAGATATATTACTTCGCCTCGGACGACGCGTTTGGAGCAGGTGGCCTCACGACGTCGAACCAGTGTCAGACTTCCATTCGGTCGATGTAGTGCAAGATCTCCCCAGACAGAAAGAAATAAGTCCGGAGAGTCCCTTGCAAAAGCCACAATCTAGGGCCCTTAATCGAGGACCATATCTGCATCGGACGGTTCTCCCACATGACGGATGATGAACAGAAACTATTCGGATGCCCCACATGCGGGTTCAGAGTCGCTGGCAAGGTCGACACCTGCCCCAGATGCGGTGCCAGGTTCGGCAAGGAGGCGAAGTTCGAATGCCCGTTCTGTGGAGAATCCGTCGAGCGCGACACCGAGGTGTGTCCCTCGTGCCACATCAAATACGTCGACTTCGTCTCTAAGGCGGAGAAGAAGGTCACCAACGAGAGCATAGACGGCCTCCTGACCGAGATAATCGAGATAGAGGCGAAGAAGGTGAAGGAGGAGGCGAAGAAGCTCTCGTGCCCGAAGTGCTCGTGGATGGTCGACGAGTCGGAGGAGAACTGCCCGAAGTGTGGCAATGTCTTTGCCGAGAACGTGACCTACATGTGTCCTGTCTGTGCGGGCCTTGTACACTTCGAAGCCACCAAGTGCGAAGAGTGTGGGTCCGTGTTCGCCGAGGAGGATAAGGATTCAGAGGAACAGGCTCCGGAAGAGCCTGCGGCCGCAGAGGAGGACGTCGTGGTCGAAGAACCGCCCGCCACTCCCGAGCCGGAGCCTGAGGTCGTCGAACCGCCCCCGACGCAGGTGGTTGAGGAAGAGCCTGAACCCGTAGAAGTGCGAGCTGAGCCCGAGGAGGCGCCCGTTTCCACAGAGCCCGTAGCTGAGGAGGCTCAGGAAGAAGAGAAGGGAGAGGCCGCGGCCGACGAAGTGCAGGAGGAGAAGCCTACCGAGCCAAAGGTCTCAGTCAAGCGCGTACGGCGCAGGAAGCTCAAGGCGAAGAGCTGACGGGACGGCCCAGCGGCGATACAACCCCCTACTCGGACTTGACGCGTTTCGATCCCTGAAGGGGCCATCGCCTGAACAGGTAGGCGCAAGTGTTATCAGATACGAGAGACGATAGGTAACGTCGTTAACCTGACTTGGGTCGTCTGTCCGGGGCTGGTTCCAGGAAACTCGACTTACCAAAGCGAGGCGAAAGGTTCCCCCGACCCATTGAGACCCTCGATCACATCGGGCTGTATTGTCCCGAACCGGTGTTCCGGACCAAGGAGATTATCTCCGAAGTCCCCATCGGTGAGATCCTGGAGGTCTTGGCGGACGACCCTGCTTCTGAATCCGACATCGACAGCTAGGCGAAGCACGCCGGGCATGGGCACCACTGACGACGATGGTTAGCATGCTGAATATCGCCTCGAGGAGATGCGGTCGAGCGCAGACCATAGGGGCGCCAGCGGCCGACTCGGAAACTGATTTTCATGGGTCTTTCCGCAGGCCGGCTGAAGGATGAGCCAGTACGTGCGCACTCATGCGTTTCGTTTATATACGCGCGACCATAGTCAGACCTTTTTTACGAAACTTATATATACGCACCAATAAATAATCACCTGGATGGGAAAGCCTAT
>JAJISI010000126.1 GCA_022848805.1 Thermoplasmatota archaeon
CTTCCCGAGTACAAACATATGCGCATGAATGACTTCATGGCGCTCGTACAGGGCGACGATAGGCCATCCCACGATCCGAAGGAGCATGAACACATCCCGAGCTGTGTCTGGTGCACCCTTGCAGTGCTTAGAGGGTTCAGCTGGAGTCCCTCCATGAGATACAGAAAGGAGATGGAGCGTGGAGCCGATTTCGTACTCGACCGGATCTTCAGGAGGAACCATCACGCGTCGTTCTATCTCTCGGAGAAGAACTGGACGACCCTGAAATACCCACTCTACTTCGGGAGCGGGCTGAGTGCACTGGAGGTGCTTACGTTGATGGGGCACGGATCCGAGGACGAACGCATGGAGGAGGGCGTGAGATGGCTGCTCAAAGCCAGGTCCAAGGATGGTTTCTGGTATAGGTCTGACAGGCCGAGCCCTGACCAGGACCAGTGGATAACGCTGGCCGTGCTCTGCACACTGGTGAGGTATGCTGGAATGTACGGCTACTGAGCGGACCCCTCCGGCGTTCCATGATTAACTGTATATACCACAGGTCGTTTCGACGTCAGCGATGTCGACATCAACCGACCAGACAAGTTCGGTCCTCGCAGACGAACCGGCGCTCGAGGTTGTAAACCTCATCAAGGACTACGGTAAGTTCAGAGCGCTCAAGGGCATATCGTTCACGGTCGACGATGGCGAGGTCTTCGGCCTGATCGGCCCGAACGGCGCCGGCAAGACGACCGCCCTCAGGATCATATCCACGATACTCCGGATAACTTCTGGTCATGTGAGGATGTTCGGAACGGACATCGCTGAGAGGCCCCACGAGGCTAGGAAGATCCTCAGCTACCTTCCGGAGGATGCGGGGGCGTACAAGAACCTCACGGGTAACGAGTATCTGGTTTTCATCGCGCGCTTCTTCTCGCAGAGCCGTGAGGGCGTGAGGAGGATCGTGTCGAAGGGCGTCGAGATAGCGGACCTCGGCGATAGGATGGACGATAAGGTAGACACCTACAGCAAGGGCATGGCGCGGCGTCTCCTGGTCGCACGGGCGCTCATGATAGAACCGCGCGTGGCGATCCTGGATGAGTTGACATCGGGCCTCGACGTCATCAACGCCCAGGAGATAAGGAAGATAGTGAAGGACTCGGCCAGGCGACGCACGACGGTACTGTTGTCGTCGCACAACATGCTCGAGGTGGAGCTGATGTGCGACCGGATTGCGCTGATCAACGACGGTGAGATAGTCGAAATCGGTACGCCTGCCGAACTCAAGGCGAAGCACGGCGCACAGAACATCGAAGAGGTGTTCATGAAGGTGGTCTCATGAACAGCACCTTGAACATCCTCAGGAAGGAGATACGCGAGATGATGACGGCGTCGACCGTGCTCCCGATTGTCGTCATGGCGGTCCTCTTCGGCGCGATGGGGAGCGTGATGGGCGGCATCGAGGAGGATGTGACGGGCGCTCCGACCGTCGGCATCGTCAACGACGACACCCACGGGGACCTGGCTGCCATCGCGGTCGATACCATCGGCGACCTCTCCGAACTGGTTTACAACGGGGGCGATGTGGACGAGGGTGTCGCAACCGTTGACGAAGCCGGAGGTATAGCGCTTCTGCATATCCCCGCCAACTTCACTGAGCGAATCATGTCTGGGGAGCCTGGCACCATCCAGATATACTGGATAATGAAAGGCGCGGGTTTGTTGGACTCCATCTCGTCGGAGGCGGTGAACAGCGTGCTCTGGAACGTGAACAGGGCTATCTCGGTGCACCTCATCGATGTGAACGCCTCGGTCAATTCGACCCTCGCGCTGAACCCGATGACCATGACGGAGACCACGATATTCGGAGACAGGGTCATGGACGGGATATCGCCGGGAACGCTCGGGACCATGCTGTCCATGCAGTCGCTCATCGTGCCTCTGGTCATGATGATGCTGATAATGGTCGCAGGAGGGACGGTCATCTCCTCGATGGGCATGGAGAAGGAGAACAAGACCCTCGAGACGTTGCTCACCCTCCCGGTCACGCGCGGGTCGATAGTCACCGGGAAGCTCGTTGCGAGTGCACTGATAGGGCTGATGATGGCAGCCATATACATGGTCGGTTTCAACTACTACATGACGGGCTTCAGCGCCTCAGGGGAGCTCGATCTGGAGAGGTACGACATCGCGCTGAGCGCACTGGACTACATCCTGGTCGGCATCTCCCTGTTCGTCACTCTCGTCGCCGCGCTCGCACTGTGCATGATCCTCGGGACCTTCGCGAAGAACTACAAGTCCGCGCAGACGCTGACGATGCCGATTGCCTTCCTCGCTGTAGTGCCGATGCTCTTGGTAATCTTCAAGGACTTCAACACGCTCCCTCTCGCTGCGCAGGTCGCCCTGTTCGCCCTGCCGTTCTCCCACCCCATGATGGCGATGCGTTCCCTGATGTTCGACGACTACGCCCTCGTGTTGGGAGGTATCGCATATTCCACCATCTTCGCAATCGTCGCCATCGCCCTGACCGTGTGGATATTCAAGACGGACAGGCTGCTCACAGGCCGCATCGGGAAGAAGGAGGAGGGGAGAGG
>JAJISI010000127.1 GCA_022848805.1 Thermoplasmatota archaeon
TGACGGTTCTGATCGATGGATGGACGATTCGTCTCAACGAGCTAGACGGACCGTACTATTTCGAGATATACCTCTACGACAGTTCGTGGATATTGCTCGATTCCGACTGGGACGTCACCTACGCCTACAGCTGGGACGAGTTCCAAACCGCCGCGTGCGAGTTCGGACCCACTCACAGTGACTACGGTCTCGACGATGATGCGGATGGGTTGTTCGAGTACCTGATCGTCAACGCTTCCGTCAACGCATCGGTAGCAGGCACCTATTGGATTGGGGCTGCCCTTCTCGACGATGCATGGGACATCGTCGATGTGGAGATGTTCGAGTTCTCCGTCACGACCATCGGTTTGAACATCGTTGAGCTGTCGTTCAATGGATGGCAGGCTTATGCCTCCGGTTTGTTGAATGGGTCGTATCATGTCGAACTGTTGCTCGAGGATACCGAAGGTGCGTGGTTAGACGACGACACGTACACCACTGGCGCGTACCTTCAGGAAGATTTCGAGAGTGCAGTCCCACTGATCACCTCGGTGTGGAGCGCCGTCTCTCCGACCATCGATGGAGCCTTCGACGAAGGTGAATGGGCGAACGCGACCTCCGTGGTGTTGGATGTCGACTATCCTGAGGATTCTCTGGATGCCTTATTGTTTGTGATGAACAACGAGACCCATCTCTTCGTGTGCTACGACGCGACGGGCGACCTAACAGAGGATATAGACGATGTTGCCTCTGTCTCCTTCGACACCGGTGGTGATGATACACTGACCGTCGGCGAAGAGGACCAGTTCGTGGTCGGTGGTACTGGAGCGGTTCCGAACGGCGAGGCGCATTACGTCTATGGCGTTGGTACTTGGGTCCTGGACTGCACACCGTTCAACGAACTGCTCTTGGATCATGAAGGTCTGACGGGTGCGATGGGCTTCGGAGCCAGCGACAACCTTGAATCAGACCACAGAGTGTATGAGTTCAGCATTCCGCTCGCGCTTCTTGAGGCCGAGCTCGGAGATACGCTGGGATTCCTTGGTGGGAGCGACTCTGTACCGGGTGTTGTGGATGAATCTGAGGCTGCCTACACCTCCTGGCCGTTATACTTCGACGTGCTTCCTGAAGTCGCATTCTTCGGAGATCTGAGACTATCCACGAGCAGTCCACCGACGACGACCGTCCATCTGTCAGGGACATCGGGACAGAACGGATGGTATCTCTCAGAAGTGGAGTTCACGTTGACTGCAGAGGACGTCGAGGAGGGTGTCAACTACACGATGTTCAGACTTGACGGAGCAGATTGGGACGAATACACGGATGCGGTGACGGTCTCCAGTGCTGGTGTCCATCTTCTGGAGTTCTACTCTGTGGATCTTGCGGACAATTCCGAGTTGGTGGAGGCCGTCTCGATAATGATCGACCTGACTGATCCGAGCACAAGCGCGATTGTATCAGGCACGGTCGGCGAGGACGGATGGTACACTTCTGTCGCGTCAGTCAGTCTGTCCGCGTCAGATGCCGGGTTGGAATCCGGCGTGGACAGTACGGTGTACAGGATTGACTCCGGACCCTGGACCACGTATGTCGGGTCCTCGGTCAGTCTTGCCACGGACGGGGTCTATGTCATTGAGTTCGAATCGGAGGACGTGGCAGGGAGAGACGAGGCTGCCAAATCCGTCACGGTCAAGGTGGACATCAACGCCCCGATGACTAGCGCGGTCGCTCATGCGTCCAAGGTGACAATCACCGTCAACGACACCGCGAGCGGGGTCAACGTGACCATGTATCGTATCGACGGGGGCGACTGGGTCGTCTACACCGGCGGAGAAATAGAGGTCGAAGGGGCTGGAAACAACACGATCGAGTACTATTCCATAGACAACGCCGGCAACGTGGAGGATATCAAGAGTCTGGTGGTCGATGTTCAGTCCGGGGGCATACTCGGAGTCCCGGATTGGCTGTTCTTGTTGATACTGGCTATCGTTGGAGTCGCCGTCGTTGCGATTTTCGGCATGCGTAGGAGGGGGAAGATGGCGGATTCACCGCCTGTAATCAAGGACCCCGTCTCTGCGGTCTCGCAGTCATATGACGGCAGCGACCCTGCCTGGCCTCCAGAGCCCCCATCCGTGGAGGGGGAGCCAGGCGGACCAGGAGACGGCGACCTTCCCCCGTCCTCGAAGTGATGATCGCGCATCAAACTCCTTAATCTCCTTTCGGTTGCCCAATAGTGTTCATTGATGAGGCGGATGCAAGTATTCGGGCTCGTTTTCGGGTCTGGCACAATCCGTTCCGATAGAACTCAACTCCTCTCTAAATGACATCTCCATCGAAAGGTACGATAACCGGAACGACACTACTCCCCTTCATGGACGACACGGACACGAAGATCCTCAATCTCCTCAGGGAGCACTCGAGGATGAAGAACACTGAGATTGCGCGCCAGGTCAACCTTACTGAGCGGGCGGTCAGAGCGAGGATAGAGAAACTTGTCCGCGAAGGGGTTATTAAGAAATTCACTATCGAGACGTCGCCCGTGGGCGTGGAGGGTATCGTG
>JAJISI010000128.1 GCA_022848805.1 Thermoplasmatota archaeon
AGAAGGGACGGCATGTCGAGATCATCGCCTCCGATCCAAAGGATCGCTCGAAGGCCCGGTCAATGGGGAAGGTGGCGTTCGAGGACAGCCTGGTGGAGAAGCTGAAATACGGCAAGAGCGCCGTGATCGTTGACAAGGATGCGTCCCGCAAGCTTTTCTCCGAATTCACCGTGTTGGACGACACGAAGATGAGCTCGGTCCTAGCCGTCCCGCTCAAGAGCAGGGGAAGGATGATCGGCTCCCTCAACGTTGGCCACTCGAAGCAGGGAGAGTACAGCTGGGAGAGGGCGGAGGCGCTCCAGACCGTGGCGGATCACCTCGCAGGCATGATCGACAACATGATCCTGCTCCAGTCGTTAGAGACGAAGGTGAAGTTGCACGAGACACTCATGGCGTCAGGCATCGAGCTTCAGAAGGCGATCACAACGGAGCAGATCTACGGTGCGATCGCATCACACGTTAGACAAGTCGTCCCTTACAAAGACCTCTCATTCTATCTAGTGGACAGGCCGAGCAGGCAGATATACGCAGTCTATGCAATCGGCAGCTATACGGAGGAGACCTTAGCTGCCGCCCCCGGAGGGTTCGACGAAGGAATCGTAGGCCACGTCGTGACGACCGGAAGGGCGGAGTTCGTCGACGACGTGGACTCAGACCCTAGGGGAATGGACGTACCCGACACACCGGAGGATCACAGCTCCATGCTGGCCATCCCCCTTACAGGAAGCGATGGAGTGCTGGGAGTCCTCGAGCTTTACAGAGAGCCGGGACAGGTCTTCTCGATGAGCGATCTGGAGGCGGGCCTGCTTTTCGCACAGCAGGCGTCCGTTGCACTCGCGAACGCCCAGCTCGTCTCGAAGCTTCAGGAGGCCAAAGATGAGATCGAGCTACTGAACGACCTCATGTTCCATGATATCAACAACTACAACTTCGCGACGCAGAACTACATCGAGAGCGTCGTGATGGCGAAGGGCGTTCCAAAGGAGTGCGAGGTGCAGCTTGAGAAGGCGCTGAACCTGATCAGGCAGAATTCCAAGCTGATAGACAACGTCAAGAAGCTGACCAGGATCGGCGTCATGAGCCAGGAGGATCTCGAGCCAGTCAACCTCAAGAACGTGCTCCTTAAGATCACATCGGGCATGACCCACTCGTCACCGGGCAAGACTGTCAGCTTCGATCTGAAATTACCAGAGAACGATGCGTTCGTGATGGCCAACCCCCTGATCGAGGAGATCTTCGTGAACATCCTATCGAATGCGGTCAAGTACGACCCACACGACGACGTCGAGATCGACGTGAGCTGCACAAAGACCCTTGAGGACGGGCAGACATACTGGAAGGTCATGATAGCAGACCGAGGCCATGGCATACCCGACGACAAGAAGGAGATGCTATTCCAGAAGTACGTCAGACTGAAACCTGATTCCAGGATCTCCGGGACTGGACTCGGTCTCTCGATAGTCAGGGCTTTGGCGGACAAGTTCAACGGTCGCACGTGGGTGGAGGACAGAGTGCCTGGCAAGAGCGAATTAGGCGCCTCGTTCTTCGTGGAGATACCGACCATGAAGAAGCAGCCGGAGTGAGGCGAAAGGCTCTTCCGCTCGTATACCTCTGTGATCCATCGATGGGCCTGGGAGATGAAACGAGAGACCGCCCCTCGGTATCGCTCGTGAGATGTGCCACATACGATCCGTTGACGGTCGATGCTTCCGTCCGGATGGCCGTGGATCTCCTCGGAGGGATCTCGGAGCATGTGAAGAGCGGGGAGAGGATTCTCATCAAGCCGAACATGCTGGCTGCGCGCCGTCCTGACCAGGCCGTCACGACACACCCCGAGGTCGTGCGTGCGACCATCAGATTGGTGAAGGAGGCAGGCGGGATCCCTGTCGTCGGTGACTCGCCCGCGGGCCCTTCGACCGAGAGGATCCTCAGACACCTGGCCGACAGGACCGGGATCTCCGAGGTATGCGTCCAGGAGGGAGTGTTGTTCGCCCTGTTCACCGAGCATGAGACGGTCGCCTACAACGACGGCAAGGTGGCCAAGACTTTCGATCTGACCAGGACCCTGCAGGAGGTCGATGCGGTGATCTCCTTGGCCAAACTCAAGACGCATTCGTTCACACGTTACACTGGAGCCGTGAAGAATCTCTTCGGCCTCGTGCACGGCCTGAAGAAGGCTGAGTACCACATGAGGATGAGGTCTCCTGAGGCATTCTCCGAGATGCTGGTCGACCTCGCGGAACACGTGAGACCGAGGCTGACCATCATGGACGCAGTGGTCGGAATGGATGGCGATGGACCCTCAGGTGGAAGGAGGAGAGATATTGGCGCCATCCTCGCATCGAGCGACGTGCATGCCCTCGACGCCATCGCTCTGAGGTTAGTTGGTGCGGAGCCCGACAGCGTGTGGACAGTGAGGGCCGCCATCGACCGGGAGCTCCTCACGAAGGATTTCGCCACGGAGATCGATATCAAGGGTGAATCGCTGGATGACCTACGTGTCCAGGACT
>JAJISI010000129.1 GCA_022848805.1 Thermoplasmatota archaeon
CCTCTCTGGAGGGGAACGGTTGTCGCGTGATACTTGCTAAGGATGCAGGGTCAGCCCTCAAGGTCATCCAGTCCGAGGTGTCCGGGAGCAAGCTCGTCGTCAAGTCCAAATCGAACATAACGAAAGAGCTCCACCTGGTCCAGCGCCTTACCGAGCAGGGGGTCGAAGTCATAGAGACCGACCTGGGCGACAGGATTGTGCAGCTTGCGGGGTGCGATGCGGTGCATCCGACCGGCCCGGCGTGTCATTTGACGAGGGCCCAGATATCCACCCTGCTCTCGGAGCACTTCGGCCGCGATATATCGGACGACCCAGATGAGCTGACCGCTGCCGTGAAGGAGGAGATCGCCGGATATCTCGACGCCGCCACCGTCGGTGTGACCGGTGCCAACGCGGTCACTGCGTGCGAAGGGGCGGTCGTGATCGCGCACAACGAGGGGAACGCCGCGAGGTGCGCCATGCTTCCGGAGAAGCATATAGTCGTCACGACGCCTGAGAAGATAGTCCCGTCGCTCGACGACGCCATGAACCTGGTGAAGCTGCAGACATACTTCTCGACCGGTAAGATCACCACTGCATACGTGAACGTGATATCTGGCCCGAGCTACACAGCCGACATAGAGAAGAAGATATTCAGGGGGATGCACGGCCCCAAGGAGGTGGTCGTGATATTCGTGGACGGCGGTCGACTGGCTGCGGGCGACCCCGAACCACTGTACTGCATCGGGTGCGGCTCATGTGTGACTCGATGTCCCGTTTACGATGTCGTCGGCCCTGTGTTCGGCACGTCGGGTCACGTCGGAGGACAAGGAGTCTACCTCTCGGCTGCGAGGGACGCGCCGTCCGAGGCAGCCGAAGGCGGCTTGCATCTCTGCACATCCTGCGGCGAGTGCCGCGAGGCTTGCCCCGTCGATATTGACATAAGAAAGGGCATTTTGAATTCACGACATGAGTTGTTGGAACAAAATGGGGAGATGCTCCCCGAGCACGGAACGGTCACGAAGAGCGTGCGCAACTATGACAATCCGTGGCAGATGCCTAGGGCGAGAAGGTCGAGGTGGGCCAAAGGCCTCGACCTCCCGAAGAAGGGCGAAGTCCTCTATTTCGCCGGATGCTCGACCTCGCTCCTCCATCCCGAGACGGCAAGATGCGCTGTCCGGCTGCTCAGAGCGGTCGGTGAGGAGCCAGCATACCTCGGGACCTCCGAGAGCTGTTGCGGTTCAACGGCGAAGAAGATCGGGGATGTGGGCTTGGCGAGGGACAAAGTCGAAGCTTGCTTCGACGCCTTCTCGTCCGCGGGCGCGAAGACCGTCGTGGTTTCCTGCCCCGGATGCTACTCTGCTCTGGACTCCTGCGATGACCTCAAGAAGAGGCACGGAGTCCGTGTGCTACACATCACAGAGTTCCTTGACGAGCGCCTGGCCAAGCTCCCGTTGGCCAAGCTGGACCTTCCGGGGAACTTCACTTACCACGACCCTTGCGACCTTGGCCGCGAACGCGGAGTCTTCGACGCTCCCAGGAGGTTGATCGAAGCGGTCCTCGGTGGGCCGGTAGTCGAAATGAGGCACTCTCGACTCGAAAGCCGCTGCTGTGGAGCCGGGTCCGGTGTGAAGAGCGGCTTCCCGGAGCTGGCGGTCGCGATCGCACGAACCCGCGTCGGTCATGCGGAGTCCATCGGTGCCGATACGATCCTCACGGCCTGTCCCTGGTGCGTGCAGAATCTGAGAGACTGCCAGTCCGGAAAAGAGTCCGTGAAGGTCATCGACCTGCTGGAACTGCTGGACAGCGCTCTCGTCTCAACCCCGAGAGAATAGACTGGCCGGCTCGCGCCTCTTCAGCCCTGGGCCAGCATGATCTCATTGATGGTCGAGTACCGAGGCCCTTGGGGGGTGAGGGTGCTTTTCTTAAGCACTATCTTGTCGATGGAGTAACCGCCGAAACCAGTAGCCGCGTTTGCCACGATCAGTTCTCGAACGATGTCCAGTCCTCTACTGCTTCTGGCCCGAGCCACCGTCAGATGGGGTTTGAACCCTTTGCGGTCGCGTTCCAGCCCGATCTCTTCCAGTGACGAATCAAGCCGACCTGCAATCTCTGCCAGATGCCTGCCGTCGTCGGTTCCTACCCATATAACCCGTATGTTCGACATGGAAGGAAAGGCTCCGATCCCTTCGAGCTTGACCTTGAATGCCTGGGTCCCCTCCACGGACTCGCGCATCCTGTCCGTGATCACGTCGACGAGCTCTTCCTCCGTGTCGCCGAGGAACTTCAGGGTGAAGTGCAGGTTGGCGGGCTTCACCACTTTTGTGTCCGCTCGAGACTCCCTGAGCAGGTCCAGCAGTGCGACTAGTGAATCGCTCGGCGAGATATCGACGGATATGAACGCTCTAAACCTCAACTGTGGTAAATCGCAGCCTCTCCCTCTCATTTCTTTCCCGGGAGCGGTCTTCCTCCTTTTAGACGATCTTCCGTACCCTTCCCA
>JAJISI010000013.1:0-9279 GCA_022848805.1 Thermoplasmatota archaeon
GGGGTCGTTGTGGCGGCGTTTGCCGTCGCCTCATTTCTCTCGAGCTACTTCTCTGGTCGGGCTGCAGACATACATGGCCGACGTACCATTCTCCTCATAGGACTCTTCCTGAGCGGCGCTGTCACAGCGCTTCATGTCGTCACCCTGTGGAGCGATTCGCTTGTGCTGTTCGTGTCAGTTAGGGTGGCGCTCGGCCTTTGCGCAGGTATGTTCCCCGCGGCCTTGCTGGCGTATGCCTACGAGATGAAGAAGAAGATGGGGAAATTCAGCTCTTGGGGTGCGGCTGGGTGGGGGATCGGCAGCTTGTGTGTGGGGCTCTTCGGCACGTTGTACGAGTGGGCGTTCCTAACCTGCGCAGCCATCATCTTCGTATCTTTCGCGATGGCCCTCATGCTTCCTTTCCCCAAGGAGAAGAGGCTCTACGTGCCGCTTCTCCCCTTGAACCTGATAAAGAGGAACGCGCCAGTCTTCACTTCGATGATGGTTAGGCATACTGGAGCGAACATGATCTGGGTCACATATCCGCTCTTCCTCATCTCGATCGGGGCCGATACGCTCTTGATCGGGGTGGTCTATGCGGTGAACGCATTCAGCCAGTTCCTGATAATGAACGTCATAGACCGGTTCGATCCCACCGTCCTTGTTGCGTTCGGGATTGGGGCGTCATCGGTCACGTTCCTCCTCTTCGGGCTGGCGCGTTCGTACTGGGAGATCGTGCCGATGCAGGTACTCCTGGCGAGTTCATGGGCATGCCTCTACGTGGGGAGCCTCAGATATGTGATGGACAGGAACGAGGAGAAGGCGACCGTCACGGGGCTGTTGTCGAGCAGCATAAGCATGTCAGGCATCCTAGGTCCGCTGCTGGGTGGATTGGCCGCGGCCGCCCTCGGATTCAGAGGCGTGATGTTCATCGCCGCCGCAATGGCCCTCGCCGCCTTCGTGATCTTCGTAATCGAGCTGAGGTCGTCGGGAGAGCTTTATCGTATCAGAAGGTTCTCGAGGGCACCAAGATGAAGATAATCTTCCTAGGAACGGGTGGGACATATCCTTCGAAGGAGCGAAACGTCGCCTCAGTGGCCGTACAGGTCGGGCGAGACGTGGTCATGTTCGACTGTGGTGAGGGAACCCAGAGACAGCTGATGCACTCTTCAGTGTCGTTCATGCGCATGAAGGCCATAATGGTGACTCATCTGCACGCGGACCACTTCTTGGGCATCCCAGGGCTTGTCCAGAGCATGAGCCTGAACGGCCGAGAGGAACCTCTCAAGATCTTCGGCCCACGAGGCACGAGCGAGACTGTAAAGAACATGCTCAGCCTCGGCTATTTCCGTAGTCAGTTCGATGTATTGCCGGAGGATCTGGCCCCTGGAGAAACGGTCGAATTCGATACGTTCAATGTCGAAGCATCGGCGGCGTCACACACCGTCCCAGCCCTGATCTATGCCCTTGAGGAGCACCCGAGGCCCGGCAAGTTTGACCTAGGTAAGGCGACCGAGCTGGGCGTTCCCCCTGGGCCGCTATTCAGGTCACTACAGGAGGGAAACACGGTCCGAACTGACGGTGGGGTCGTCGCTCCTTCGCAGGTCATAGGAGAAGAGAGACGGGGAAGGAAGGTCGTTTACACGGGGGACACGCGTCCCTGCGAAAGCGTCCGCACTCTCGCGACCGATGCCGATGTTCTGATCCACGACTGCACATTTGGGTCAGACCATTCCTCGACAGCGTCAGAGTTCGGCCACTCCACCGCGGAGCAGGCCGCAGAGACTGCAAAGGCGGCCAATGTACGTAGACTGGTCCTTATCCACTTCAGCCCAAGATATGACGATCTTACC
This sequence comes from Thermoplasmatota archaeon, assembly GCA_022848805.1. GTDB lineage: Archaea > Thermoplasmatota > Thermoplasmata > UBA10834 > UBA10834 > UBA10834. Next base: position 1,833 of record JAJISI010000013.1, read on the forward strand.
TCGCTCGAGACAGAAGCAAGGAGTGTCTTTCCCAACACGACTGCCGCGAGAGATCTCGAGATCCTCGACGTACCCTACCGAGATAGAAGTGACAAGAAAGATGGATCGGGAGATTGAGCCTCATCCTGACTGAGGTGCAATATCGTGGTGACTGGATGGGACGGCGCAACAAGACTCATCGATGCCGTGAAACCTCCGATCTCCGTTATTGACAGGCAATGTGGTCTTTCAGATACCGTTTTATAGCATATTTCGATTCACAGTATGTCCAGATTGGCTAGCGATGTGATTCGCTGAACGCACGCTCGTCGGCTTGGACTGCCGAAACGACAACAGTTGTTGTTGAGGGGGAACTGAACCATGGCCTTACTAGAAGTCGAGGGGCTGAGAACTTATTTCAAAACTCAAGAAGGGACGCTGAAGGCTGTAGACGGAGTCGATTTCACCTTGGAGAAAGGGCACGCTATGGGTCTCGCAGGGGAATCCGGTTGCGGGAAGACGACAGCCGCTTTGTCTATCATGAAGCTCCTGCCGGCAAACGGATACATAGCCGGAGGCAAGATAAACTTCATGGGCCAGGACATGGCCAGAGTGACCGGTGAGAAGCTCCGTGCGATAAGGTGGCGTGACATATCGATCGTGTTCCAAGGTGCGATGAACGCCTTGAACCCCGTCAAGCGCGTCGGAGAGCAGATCGCCGAGCCGATCCTCCTGCACGAAGATGTCGATAAAGAAGTGGCGAATAAGCGTGTGAAGGAGCTTTTCGAGCTCGTCGGTCTCAACCCCAACAGAGTCAGAGAGTATCCGCACGAATTCAGTGGAGGCATGAGACAGAGGGTCATGATTGCGATGGCCCTCGCGTGCAAACCGCGACTCGTTATCGCCGACGAACCGACAACCGCGTTGGACGTCATGATTCAGGCTCAGATCCTCGAACTGATGAAGACTCTCCAGAGGGAGCTCGAGCTTGCGATGATCATCATATCCCACGATCTTTCGGTTCTTGCGGAGACCTGTGAAACCCTGTGCATCATGTACGCAGGCAAGATCGTCGAGCGAGCCGACTCGGTCGAAGTCTTCCGGAACCCGCAACATCCGTACACACAGGGCCTAATCGCGGCCTTCCCGAACGTCAAGGGTGAGAGGACGATGCCAGGGGCCATAGCTGGCAATCCGCCCAACATGATAGCAGTTAAGCCGGGCTGCAGGTTCGCCGATAGATGCTCGCTCACGAAGGACATCTGTCTCAACGAGGAGCCGCCACTGATCGAGGTGCTGCCGAACCACTACGCGGCATGTCACGTTGTCAAACCGAGGTGATCAAGATGGCTAAGGATATTATCAGCGTCAAGGATCTGCGAGTATGGTTTCAAGTGCGGAGAGGCTTCATCGAGAGCATCCTCTCAGAAGAGCAGAAGTTTGTGAAAGCGGTCGACGGTGTCACCTTCACCATCAAGGAGAGGGAGATATTCTGTCTTGTGGGCGAGTCAGGGTGCGGCAAGACTACTACTGGCAAGGCCATCCTGAGACTGGTTGAACCCACCGGTGGAGAGGTGGCGTACTTCGGGCCGGGCAAAGAGGATATGATGAAGGAGATGGTCGATGTCGCCCTCGCCAAAGACAATATCGACGAAGATCAGGCAGAGAGGATCATGGAGAGAGGCGGTATCAGCATACGTGCTCTGAACAAGAAACGGATGAAGTCGATGAGGCAGAAGCTCCAGATTATCTTCCAGGACCCTTACGAATCGCTTAACCCCAAACAGTCGATCTATGACATCGTTGCTGAGCCGTTGGTTGTCAACGGTATCGGCGCAAACGAGGCGGAAAGGGAAGAGAGGGTTACGAAGGCACTGAACGATGCAGGACTCAGGCCTCCCAAGAACTTCATGTGGAGGTATCCGCACGAGGTCTCCGGCGGTCAGAGACAGAGGGTAGGCGTCGCTGGTGCGCTGGTGCTCGACCCTGATTTCCTCGTTGCTGACGAGCCAGTGTCCATGCTCGATGTCTCGATCAGGTCGGAGATTCTGAAGCTCATGCTCGATCTCAGGGAACACAAAGGCCTTTCCTTCCTGTTCATCACGCACGATCTCGGCGTTGCCTATGTCTTCAGTGATAGGATCGCCGTCATGTACCTGGGAAAGATCGTCGAGATGGGTCCGACGGAGAGGGTGATCAAGAACTCACAGCACCCATACACGAAGGCGCTGATATCCGTCGTCCCAACCCCCGACCCCAAGGACAGAGAAGACAAGATCATCCTCAAGGGCGAGCGCCCAGACCCGTCTGATGTACCCCCAGGTTGCAGGTTCCATCCTAGGTGTCCGTCCGTCATGGACATCTGCAGGAGTGAGGAGCCGAAATCCGTATTCGTGTCTCCGGGGCATTCGGTTTCCTGCCATTTATTGACAATGCAGTGAGCTGGCGAGAGTTGAATCGGCCCCGAGCGAGAGAAGCGGGCGTCCGCTTCGGTGACATACCGGTAGGTCCGAGTAACGCCATCACGGACGTTGGCGGTGTCAAGGTCGGACACTGCACGCTCATGAAGGGGGACGGAAAGCTGGTCCCGGGAGAGGGGCCGGTTCGGACAGGTGTAACCGTCATCCTCCCACACGGAGACGACCTCTACAGGAGGCCCGTCAAGGGCACTCACTTCGCCCTCAATGGCTGTGGAGGGCTCGTGGGGGCGCTCCAGGTGGAGGAGTTCGGGGGTGATTGATTCGTGTATCGGATTGACGAACACGATGGGCATGGCGTCTGTTGCGGAAGGGCTTGTGAAGTACACCCTGGAGCGTAATCCGCTGGCGGGAATCGAACACGACACGGTGATACCCGTGGTTTCGGAGTGCGACGACGCTTATTTGAATGACGCACGAGGACTTCACGTGCGACCTGAACATGTCTTCGAAGCGATAGCAGCTGCTAGCGATGATGTCCCTGAAGGCGCCGTCGGGGCGGGAACTGGCATGGTCTGTTACGACTTCAAGGGAGGAATAGGCACATCCTCCAGGGTGGTTGATGTGCAGGGCGGGAAGTACACCATAGGCATAATCGTCCTCTCGAACCACGGAGAGCGCAAGGAGCTGATCATAGATGGAGTGCCCGTCGGGAAGCTACTTACCTCTGTAGAAAACCCAAAAAGAGAGGAGAACGGTTCGATAGTGACTGTGATAGCCACTGACGCCCCCCTCGATGCACGCCAGCTCAGAAGGCTCGCCAAGCGTGCAGGGATGGGGCTCGCATTGACAGGATCGTGCGCCAACAACGGTAGCGGCGACATAATGATAGCGTTCTCGACTGCCAACGTCCACGACAGACACCAGAAGGAGCGGTCCGTACTCACGGACAATCTCCTCGTGGATAATGAGATGAGCGCCCTCTTCAGGGCGACGGTTGACTGCACGGCCGAGGCGATCATCAACTCATTGTTCAAGGGAGAGACGGTCAAGGGACGCGATGACAACATCGCTCCAGGGCTACCTATCGATGAGACATTGCAGCTGCTGAAAACGCATGGACGCCTGTAGCTGCTCAATCTGTCAGATATCTTTTTCAGCAACCAGTGCGATGCCCAATGCACGCGTCCAGCGAGGGAGACGAAACAACGCATGTCTGGCGACAAGAAGGACGTCGACGACAAGATTAGAAGAGCTGTCAGCAAAGGAGCGATAGAAACGCTTGCGAGACGGCTCATTTCCATTCCGAGCCATTCTGGAGTGCCAACTAGGGAGAAGGAAGCCGCTGAATTCCTGCACGAGTATCTAATTGACAACGGAGTCAGCGCGAAGCTAAGGAAGGTCGAGAAGGGCAGGCCAAATGTCATAGCGACAGTGAAGGGCACCACTGGCGCAGGTAAGAGCCTCATGTTGAACGGCCATTTGGACACAGTCCCGGCGTATGAGATGGATATCCCGCCCTTCACCCCTAAGGTGAAGACGGGCAGATTGTACGGACGAGGAGCACTCGACATGAAGGGTGGTCTCGCTGCCATGGCATGTGCCCTTGTCGCAATGGAAAAATCGCGAGTTGCCCTCCAGTCGGACCTGGTGCTCGCCGCGGTCGTTGGCGAAGAAGAGCGTAGCGAGGGAACCGAGGATATCGTAATGAGGGGACCGAGGACGGACTTCGCAATCGTAGGCGAGCCGACGAACCAGGAGATTCAGCCGTCCCATAGAGGTCTCGAGTGGCTCGAGGTCCATGTATACGGGAAAGCTGCCCATGGAGGACAATCAGACAAAGGAGTGAACGCGATCTCGATGGCCGCGAAATTCATAGATGCGGTCGAATCTGAGCTGCTCCCCAAGCTTGAGAAGAAGACCAGCAAGCATACACTTCCACCAACGATCAACCTGGGAGTCATCGAAGGAGGACAGCAACCTAGTTCAGTCGCGGACCACTGCGTTGTGGGAATGGACCGACGATGGATCCCGGAGGAATCACTTGACCAGGTGTTCCAGGAGATATACGACATCTTCGACACGGTAAAGAAGAAGCACCCGAAGTTCAAGGCGAAGCTGAAACGCGACCCGAGGAGCATGAGTACGATGACGCACGTGCCGAATGTCGTGCCCTCTGACCATGTTCTCGTGAAGTCCCTAGGTAGCTCTGTGAGGCAGGAGACGGGTACACGGGCCAAGATCTCTACCTTCTGGGGTTGGACGGACGCTGCATTGCTGACCCACTTCGCCAAGGTCCCGACGGTCGTGTTCGGCCCTGGTGGAGCCGGGGCCCACTCGAAAACTGAATATGTCAATGTGAGGGACCTGTCAACTTGTATGAACGTCTACACCGATGTAGCCACTAGACTTTGCTTGGTCGACTGAAGCTCAGGAGACAGCAGACGGTTTTCTGAGGACCAGGCCGGCGCGCTCCTTCAGGTGTTCGCCATTCTCAATCGTCAGTATGCCGTTCACGAATACCTCGGTGATGCCTTCGCAATACTGATACGCATCCGCGAAAGTTGCCCGGTCCCGTATCGTCATTGGATCGAACACGACGATGTCTGCCATCATACCCACCCCTATCGTCCCCCTGTCGGTGATTCCTAGCCTCTGAGCAGGGGACGACGTCATCTTCCGTATCATCTCCTCGATGGAGATGATTGGCTCATCTAGGACATATCTCCGAATAGCACGCGGGAATGTACCGTACGCTCGTGGATGCTCGACTATGTCCGCCAACGGGCCGTACGGAGCGCCCGCATCCCCGTCAGATGCGATTGATGAGAGCGGATGCCTGATCAACATGATGACATCCTCCTCAGACATCTCGTGGAAGAAGGCTGTGATGTCGAGTTCCTCATCTATGAGGAGATCGAAAACCGCGTCGGGGGCATCCTTTCCCATCTCGCTCGCTATCTCGTTCACACGCCTATGGTTGTAAGCCTTGTTCGCAGGCTTCTTGAAGCCCATCACCTCGATGTCGTCCCAGCAATTCTCACCGACGATATTTTCCCAATCCGCGTCACGATCGGAGAAATCCGCTCTGATCCGCGCTCTACTCTCAGGATCAGCCAATCTGCCGAGGATAGCACCCCTACCGCCATCCTGAACCCAAGGTGGCAGGACAGCGAATAGATCCGTGCAAGAAGAGGTATATGGATACACGTCGAACGCAACATCAACGCCCTTCCTACGGGCATCCTCTATCATGCGGATGCTTTCTACCACAAGTCCCCAGTTCTCCCTCCCCGCCGCTTTGTGATGGGATATCTGCACCCGGAGCCGGGCCTCTCGGCCAATGGTGATCGCCTCGTCCACCGACTTGAGCAGCGTGTTACCCTCGCCCCTTATGTGACTCGCGTATATGCCTCCCAGTGCTCCAGCTGTCGAAGCGAGTGCGATGAGCTCCTCCGTAGTCGCATAGCATCCCGGTGCGTATATTAGCCCGGTCGACAGGCCGAAGGCACCCTGCATGATCGCCTCTGCGATCAGCTCCTTCATCTCTTCGAGCTGCGAGTCGGTAGGAGGCACATCATCGGGACCGATCACTCCGGAACGCACAGTTTCCGCCCCTACCAAGGTAGCCACGTTCACAGATGTCCTGAGGTTCTGAAGCCTCAGAAGGTACTCGTCCATCGTGACCCAATCCACTTCTACGCAATATCTCGTTGCGAGGTCAGCTGTCATCTCCCTCGCAAGGCCTATCAACGGCGCGGCAGACCCACCGCAGTTCCCGACGACCTCCGTTGTCACGCCCTGCCGGATCTTACTTTCCGCAAACGGGCAACCAAGCAACGATAGCTCCGAGTGCGTGTGTATGTCGATAAACCCCGGGCACACGATACTTCCGGCGGCGTCGATCGTCACGGCACCCTTAGCAGTTCCGGGTTCGTGGATTCCAGTGATCTTAGTTCCGTCAAGTCCGATATCTACTTTAGCGGAGGGTGTTCCTGTCCCATCAACAACCTTTCCCCCGACAATAAGAATCGCATGATCGCTCGTCATGATGTCCATTGAGTAGACTCTACGTGGATTATTTAACGGTTCTCAACGCGAGCCAAGTATTGTCAGCCGGTTTGTCAGTAGACAGATTAGAATTGCCCTGGACCTTTTCAAGTACCGAAACTGCGGAGTGACTTCATGATGTCATTGTTCCCCAAGGGGCCTCAACCGGAAGGATTCATCTTTCGCAATACTTCCTCGCTAACCGCGAGCGTCCTCTCGACATCGTCGTCTGTGTGCTCCGTGCATGTGTACCATGGCTTGTCAGGGTGGAAGTGGATCCCTCTTGCCAGCAATCCGTAATCGAACTGCATGCGAAGCTTCGCATCGAAGTGCATGCAGTCACGATAGCTGCGCGGCACTTCAATCTCCTTAGCGAATATTATGTTGAAGGTCGATCCCGGGCCATACGCAATCGCGTCGAACTCCATCCTCTCGAACAGGTCGTTGAGCCCCTCCTCCAGCTTCGCGGTTATCCTGTTGAGGTATGGGTATGTCTCGGGCTCCTCGAGGACATCGATCGTAGCCATGCCAGCGGCGAGGACGGTCGGGTGGCCGTTGAAAGTGCCGCCGTGGAAGACCCTGTTGTTCTTGTCGCGAGTGAGAGGATTCACGACGTCCATTATGTCCTCCCGTCCTAGGAACGCCCCTGCGGGGAAGCCTCCTCCGATTATCTTTCCAAGACACATCAGATCGGGTGTAACGCCGTACATCGTCTGAGCACCTCCGAGACGGTCCATCCTGAAACCAGACATGACCTCGTCGAATATGAGTATGATATCGAGTTCCTCCGTCGTCTCACGAACGGCCTTTATAAACTCTGGGTCCGACCGGATGAACCCTCTCTGTACTGGCTCCATGATCACAGCTGCAAGGTCGTTCCTGTGCTCTTTGAGAAGTCTCACCGTGTCCTCGGTATCGTTGAACGGAAGCACCTGAGTACTCTGGAGGGTATATTCGGATGTTCCGAGCGAGCACGCAACGGGTTGAGGGGATGTGTGGGG
>JAJISI010000013.1:9504-17699 GCA_022848805.1 Thermoplasmatota archaeon
GCCGAATATCGTCGTGCCGTTCCGGTCAAGCTGTTCCCGGACGGCATTCATCACTCGTGGGTGACCGTGGCCGAGAATCATCGGCCCGAAGCAGAGCATGTAGTCGATGTACTCGTTCCCGTCCAGATCCCACAGGTGAGAACCCTTCGCCCTCTTTGCGAACACAGGATACGGATGGTAGAACTTCACGTTCCCCGTCACGCCTCCTGGGAGGTGCTCTTTCGCCCTTGCGAACCATTCAGCAGTTTTCTTCGTCTTGCTCTTGTATTCCCCGACGGGGTCGAAGGCAGGGTCCATCTCTCCTCACCTCAGGTAAATCTTATCGGGATCGAGGGCCCTTAGCGTGGTGATCTCCTTTTCCGTTGGAGGGGGGGTCGTTACGATCTCTTCGGCCACCTTCACATTCCAAGGGGTGTTCTCTTGGACCTGCTCCATGGTGATCCCTTCGTGCAGGGCTGTGACGGTCATTTCGCCCGTCATCTCGTCGAACTTGAATGTGCAGAGGTTGGTGATGACCGCGTACGGCCCCCCACCCTGGAGCTTCAGCTTCCTCCAGCCATCCTTGCCTTCGATGAACCCCGGGCTAGTGAGGAAATCGACCTTCTCAACAAATCTCCTCTTCTCGTGAGGTGTAATCACTATGATCCTTTTCACATTCGACGCTATGTCACAGGCTCCCCCGCTACCTGGAAGGCGTACCTTCGGAGCCTTGTACTTGCCTATGATCGTCGAGTTGATGTTCCCGTATTTGTCTATCTGGGCACCGCCTAAGAATCCCACGTCGATCCTTCCGCCCTGGAGATAGTAAGCGAACTGCTCATACATGGAGCAGACGCTCTTGGCCCCGCTCACGAGGCACGGATCCCCTATCGAGAGCGGCATACGGCTTGGGTTCGATCCGACAGCCCCAGACTCATATACCAGCAGCAGGTTTGGCGCCTGCAACTTCTTCGCCAAGTTCGCGGCGAGGTTGGGTAGCCCCACTCCGACCAACACGGACTCACGATCCTTCAGCTCCCTCGCGGCAACGATGACCATCAATTCACTGCGACTCACTTCAGACATCATGCTCACCCCGCGTCACACGCTCCCGTAGTTAACTGGCGAGCTGTACGCATCCTTGGGACGTAGACCATCGACCTTGGATGTCGAGAGCTTACTGAGGTACTCCGACCTAGTCTCCACTCCGTGTACCCACTCGTCGATGTACTTCGTAGTATTCTCGTGATCTTTGGTGACCTCATCCCACTTGACATAGAACTCGTTATCCCGATCGTAATATCCTTGAACGTAGGACGGATGCGCACACCATGGCTCATGCACGACCGCATGCGACACGAAATCGGGTACAAGAGTCCTGTTGGGGTCGGATCTTATCACCGACTCGTCCACTATCTCCTCGGCGCTTATGATGACCTTCTTGGCGGCGAACGCCGCGTCCTTCTGCTCCCCGATGATACCCCAGATGTGACAATTACCGTTGACGTCCGCCCTCTGCACGTGAACCACTGCAATATCCGGCTTCAACGGAGGTACGACTGACACCTCGTCGCCAGAGTAGGGGTCTGTGACGACCTTCATCAATGAATTCTGTGCGGGGAGGTCAGAGCCCAGGTTCGTCCGCATCGGCAGGAACGGCATGTTCGTAGCTCCTGCGAAAAGCCTTCCCGATAAGCCGAAGTGCGTATACTCCTCGATCTCGAGCGGCTTCGGGATGCCCTTCTCATGCGCTCTCCTGAAGCATCTCAACGACCCCACGCCGGGGTTTCCAGCGTAGCTGAAGATGAGTCTCTTCGCGCATCCGGCCGCTATCATCTGATCGTATATTATGTCAGGGGTGGCCCTCGCAAGGACCAGATCATTCTTCTTCTGTCTTATGATCTCATGACCCGCGGCAAACGGTATCATGTGCGTGAACCCCGCAAGGTAGACCGTGTCTCCGTCCTGCACGAATTTAGATACCGCCTCTTTCATAGTCATAGACTTACTCGAATCCATCAACTCACCTCGACAGCTCCTCAGGGATGAACTTGAATCCGTACCTTATGACTCCTTCCTCGCTGTAGATCTTTCTCAGCTCGGTCGAAACAGGCATACCCATCTTGACGTCCTTGGGGTTGACATCGGCGATCTGACCGATGACCTTCGGCCCTTCATCCAGTTCCACGATGGCGACGGGGTACATCCCTCCTGCCTTCTCCTGCTCGGCAAACTCCGGTGGAGCGCCCCCCGCCCCGATCAGCACGAACGTGTGAACCTTGCCTTTACCGCTCAACTTGACCTCATCGAACTCGGAGGAGGCGTTGCAGTACTTGCACACACCCTTCGGGGGGAAGTTGACCGCGTCGCACTTCCTGCACCTCTGTCCGACCATTCCGTACCTCTGGGGTACGGTTCTCCAGTACATCGGAACTGATACATGCGCCATTCTCACAACCTCACTTGATAGCTCCCTTGAGTTTCAGATACTGGATATAGTCAATGTAGTGCTTCCTATCCAGCTCGGACCTTATACCCGGAACTGCCTTCCGGTCTCCGACGATCTTGAAGCTCATCGCGTCGCTCGCGGCTCCCGAACCGTAACTGATGACAAGAATCCGCTCGCCCAACTTTCCCGCGTCCAGGGCTGCTGCCAGCCCAACAGGAGCCGATGCAGCACCCAGGTCCCCGAGCTCTCCCGCTATGGAGCTACTAGCTAGATGAGCGTCCGTGAACCCCAACTTCTTGGCTATCGTGCGTGGCAATCGAGCATCTGGCTGTTGTATGACCACATGCGCGTAATCCTCCGGCTTGGTCCCGATGTTCTTCAGGAGAGAGCTCGCAGCTTTCACGGTGGCTCCCATAAACGACGACTGTGCGAACTTCTTCACGTTCAGGTCGCGTATCAGCTCCTCATCTCGCGGCCTGAATCTCTCTCCGAAATGCTCGCACGCATACGCTGCATGTCCTTCGAACTCCGCAATAAGATCATCATGAGACAGCACGAACCCAGCAGCACCCGCCCCGAGCCCATGCTCGATCGGAGACCACATACTCGCCTTGGGGGCGTCTGCGACGGCCACCAGCGCATACCCTGACGGGTTCGCAATGACGTGCTCTATCCCTGCCATGAACGCCTCGGTACCCGCCCTCGATGATGTAGTGTGGTCGGACACGAACGCTCCGCGAGGGATGCCTACGCCGGTCACGATCGTGCCAGAAAGGACTTTCTCCACATACGGGGCAGATGTTGACGCTAACGCGAGCCGCGTAACCTTCCCCGGCTCCAAAGCAACCGACGCGAGCGCCCTCTTCGACACCTTCGTAGCGAATGTTAGGATATCCTCGTCGAACCCCATCACGGCCTTCTCGGCCACACCCGATGCCTGGAACGACCCCCATGCTTTGGCATACTCATCCTTTTTGATCCTCAGTCTCGGAACCGCGACGCCATACCCAGAGATACCTACAGGCAGCCTGCTCACCTCCTAAGAATCGACACGGAAACCGTTCCGCCGGAGCCTCCGACGTTGTGAATAAGTCCAATCTCAGCATCTCCCACCTGTCTGGTGGGTTTATCGACAGTCCCTCTGAGCTGGTTGAACATCTCATAGGCCTGACCAGTGCCGGTCGAGCCGATGGGGTGTCCTTTGGATTTGAGTCCACCGCTCGGATTCACCGGTTTATCGCCGTCGATCCGGGTGTGACCGTCTTCGACGAACTGTCCAGCCTTTCCCTTCTCGCAGAATCCCAGGTCCTCGCACGCGAGAAGCTCGGCTATCGTGAAACAGTCGTGGACCTCGGCCAGCTGCATATCCTTCGCCGAGAGCCCTGCCATATCGTAGGCATTAGCAGCCGCCCTCTTCGTCCCTTCCAAAGTGACTGTGCTAATCCTGTCGTGGATCGCGAGGTAATCGCTCGACGAACCGAATCCAGCAACGTAGATAGGCGTGTCCGTGAACTCCTTCGCAATCTCGGCATCGCACACGAGCAACGATGACGCACCGTCAGTAGTAGAGCAGCAGTCGAACAGGTTCAAAGGATAGGCCACATACGGACTCTTCATGGCCTTCTCCAAGGTTATTTCCTTCTGGAACTGTGCCTTGGGGTTCTGCGCGCCATTCTTGTGATTCTTGACAGCTACCTCGGACAAGTGCTCCCTCTTAGTCCCAAACTCGTGCATGTGCCTATGGGCGATAAGGGCGTACAGTCCGGCGAAAGTCGTCCCCGCGAGACGCTCGTACTCGGTATCTCCCGAAACACCAAGCCAGTACTTCTGCTTCACACCCGAGACATCTGTCATCTTCTCGACGCCGCCTGCAAGCACCACGTCGTGGGCGCCAGAGAGAATATCCATGCACGCAGAGATGAGCGCGTATCCTCCGGAAGCGCAAGCGTTCTCGACTCTCACAGTGTGTATGTAAGGAAGGCCGACGAACTCCGACACAAGGGCAGACATGTTGCCCAGCTGGAATCCTCCTGACCCAAGGTTGCCGACATAGGCTGCCCCTATGCGTTTAGGATCCATTCCCTTGTCAACACTCTTCGTCATGTCCTGATACGACTCGAAGAACAGCTCTTTGATGCCCTTCTCGGGGAAATCACCATACCGGCTCTGTCCGGCTCCGACGATCGCGACCTTCTTCATGTTCATTCCCTCGCCTCCCGCGATTATGCGCGCCCATGCAGAAAATGTATGATACGAGCATCAATCGACGGCAGATTTCTGCGAGTCTGGGTTGCCAGGTGATGAAACAAGAACTCGAATATATAACGATTCGCGACCAACACATCCTACAATTCGCTCTTTTTAGACACTGCAATACGAATCACGATACCATCCCTCACAGAACGGTTATGCGAAATTCGTATTCCCTAATCGACCTTCGTAACACCTATTCGCCCTCGCTAGGCAGAGGCTAAATAGAGAGTGAAACAATCGCATTCTCAAGACAACGACGAAAGGGATGAACCAGATGAAACCTCGCACAGAGATACCGCTATGGAAGGATGTCACGCCCGAACAGTGGAACGACTGGAAGTGGCAGGCGAGGAACAGGATTACCAAAGTGGACGAACTCAAGGAAGTCATCAACCTAACCCCTGACGAGGAAGAGGGCGTCCGCGAGTCTCTGAAGATGCTGAGGATGGCGATCACACCATACTACGCGTCCCTCATGGACCCTGTCGACCCTTACTGCCCGGTGAGAAAGCAAGCGGTGCCGACCATCAAGGAGCTAGACTTCGGCGAGGAAGACATGGAGGACCCGCTGTTCGAGGATGTCGACTCCCCCGTTCACGGGCTCACACATAGATATCCCGACAAGGTGCTGTTCCTGATCACAGATCAGTGTGGCATGTACTGCAGGCATTGCACGAGGCGACGCCTTACCGGACAGACCGACCACGAACGTGACAAGAATACCATAGACGCCTCAATCAAGTACATAGCTGAGCACGATGAGGTCAGAGACGTACTCCTTTCTGGCGGCGACCCGCTTCTGGTATCGGACGAAAAGCTCGAGGACATCATCTCACGTCTCCAGGAGATAGACCACATAGATATCGTCAGGATTGGCAGTAGAGCGCCTTGTACGCTCCCGCAACGGATCACCCCGAAGTTATGCGAACTACTCAAGAAACACCACCCAATATGGCTCAACACGCACTTCAACCACCCGAAGGAAATCACCCCGGAATCCAAGAGAGCCGTGGAGATGCTGGCCGATGCGGGTGTGCCAGTCGGGAATCAATCTGTCCTGTTGAAGGGGATCAACGACTGCCCAACAATCATGAAGAAACTGGTTCAGGACCTCGTCAAGATTAGATGTCGTCCATACTACTTCTATCAATGCGACATTTCGAGAGGCATCGAACATTTCAGGACATCAGTCGCGAAGGGCATCGAGATTTCCGAAGCCCTGAGAGGGCACACATCGGGATACGCGGTTCCGACCTTCATCCTGGACGCCCCAGGTGGCGGAGGCAAGATACCACTTGCACCTCAGTACCTTATATCGATGTCCGACAAGCGTGTCGCCGTCCGGAATTACGAGGGCGGTATCTTCCAGTACCCTGAGCCGAAAGACAGGGTTAGTGTGTGTCCACCTACGTGCAAGATGTGCGATGAATACTCGAGCATCGAAAGCAAGGAAGGCGTGGCAGGTGTTCTCTCAGGTCAGAAGTTCGCGCTGATACCAGAAGGAACCGCCCGTGCACAGCGTCGCGAGAAGTACGGAAAGAAGGCGTAACTGGCTATCTTTCGGAAACCAACCCCGCTCAATCCGAAAGGATTAATAACGAACAGCATATCATTCCCCTCGGTTTTCGCGAGGCGAGTGCATGGAAAGGAACATTCTGGTTGAGGAACTCACGCACACCCCGGTCGAGCAGCAGGCAATCGAATTCGTTGAGCGGAAAGGTATCGGGCATCCTGACTCGATAGCTGACGGCCTTGCAGAAAGCGTCAGCAGAGCAATGTGTAAGATGTATCTTGAGCGTTACGACCGCATACTACACCATAACACCGACGAGACACAGATCGTTGGCGGCCAGTCCGCACCGAAGTTCGGCGGTGGAACGATTCTCGAGCCCGTGTACATACTCCTCGTTGGCAGAGCGACAACCAACGTGGACGGGGAGCGACTCCCTTACAGGACATGCGCCATGAAGGCGGCTTATTCATATCTTGAGCGGACCTGTAAGAGTCTTGATGTCGATTGGGGAGTTGTCCTCGATTGCATGATCAGCCAAGGCAGCGTCGACCTCAGAGGAGTGTACGAAACACAGCGACGTCTCGCGAACGATACCTCCTTCGGAGTCGGCTTCGCTCCTCTGAGCGAGACTGAGCAGATAACTCTCAACACGGAACGGTACATCAACGGGGATCTGTGCAAGGACATTCCTGAGATAGGTGAGGATGTCAAAGTCATGAGTTTCAGGAACGGATCAAAGATTGACATAACAATCGCTGCGGCGATCGTGTCCTCCAAAGTCTCGGACAAAGACCACTACAAGAGCGTGATTGAGCAATGCACGAGCAAGGCGGCCGACTTCGCATCGAAATACACCGACAGAGACCTCAGCGTTTTCGTTAACACGGCAGACGATTACAATAAGGACATCTACTATCTGACCGTCTCGGGCCTTTCGATGGAGAATGGTGACGATGGCTCTGTAGGCAGGGGCAACCGCGCGAACGGTCTCATCACGCCCATGAGACCGATGAGCATGGAAGCTTCTGCGGGGAAGAACCCAGTCACCCATGTAGGAAAATTGTACAACATACTGTCGAGTCAGGTGGCCCAGAGGATCTATGATATGGCTGGCGGAGACATACTGGAAGTTCACACGAGGATCCTATCCCAGATCGGCAAACCCATCGACTATCCACATGCGGCCAGCGCGAACATCATATACGCCCCGAATGTCGACAAAGCGAAATATGACCGAGAGGCCCGCGCGATATACGATGAGATGCTCCAGAACATAGACCACCTTACGATGGACATCGTCGAAGGGAAAGTCACGGTGTTCTGAGCAGGTGACAATCAACGGCGTGGATAGAATCGTTCGCGACGAGAAGTCGATAGACGCCCATCCTGGGCTTCACTCAAGTTTCTCCAGTCCATCTTCTCTTGTCTTCAGCAACTGAGCCAGCTGAGCTAACTCTTCTTCAATACTGTGCAGGCGCTCCCACTCGGTTTCGAGCCGCTTCTCGTCAGTCCTGAGCTCCTCCTCGCGCTCAGCGAGGCGCAGGTATGTGTCATCCAACTGTGACTTCTTACGCTCAAGTTCCTCAATGGTTTTCTCATCTATCGTCGAGAGACCTTCCTTCGCGCCCTCCAGCTTGTTCCAGAGATCCTCGACCTCGACCCTTTCCTTCTCGAGACGGTCAATCTCCAGAACCATCGTCTTCTCCCTGGCCTCAAGATCTCGCTCCCTCATCTTGACGGATTCCTCCATCTGCCTGAGGTCCACCTCACGCTTAAGCGCCGCCTCGTCCGTCAGGTCTGACCTCTCGGGGCGCCCTCCAGCGGCCTCCGCCTCCTTGGTCAGCTCGGCTACACGCTCGCGGACCTCCTCCTCGACCTTCTCACGCCTAGACTGCAGTTCTAGCCTCCAAGTCTCAAGCTCTTCCCTCACTTGCTCAAGTCCGCGCTCCTTCTCTTCCGTCAGACCGCGTTCCCGCTCAGTCTCCACCTGCAGCAGCTCGA
>JAJISI010000130.1 GCA_022848805.1 Thermoplasmatota archaeon
CCGCCGTCACCGCACTGCTACTTGGCCTTCTTTGCCTTCCTCGCCTTCTTGGTCTTCTTCTTGAAGCTGCGGTAATGGTCTCTGCACAGATGTGCGGTCTTGGCCGGGTCCGAGGACAGGTCCAACCCTGCCTTCTCGACCTTCTTCCCGCTCACCGACCTCTCCGCCGTCTTCTCACAGCCCGAAATGTCACACGACCTCACCTTCGCATTCGAGCGCCTTTGGTCTGGCATCAGATTGGCATAACCATGTTTCCTGGTTAAAATCATTTGCTCGCCGGACGATGTTCTCACCAGAAGCCATAATATGCAGGCTCCCCGTTTGTGACATGCATGCCAAAAGTTGCCCCCTCGATACTCGCTGCTGACTTCTCAAGGCTCGGAGACGAAGTCAGGATGATCAGCGATGCAGGCGCGGATTACATACACATCGATGTCATGGACGGGGTGTTCGTTCCGAACATCACCATCGGGCCGCAGGTCGTCAGAGATCTGCGCCCATGCTCCCCTCTACCTTTCATATCGCACCTCATGATAACACATCCGGAGAACCACATCGATAGCTTCGCCAAGAGTGGTTCAAACATAATCGAGATTCACCTCGAGGCGGAGCAGAAGGATATCCGGGAAACGCTGGGGATGATAAGGGACCATGGTTGCAAGGCCGCTCTGGCGGTCAATCCGCCAACGGCGATCGAGGAATCGTTCGAATACCTCGAGGACATCGATCTTCTACTTGTCATGTCGGTCAATCCTGGTTTTGGGGGACAGTCTTTCATACCTGAAGTGCTGGCCAAGATACCTGCGGCAAAACAGGAGTTGTCTAGGAAGGGATTGTCCGTTCCTATTGAGATCGACGGTGGGATCAACGCGGAGACCGGGGCCCTGGCGGCCGAGGCCGGTGCGGACATCCTGGCTGCGGGCACATACTTGTTCAAGTCTCCAAAACCGGCGGACGCAATCAGGATGCTGAAGGACGGTCGGCCAGGGTCAAAGGATTAATATCAGAAGTCGTTTTCAAGGGCTGAGGGCTATGACTTTCAATGTGCGCGAGCATCCACTGACGTTCTATGTGACTTTCGTCCTGCCAGTCGTATTGTTCGTCGTTGGGGCTGTATTCAGGGCCAACGTCTTCCTTCTCATCCTGTGCGGCATGTGGCTTGGAGTAGCGTTCTTCTTGCTTTACCTGCCGATCGAGACGGAAAACAGGCAGTCGTAGGTAGTTCCTCGCGTTTCTCCGAATGAAATATCTAATGAGGACGCCTCTTGCAGGTCTGCGATGGGCGTCGACATATCGAGTCTGGTTGGTGGGCACGCCATATCTCTTGGTGATCTCTCAGGCAGAGCCGTGGCGATCGACGCTTTCAACACGCTCTATCAGTTCCTGACGACGATTCGGCAGTCGGACGGGACCCCGCTTAAGGATCGTAACGGCAATGTGACATCCCACCTGTCCGGCCTTTTCTACAGGTCAGTAGCTCTCCTGGATATTGGAGTGATGCCAGTCTTCGTGTTCGACGGTCGCCCTCCCGAGCTGAAATCGCGCACCGTTGAGAGCAGAAGGCAAGCAAGGAAGACAGCTGAACGAGAGTGGAAGGATGCCCTCAGAGTAGGCGATATGAAACGTGCGCTGACGAAGGCGTCTCAATCATCGAGGTTGGATGGGAAGATGGTCGACGAGGCGAAGAGGTTGCTTGGTTCGATGGGGATCCCCTGGGTCGTATCTCCCACGGAGGGGGAGGCGCAGATGGCACATATGGCAAGGAAAGGGGATGTCTGGGCAGGCGCATCTCAGGATTTCGACGCTATCCTCTTCGGAACCCCGCTTCTGGTGAGGAACCTAACACTTTCGACTAGAAGAAAAACCTCTTCTGGCGGTTCAACCCCTGTGACGCCTGAGCTTGTCGAGCTGGATCACGTGCTCAAGGTTCTCTCAGTCACGAGGGAGCAGCTGGTCGACCTCAGCATCCTAGTCGGTACTGACTTCAACGAGGGCGTCCATGGAATCGGACCGAAGAAGGCGCTCAAGCTTATACGCGAGCATTCCTCCCTGGAGGCAATATCTGAGAAGTCCACAACTGAGGTCCCTCCGGAGTTCGAGGAAGTAAGGAGGATATTCTTAGACCCAGAGGTGGACGACGATTACGAGCTCGACTGGAAACCTGTCGATGCCGAAGGTGTAAGGAAGTTGATGTGCGACGAACACGGATTCTCTGTCGATAGGATCGATTCGACCCTCTCAAGAGTCCGAACAGCCAATGCCGCCAGGACTCAAAGCAACCTAGATGTGTGGGGCTGACGCCCCGTCGGAGGGGCGCATGTAGGATTTGCCCACTATGATTGCTGTCGCACTATCTTTAAAATACCTGCCATCAATATGGTCTACGGAAGATTAATTATGCGTCAAGTGGACGAGAACTATTCCCCCGTCCAGTTAGAGGAAGACATTCGGGCGATGTG
>JAJISI010000131.1 GCA_022848805.1 Thermoplasmatota archaeon
CGTGAATATTTCCATCGTCTCAATCGACTCCTTATCGGGGAGTAGACCATTCCTCGGAACGGATGGATAGACGGCTCCTACTATACTCCCCCCCGAATCGTGCAGTGCAAATGCCAGGGTATCCCCCTCCCGAAGCTCGCCCGGGCGCCTCGGTCCCGCGGTTAAGGCGAATTCGAGTGTGGCATCCGTCACGAAGTACATCTTGGAGGCTTCGGGCATCTTCTCGAAAGGTACGTGGTAAGCCGATCGGGAGATTCTGTGCTCAGGCGTCAACTCATCGAGGACGGCCTCGGAGGGGATAACCCTCGCGAGGGTACGCTGCACGACTTCCTCCGGATAGCCGAACAGCGCCCTCCATCTGAAAACACCCGCATCTTGGTCGTGAATAACCAACGTGGCCCGGGCGAAACCGAACAGCGTGGAAACGGATGTGAGAACCATCTTGCACAGATTATCCAAGCTCCTCTCCGATAAGATGGACGAAGAGATTGTAAGGATATCCTCCAGCAGATACGTCCTCTGCCTCATGCTGTCCGACAGGCGCTCGAAATGCGTGCGCTCTCGCTTTCTCGAGATGATGACGGAGGCTGCCTTCACCAGCAAGCCGATGCGGATGACGTCGGTCTCGTCGAGGAGAAGGCCGTCGGAAGTACCGCCGACCACAAGACAGGCGGTCGGAATTCTAGCCTCGTCCCAGAGAGGAAACTTGTACCAATCGCCCTCGATCCACGCCGGATCGCTCGGCGGACTCGTAGAGTCCCGGCTCACCCACGTGTCTGGTCGCGAGAAGTAGCAGTCCGGCGTGATCATGTAAGAAGGGGTCCTCCAATCCCTGTCAAACTCGTCTCCCTCGACCCTAACCGGGCCCTCGTCATCCCCAAAGTCGAAGGACTCCCCCCAAATCGCGTCGGAATGGATGACGATCCAAACTTCCTCCGCCCGGCTGACACGTCTCACAGATTGGGTGATCTCGACTAGAACCGATTTGAGATCGCCGCTTCGAACGGCTAGATCCATTGCTGCAGACATCTCGCGACTGAAGATTTCATCGACGGTCGCCCGGGAAGTGTGCGACGGCTGAGTTGAATCATCAGGATGTACAGGGCTCAATTCAACCTACCCTCAGAATTCTGGACTGTCGGACCCCCCATCGAACGGATGCGTTGTCGACCCCAGAGCTGGTTTGCGCCATCATGTACTTAACGATTATATATAACGTGATGGAGCAGAGTAGTACCCCTAGTCAGGCGCCATCCTTCCACGCATTCTCGCAGAGCATCTCGACCCAACCATTGATTAACAGCGTTGTCCATCTGGGACGCTAGAAACGTGGGTGAAACGCAGATGGCAGATGTTGAAGACATCCTCGCTGCGGCCATAGAGTTCGAGCGGTTCGGGAAGGAGTACTACATGCGCTTCCACGAACTAGTGAAGGACTCGAAGGCCAAGGCACTCATGAAGGGGCTAGCAAACGACGAAGAAGAGCACGCCGAGCTGCTGACGAAGCATCTCGAGTCGTTGGGAGGCGCTGTTACGAAGCCTTCGAAGGAGGTCATCGAGGACGGACTCGAGAAGATATTCCCACATAGGATACTGAAGGACTCTATAGAGACAAGGGACGCCATATCAGCCATCAAGCTGGGCATCGAGACAGAGCAGAGGTCGATTGACTTCTACGCCCAACGCGCAGGGTCCTCGTCCGGCGAACTGAAGGAGGTGTTCGGGAAGCTCGAAAGGATGGAGAGGGAGCACTTGCAGCTCCTGCAGGAGAACCTCGAGCATCTGAAGGACGATGGTGTGTGGTACGGTTATGTGCCGATCCTCGAAGGTTGACGCAAAGCGATGGGATGCCTAGCTATACCTAATTCTTTATAAACGAGTACAAGATGAAGCTCCTTGGCAGGGAAAATCACTTGGTCCAGATAGCTCCGTTCAACGCCGCGCACTACAACAACCCCAGGTTCGGGAACGAGGTGAACAGGTTCGTTGCGCCGCCGTATGACGTCGTGGACGGAGGGATGGAGCGGGAGCTGAAGGAGGACAGGCTCAACATAACGCATCTCACCCTCGGCGACGAGGATGATGCATATGCCACCGTGGCCAAGCGGTTGCGTCACTGGTTGAACGACGATGTTCTGACCGTCGACCCAAAGAGATGCCTGTACCTGTACGAGCAGACCTTCCAGGGAAAGGGCGGTGCTGTTCGGGTCAGGACAGGCATGATTGCGCTGGTCCGCCTCGAGGAGTTCTCAGACGGCGTTATTCTCCCGCACGAAAACACCATCCCCAAGCACAAAGCGGATCGAATGGCATTGATGGAGGCCATCCACGGTAACACCGAGCAGATCTTCATGCTCTACGACGACCCAACAGGCGATGTCGAGTCGATGATGGGAGCATGCCGTAAGTCGGAAGAGATGCTCAGGTTCATAGACGACCAGGGGGTGCATCA
>JAJISI010000132.1 GCA_022848805.1 Thermoplasmatota archaeon
CTCAGCAAGGACGGCGAGATAGTCATAGCGAAGGATATCGTCAGGCCGGGGATCCCTCTTAGGAACGGCATGGCCCCCAACAGTTCCGATTCGATCGTCGCCTTCGTCTCGGACATTCATATTGGCAGCAATACGTTCCTCGAGAAGGAATGGCGGAGATTCATGGCCTGGTTGAGGACGAGCGCCGTCGCGGAGGATGTGAAGTACATCGTCATGCCAGGGGACCTCGTGGACGGTATAGGGATATATCCGGGGCAGGAGGACGAGCTGGAGATCGACGACCTTTTTGAACAGTACTCGCTCCTGGCGGAGACCGTTAAGGAGTTCCCGGACTGGGTTCAGCTCGTCATGATGCCGGGGAACCATGACGCGGTCAGACTCGCTGAACCGCAGCCCGCGCTGTCTGGGGAAATAAAGGATCTCTTCGACTCGAACGTGCAGTTCGTAGGCAACCCCTGCTACATGGAGATAGAGGGGCGGACGATCCTTGCATACCATGGCAAGAGCATGGACGACTTCAACTCCAGCGTGCGACACTTGAACTACACCAACCCGCAGGAGGCGATGAAGGAGATGCTGAAGAGGAGACACCTCGCGCCGATCTATGGCGGCAAGACACCTCTCGCACCGGAGCAGAAGGACTACATGGTGATCGACCGAGTCCCCGACATATTCGTCACCGGGCACGTGCACGTGTGCAGGATAGACGAGTACAGAGGCGTGAGATTGATCAACGCCTCCGCGTGGCAATCGCAGACCGCGTTCCAACGCATGCACAACCAGATGCCTGACCCTGCAAAGGTGCCATTGGTGCATCTCGGGACGGGCGAGTGTTGGGCCGAGGATTTCACCGCGTAGGCCTCAGAAGAACAATTCGCGTACGATGAAGAAGAACCCTATCGCTATGAACACGAGGCTCGACCAGAGGGCGACGATGAAGAGTTTCATCAGGGTCTCCCTGTCGCGGAGAAGGTCCTCGATCGTCACGGTCGTCAGGCCTCTGCACGGGCTGCCATCTTCTTCTTGATCTTCTTCAGGCGGAATGTGTTGTCCCGCTCCATCTCCTCGAGCCTGAAGCGGATGAACCGCTCTATCTCCTCTAGTTCCGGCAGCACCTTGAACTCGAGCGCGTTGACCCTCCGCTTCGTCCGTTCGATCTCCTCAAGGAGCTTCTTCATCGTCGTCTCCAACTCCGCGGCCTTCACGACCGTCTCGACGAGCTTCTCGTAGGCGTCCGCCGCCTCGTCTATTCTCGGGGAGGTGCCGATCACGCCGTAGCCGCGTTCGTCGAGCGGGGCGATTATCTTCGATGAGCTTATCTGAGGCACGACGACCCCCATCAGGTTCCTGGTCGTCAACTGTATCTCGGGGTGTATCGTCAAGGCGTACGCCGCGGACCGGACTGCGATGACACCGTCGACGGCGTTCGCCACCGCGATCATCTCCGTCGCCTGCCTGTACTGCGCGGCTATCTCCGCCCGGATATCCTTCGCCCTGTCGAGTATCTCGAAGAACTCCATGATGAGCCCGTCGCGCTTGAGCTTGAGAATCTTGTGGCCGTTCTTGACCAGCCTGATCTTCTTGGTGACCTCGAGCAGCTCCGAACGCGTCGGTTGAACTTCCCTAACAGGCATCTCCAACTCACTTCTTCCTCATCGACGGATGATACTTCTCGATCAGCTTGCGGTCGATCTTGGTGAGGGACTCCACCGGCAGCGCGGACAGGAGCTCCCAGGCGAGGTCCAGGGTCTGCACTATCGTGCGGTCCTCGTCGCTGCCCTGCCGGACGAGCCTGTCCTCGAACGCCTCCGCGAAATCGAGGAACTTGCGGTCCCTATCGGACAGGGCCTCCTTGCCGACGATGGCGACCAGGCCACGCAGGTCCCGACCCTCGGCGTATGCCGCATACAGCTGATCCGACACGGCCCTATGGTCCTCGCGCGTATGCCCTTCGCCGATCCCCTGACCCATGAGCCTCGACAGCGACCGCTCCACGGCGACGGGCGGGTAGATACCCTTCCGATGCAACTCCCTGGATGCGACTATCTGACCCTCCGTGATGTAACCTGTCAGATCTGGTATCGGATGTGTGATGTCGTCGCCCGGCATCGAGAGGATCGGGAACTGTGTGATCGACCCCTTCTTGCCTTTGATCCTGCCAGCACGCTCGTACATTCCTGCCAGATCGGTGTACATGTATCCCGGATAGCCCCGTCTCGCGGGCACCTCCTCCCTCGCAGCGCCGATCTGTCTCAGCGCCTCGCAGGAGTTCGTTAGGTCCGTGAGGATGACTAGAACGTGCATCTCAAGGTCGAACGCGAGGTACTCGGCCGTCGTGAGCGCCAGCTTGGGCGTGAGCAACCGCTCGATGGCGGGGTCGTCCGCCAGGTTGAGGAACACGACCGCCCTCTTCAGCGCGCCGGTGCGCTCGAAGTCC
>JAJISI010000133.1 GCA_022848805.1 Thermoplasmatota archaeon
CGAGGTCGGGCACAAGTACGCTCGCGTTGCGGGGATAGGCCAGGCGGGCGAGAATCTCTCAAGGATCGCTAGTGTCACCTCAGACATAACCCGGAACGCCGGCCGTGGCGGAGCTGGCGCGGTGTTCGGCTCCAAGAACCTGAAAGCCGTTGTCGCGAAGGGCTCGCTAGGCGTCGAGGTCCCCAAGATAGATGAGTTCATGGAGATGGCCAAGCAGATGCTCTGGAAGGATGTCGTCGAGCAGCCGGACCATGCTGGCCTGATAACCGACGGCACTCCGATACTCGTCGACATGAGCCAGGACGCAGCCATCCTGCCGACGAACAACTGGCACAGCGGCCAGTTCGACGGATACAAGGGGATAGACTCCGATGCCCTGAAGACGAGGATATTCGTCAAGAAGAAAGCCTGCTTCTCGTGCGGCATCGCCTGCGGCAGCTTCGCCAGGGTGAGGGACGGCATGTTCAAAGGGTCTTCCACAGAGGGGCCTGAGTACGAGACGCTCGGACTTGCGGGGTCCAACTGCGGCGTGAAGAACATCGAGGCCGTCGTCAAGTTCTCAGAGGATTGCGACAGGTTCGGTCTGGACACGATGTCGGCCGGCTCCGCTGTCGGTTTCGCCATGGATATCTACGAGAAGGGTATCATAACGAAAGAGGACACTGGAGGCCTGGACCTCAGGTTCGGGAACGAGGAGGCATACGCGAAGATGCCTGAGATGATATCCCTGAGGACGACCAAGATCGGCGACCTTCTCGCAGAGGGCACGCTGCGTGCCGCGAGGGCGATAGGCAAGGACACCGAGAAGCTGGTCATTCACTCGAAGGGTTGCGAGTATCCCGCATACGATCCGAGAGGCTCCATCGGCATGGCGCTCGCCTATGCGACCTCCGACCGAGGTGCCGACCACAACAGGGCGTGGCCCGTCGCGTCAGATGCGTACGGCGAGGGGGACCCGTGGAGTACTGAAGGCAAGGCCGCGATCTGCCACGAGGAGCAGATAATGAAGTGCCACAAGTGGAGCATGATCTTCTGTGACTTCTACGGGGTCAGCGATGAGAACATGGCCATGTACTACACTGCCGTCACTGGTCTCCCTGCGGATGCGGATTGGCTGAACGCGGTCGGTGTGCGGATCTGGAACCTGGTCAGGGCGTTCAACGTCAGAGAGGGTTTCTCGAGGAAGGACGACACGATGCCGGACAGGATGTCGACGGAGCCCCTGCCGAGCGGGAAGACCGAGGGGAAGACCGTCAGCCGCGAGGCCTTCGAGACGATGCTCAACGAGTACTACGCGCTCTGGGGCTGGGACGAGCGGGGCAGACCGACGAAGAAGACACTCGAAGATGCCGGTCTGAGCGATATCGTTGGAACCCTAGACTATCTCTGAGCAGGCACAAACCTCAACGACCAGAAGTGGTGACTGATGCTCATCACCTCTGGTCGAAGTTCGATTTTCCTCGTGTTTTCAGCGGATTCGGGCAGCCATTTGTAATGGAATTCTAATATAATAATGTCAATATTCAAATAGGCGTTTCTGATGTCTTTTCACCGGGACTTTTGTTGCCGTAGAACGCCTCCCAATAGGCAGTTGCCAAATGTGAAGCTTTCAACTATTAAGGGTAGTTATTCGAAAATTATTCATTAAGACCTGGGTCAATCCGTACAGAGCGAAGGTACATATACTGCCGTCTCCAAGAATATATATGCAATCAGTTCTTTACTGAGGCCAGCGAGGCGATCAGCCTCCCTGATATGGCTATCCCCATGGTTTCGATGGGTCTGGCCCTTCAGTTGGTGTGCATAGATGTCTAGTTCGAAAGGGAACTTCGGGTTGGTTTTCGACCCACAGAAATGTAATGGATGTTTGGAATGCGAGAAGGCCTGCATCGCCTCGAAGAAATCGAGTGTCGCGGCAGGGAGATCGAGGATCAAGATCCTTGAGGATGGGGACAAGTTCAAGGCGGTCATGTGTGTGCATTGCGAGCAGTGCGAGCCTGCAGATGTCTGTCCGTCCGCACTGCTAGAATTCCACGATGATGGGAAGTATTGGACTCTTGACGAGCACAGATGTTTCGCATGCATGGCATGCATTCCGCGCTGTCCCTACGAAGGGATATTCTTCGAGGAGGAGTTCGGCGTGGAGACTGCGTACATGTGCGATCTGTGCGGTGGCGACCCCAAGTGTCTGAAGGCGTGTCCAGAGGGTGCACTCACCCTCAATCAGGCCCGGGGGGAATGAGGAATGAGTGAAATGGTCGATAAGGAAGCCGTGAGCGAGACAGTAAAAGCACCGAAGATTGGAAAAGTCGAAGGAAAAGGGAAGCCTGTGGTGGCCTCCGAAGAGGATTTCCCTCTTCCGGATTGGGTCGCCGACTGGGCGAGAGAGG
>JAJISI010000134.1 GCA_022848805.1 Thermoplasmatota archaeon
TGCAGAAGTTCTCGGAAGGAAACAGCGGAGGCATCAGATGCGTGTATGTCACCCCTCTGAGGGCGCTGAACCGGGAGCTCTGGCACAGGCTCTGGGAGCTGTGCGAAGCCCTCGATCTGAGGATCGGCGTGCGCCACGGAGACACGCCTCAGTCCGAGCGAACGGCCCAATCCAAGAATCCTCCAGATGTCATCATAACGACGCCTGAGACCCTCCAGATAATGTTCACCGGCAGGAACCTCAGGTCTCATCTGACGAAAGTCAGATTCGTGATCATAGATGAGATCCACGAGCTCGCAGAGGACGAACGAGGTGCTCAGCTGTCCGTTGCCCTGGAGAGGCTCGCTCGTCTTGCGGGGGAGTACCAGAGGATCGGCCTGTCCGCGACGGTCGGGTCTATCGGGGAGATATCCGGATACCTTGGCGGCAGTGGGAGAGACGTTACGACGCTGAGGGTTTCGGCGGTGAAGGACATGAGGGTCCGCGTGGAAAGCCCCGTGGAAGACGAAGGCGACCGGCCCCTCGCAGACCGACTTCAGACGGACACGAAGCACCTCGCATGCATGAACCGGTGCAGGCGACATATCGACGAACACTGCTCGACCCTCCTCTTCGTCAACACGAGGGATTCCGCTGAGGCTCTCGGGGTCAGGTATCACCTCTGGGACGGCTCGTTCGCAATCGGCGTGCACCATGGTTCGCTGTCGAAGACGATCAGGGTGCAGATGGAGGACGAGTTCAAGGCTCAGAAGCTCAGAGCGCTCATCTGCACCTCTTCGCTTGAGCTCGGAATAGATGTCGGATCGGCCGATTTCACGATCCAGTTCAACTCGCCGAGGCAGGTCACCCGGCTGATCCAACGGGTCGGACGGTCCGGACACCGACACGACGCAATCTCGTTCGGGTCGGTAATAAGCACTGGCCCCCTCGAAACGGCCGAGAGCCTCGTGATCGCCAGGAGGGCTATGGTCGAGGAGCTGGAGAAGTACGCGATCCGCGGGAATCCCCTGGGCGTCCTGGCGAACCAGCTGGTTGCGATGACACTTACGGAACCCAGGGTCGACAAGGAGGAGGCGTTCGAGACAGTAGCGCGTGCGTATCCTTTCAGACGGCTTCTTCGGAGCGATTTCGATGATGTCCTCAGGCTCCTCGGAGAGCTCCACATCATATGGGACGACGAGGAGTCCTTCAGGCGTAAGACCACGGGGAGGACTTACTTCTACGAAAACATCTCGATGATCCCTGACGAGAGGACCTACAGAATAATGGAAGTCTCGTCGAGGGCGATCATAGGCACTCTCGACGAGAGCTTCGTGGCATCATACGCCGAACCGTACGCCACATTCGTCGCGCGAGGGCGGACCTGGCGGGTGGTGGAGATCGATGAGGACGATGTCCTGGTAGAAGAGGTCCACGAGATAGGTGCAACACCCTCCTGGGTCGGAGAGGAGATCCCGGTCCCGTACGAGATCGCCCAGGAGGTGGGGGCGATGAGACGGCTGCTAACCCTGGACGTGTATCCGGGAGACGACGACTCGAAACGTGAGATACGAGCCTGGGTCGAAGCACAAGGAGACCTTCCACTCCCCACGGACAAGAAGGTGACCATCGAGCAGGGGGACGGCGTGATCGTCATCAACTGCTGTTTCGGGTCGAAGGTCAACGAAACCCTGTCGAAACTCATCACATCCCTGCTCGCCGCACGGTTCGGAGAGAGTGTCGGCGTACAGACCGAGCCGTACAGCATCGTCCTGGAGACGCCGAGGGGAGTCACAGCAGGTGATGTGCTCAAGGTCATCAAAGAGACCGACCCAGACTCGCTTGATTCGCTCATGAGGATCGTCCTCCGGAACTCCTCATACCTGAGATGGCAGTTCATACACGTCGCTAAGAAGTTCGGGGCCGTGAGAAAGGACGCCGATTACAGGATGCTCAACATATCGAGGCTCATGGAGGTCTTCGAACACACGCCCATCTTCGAGGAGGCAATCGCAAAGACCCTCTGGGAGAACATGGACTTAGAGACGACCAGCGCGGTTCTTCACAGGATGCAGGATGGGGGGATCGATGTCACGGTCGGTCCTCTGTCGTCTATCGGAGAGCAGGCAATCGGGAAACGGCAGGAGCTCATGCAGCCCAGGAGGGCGGATAGGACCGTCCTCATGGCGCTGAAAACCCGGTTACTGGCGGAGGACGTTGTGATGGTCTGCATGAACTGCAGGGTCCAGAAGAGGTCGGTCGTGGAGAACCTGCCAGACAGGATCAGGTGTCAGAAATGCGACGGGGTGCTCCTAGCCGCGATACAACCGTACGCCAAGAAGGAGTTCGCACTGCTGAAGAAGGGGGCTGCAGGGGACGAGGAGACGCGACTTCTGAAGAA
>JAJISI010000135.1 GCA_022848805.1 Thermoplasmatota archaeon
GACTATCTTGTCCGCCTTGGACTTGAGATACTCAATCACGTTGTTCCTGAAGGACTCGTCCATAGATGCACCGGTTCCGGACATGGTCTTCCAGCTTCCCCAGAGAGGCGGGATTTCACCGAGGATAATACACAGTCCTCGGATAAATCCATTTGCTCAGAATTTCAGCAACGATAACGACGGAGCGATCTTCCACGTGTATGTCCCTGACCACCCAGGTTCCGCTGTCTCATTATCCTTTAGGTCGAATACTCTTATATTCCATCATCAGATAGAGCTACACCGGAGCCGTGTATCGCGATGTCCACACATCACACCTCGGTGAAGACCCTGCTCCTAACGGGGAAGCAGGTCGGGAAGCTTCTCGCCATGGAGGACGTGCTCGGAGCCGTCGAGGACGCGTTCAAGCACAAAGGGCTTGAAAAGGTGCAGATGCCGCCCAAGGCCTACCTGTTCTACGAGAAGTACGACGGTGACCTTCGCACCATGCCGTCGTATGTCGAGGACAGGGACGTCTCGGCGGTCAAGATCGTCAACGTGCACCCGCAGAACGCCAAGAACTACGGTATGAGGACCGTCATGGGGCTCCTGGTTCTGATCGACCCCCATACAGGAGCTCCCTTGTCAATCATGGATGCGACACACATCACGGACATGAGGACCGGGGCTGCCAGCGCGATAGCGTCGAAATACCTCGCACGCCCGAACCCCAAGATCCTCGGGATCATCGGAGCGGGGAACCAGGCCAGGACGCAGATGCTGGCCCTGATCACACAGTTCGGCCGCTTCGACGAGGTGAGGGTATTCGACCTCTATCCGGAGAAGTCCAAGGCCGTCGCGAGGCAGTTCAGGCGATTGTACGGGGACAGGATCGGCAAGGTCAGGTCGGTCGGTTCAGCCAAGGATGCCGTCTCTGGATGCGACATAGTCGTCACTGCGACCTCCTCCAGGTCGCCGATAGTCATGGACGAGTGGGTCGGGGAGGGCACCCACATAAACTGCATCGGGGCGGACGCCCCGGGCAAGCAGGAGCTGGACTCAAGGATACTCAAGCGCGCACGAGTGGTCATAGACGACTGGGAGCAGGCCAGTCACTCAGGCGAGATCAACGTACCGCTCTCCAAGGGAGAGCTGACCAAGGACGACGTGAACGGCGAGATAGGACGTATCGTCGCGGGACTCTCTTCGGGCAGACAGAGCGATGCCGAGATAACGGTGTTCTGCTCGACCGGACTCGCAGTCCAGGACAGCCTCACGGCGAAGATAGTCTACGACGCCGCCTCGAAGGCGAACATCGGCAGGTTCGTCCAGTTAGTCCTCTGAGAAGTATCTGAGACGACCGCCTCGGTCCTGGGACCGAGGGGATACTCTTTTTATCCAGTGCTCGATTAGCAACCGATGATCTGCCTAGGCATCGAGGGCACTGCCCACACCATAGGTGTCGGCATCGTCGATGGCGACTGCAAGGTGCTCGCCAACCTGACGAAGATGATCGACGGCTCTAAGGGCGGCATTCATCCTCGAGAAGCGGCGAACCATCATGCCGAGAACGTCGTGCCCATGATGCACAAGGCCGTCGAGCAGGCCGGGATATCGTACAAGGACATCGACCTCGTATCGTTCTCCCAGGGACCCGGCCTGGGACCCTGTCTCAGGACCGCGGCGACCGCTGCTAGGGCGCTCTCGCTCGCCCTGAAGGTGGACCTCGTTGGCGTGAACCACTGCGTCGCCCATCTCGAGATAGGAAGGAAGGTCACGGGGTGTGACGAGCCGACCCTCCTGTACGCGTCCGGGGGTAACACGCAGGTGATCGCCCACTCCGGTGGCAGGTACAGGGTCTTCGGCGAGACGATGGACATCGGGATAGGCAACATGATAGACAAGTTCGGCAGGTCGACTGGCATGCCCTTCCCCGCAGGCCCTCATCTCGAACGACACGCTCGCGAGGGTGATGAGCTGCTCGAACTGCCGTACAGCGTGAAGGGGATGGATGTCGCCTTCTCCGGCATACTGACCGCTGCGCTGCAGCTGCACAAGAACGGATGTCGGCTGGAGGACGTATGCTATTCGATACAGGAGACCTGTTTCGCCATGCTCGTCGAGGTTACCGAGAGGGCGATGGCCCATGTCGAGAAGGAGCAGGTGCTCCTAGGAGGCGGGGTGGTCCAGAACAAGCGTCTCCAGGAGATGGTCAGGATCATGGCGGAGGAGAGGGGCGCGAGGATGTACGTCCCTCCGGGGTCGTTGTGCGTAGACAACGGCGCGATGATCGCCTGGACGGGCGTGGTCATGCACGATGCCGGGATAAGAACCCAGGTCAGCGAAAGCGCCGTCAGGCAGAGGTTCAGGACGGACGAGGTCGACTTACCCTGG
>JAJISI010000136.1 GCA_022848805.1 Thermoplasmatota archaeon
CCGGCTGCATAGATAGCATTTTTGCCGGTCGCGCGCGCGTGCGTGCGATGTTTACTTTTAACGCCGCACCGCGATACCGTCGTCAGCGGGATGGGATCAGCATGTGTTCTGAGAAAGACTGCCGAGTATTTCGTGGCATGATACAGGCCTGTGACGAGTGCAGAATGTACGTCGACCTGAACAAGGATGGACTCGATGGGCGAAGGCGGATCCCTGCGAGACAAGGTCTGACCGAATGATCAATCCGATACGCCGTTGCGTATCCTGTCGGAGACCGAGATCTCGCCGTCCTCCATCTCCAGCATCATGTAGTCCCTCGCGGCGACCGTCCTCACCCCTGACCGGTCCTCGATCCACTTCGCTTGGGTCTCAGGGTTCTCCTGCAAGACCCGCATGCCGAAATGGGTGAGGACCGCCAGCTCCGGCTTGACCTTCTCTATGAGATACCCCGCATCCTCGGTGCTCAGGTGATGTGGTATCCTCTTTCCAAGGGGACGTGTCATACAGGCTATCAGCAGCCTGCACCGCCTGTGCGCCTTTATGACCGGTTCGACGAGCTGCGTGTCCGAGACATATGAGATGACGCCTTTGGTGGTATGTATCCTGAAGCCGACCGAACTCGTGTCGCTGTGCGCGGACGGCGTCGCCGTGACCTCCAGGGGCTTGATGGATATCTTGGCCGACGGAGTCATCACCTTGACGGTCTTCGGCTTGGCGAGATGGTACTTCGATATCGCGGGGCCGAACTCACCATCGCCCTCGATGACGCTCCTGCTGCCGACGAGCACTCCCTGCTTCCTCGTCCCGCCCTCGGTCATCGCCTCCAACAGTATCTCGGCGTCCAGGTAGTGATCGGGATGGCAATGGGAGACGAGTATGGCGTCCGTCGACATCGGGTCCAGGCCGACGGACCGCATACGCACGAGCGCGCCTGGGCCAGGGTCGATATGCAGGTTCCGCCCATCCTCCAGATAGATGCCACCGGTCGCTCTCGCCTGGTAAATGGTCGCGAAGCGGCCCCCGCCCGTCCCGAGAAATGTAATCCTGACCATGGGCTACAAAAACCTTAATGCGTGACCCCTTTAATACCCTTCCACTTCCAGGAGGAATGCGTTCTGAAGATAGTCATAAAAAATGGACTGATCGTCACACAGAACGAAAGCAGGGAGGTCGTCAGAGGAGACGTCCTTGTCGAAGACGGTGCCATCTCGCACGTAGGTGAGGTGAAGGAGGAGGTCGACCAAGAGATTGACGCGGGCGGATGCATCGTCATGCCTGGCCTGATCAACTGCCACACCCATGTAGCCATGACGGTCATGAGAGGCATGGCCGACGACCTCAAGCTTGAGCAGTTCCTCGAGAAGACCTTCGCTGTCGATGCGAGGAGGAAGGCGAAGGATATCGAGGCCGGCGCCTTGCTAGGCTGTGTGGAGATGGCCCGCTCGGGAACGACGAGCTTCCTGGACTTGTACTACTCAGAGGACATTATCGCGCGGAGCGTTGAGAAGGCTGGCCTACGGGGGTACCTCGGTTGGGCCGTGCTCGACGAGGAGCTTACGACTCAGAAGGGAAGACCGCTCGACAACTGCGAGCGGTTCATCGAGCAGTTCGGGAACCACCCGCTCATAACCCCCGTGGTGGCGCCTCAGGGCGTCTACGTCTGCTCCGACGAGACGCTGATGGCCGCCAAGGAACTCGCACGCGCGAAGGGGACATTCTGTCATTATCACCTGTCGGAGACCAGGCACGAGGTGCATGAATACAGTAAGAGCAAGGGCAGGCGGCCGGTGGAGCATCTGGCACATATAGGGTTCCTGTCAGGGGGCGACATGGCGGCGCACTGCGTATGGCTGACTCTCAACGAAGTGAGAGAACTCGCCAGGCACGGCGTGTCCGCCGTCCACTGCCCGACCTCGAACATGAAGCTCGCAGGAGGAGGTGTATCGCCTCTCCCCGAGATGTTCGAGAGCGGTGGGACCGTGTGTCTCGGAACGGATGGCTGCTCCTCGAACAACTCGCTCGACATGTTCCTCGAGATGAAGTTCGCTGCGCTCCTGCAGAAGTCCAGCAGGTGGGACGCCTCCGTGCTGCCGGCGCAGAAGGCGCTGGACCTCGCCACCGTAGACGCCGCAAAGAGCCTCGGAGCGCATGAACGGATAGGCTCGCTCGAGCCGGGCAAGAGGGCGGACATCGTTATCATCGACTGCCAGCACCCCGCAATGGTCCCGACAACGGCGGAGAACGCCGTGGCGAACCTCGTCTACGCGAGCCCCTCGAAAGCCGTGCGTGACACGATGGTAGACGGCAAGTTCGTCGTTCGCGACGGCAGGTTCACGAAAGCGGACGAGCACAAGAT
>JAJISI010000137.1 GCA_022848805.1 Thermoplasmatota archaeon
TCTTCCAGCCGGTTGAAGAAGATGAAATGGAGAGTTGGAAGCGGAAGAAAAAATCCAAGGCCGTCAGACCCAGCCATAGATTACCTACAAAGAGAAGTAAGAAGAAAAAGAAGAGGAGAAGATGAACAGCGAGGGTAGGAAGATCCTAGGGTCGTACGAGAACGGTGGGTTCGTGGATTCCACGATCAACATACTGGCCAGCTGCACGAGGGTGAATGTGCGGGACGGCCACCTGGAAGCAGTGTTCATCAGAGACGAGAACATGCCAAACGCTGAGGATATCGCCTCGGCCTTGGACGGGTTCGTCTCGAAGCCTCAGGAACTGGCGCTTCCCAGCGCACCTGTCAAACCCATCGTCGTCAGGGCAGAGCCGGACCGGCCTCAGCCCCTTCTGGATTCCTTCGCTGGAACGCCGGAGAGGGCGAGAGGCATGGCTGTGACCGTCGGCAGGATACGGGCGGAGGAGGACAGCCTTAGATTCTTCCTGCTGGTGCACAACACGATACGTGGAGGTGCCGGAGGCTCTGTCCTGAACGCGGAGCTTGCGCACAGGGAGGGGGTCCTTTGAAGAAGAACAAGAAATCCTCTGGGCCGAAGACTTCCGGGAAGAGTTTCGCTGACATCAGCACGAGGGCACGGGACGGCGATGCGGTGGTCATGACCGCCATGGAATTCAAGGAATTCGTCAAGACGAACGGTGTCAAGAAGGCCGCGAAGGATGTCGATATCGTCACGACGGGCACTTTCGGCGCTATGTGCTCCTCAGGGGCGTACTTCAACTTCGGACATTCCGATCCCCCTATCAAGATGCAAAGGGCGTGGCTAGACGACATCCCCGTATACGCCGGCATGGCGGCGGTGGACGTCTACCTCGGAGCGACCGAGCTCGACGACTCGAACAACATGATGCATGGCGGAGCACATGTGATAGAGGATCTCATAAGGGGTAAGGCGGTCCGGCTGAAGGCGACGGCCCATGCGACGGACTGCTACCCGCTGAAGGAGATAGACACCTACGTCAGCCTCAAGACCATCAATCAGGCGGTGCTCATGAACGTGAGGAACTGCTATCAGAACTACGCGGCCGCGTCGAACACGTCCGGGCGGACCTTGTACACCTACATGGGCAAACTACTCCCTGAGCTCGGCAACGCGACCTACTGCAGCTCGGGTGAACTCTCACCGCTGCTAAACGATCCGCTCTACCGCACCATCGGCATCGGAAGCCGCATATTCCTCGGCGGCGGCGAGGGGTTCGTAATCTGGGAAGGCACCCAGTTCAACACCGGTGTGGAGCGGACACCGAACGGCGTACCCAAGAGGCCGGCAGGATCGCTCGCGGTCCTCGGAGACCTCAAACAGATGACGCCGGAGTTCGTGAAAGGACTGACGTTCACGAGGTACGGAGCGACCCTAGGGCTGGGCATCGGCGTGCCGATACCGATCCTGGACGAGGACATGGCCAAGGCGTGCGCCGTCACGAACAAGGACATTTCCACAGCGATATTCGATTACGCCCAGCAGACGAGGGCCCGACCGGTCTTGGCCGAGGTGACGTACGCGCAGCTCGGTTCAGGTGAGGTCGATATCAAGGGAAGACGAGTGCCGACTTCCCCACTCTCCAGCATATACAAAGCAAGGGAGATCGCCAAGTTACTGAAGAAGAGCATCGTGAAGGGTGATTTCGTCGTGACGGAGCCTGTGCAGCGGCTGCCACTCGATAGGTCGCTCAAACCCCTCGACAAGAGAACCGAGAAGGAGGCGATGAAGTGAAGACCAAGCTCGTGTTGAACTTCAACCCTGAGGCTTCCAACCTCCCGATCACGCACAACCTCACCGCAAAATATGGCCTCCTGGTCAACATCCTCCGCGCGGAGATAGACGAGGTGGGCGGAAAGATGGTCATAGAGGTCTCGGGGAAGGCCGACAGCATCAAGAGCGGCATCAGCTACCTCAAGGAGGCAGGGGTAGGGGTCCGGCCGATAAAGGAGGGCGTTAGAAGGGACGACGATGCGTGCACCCACTGTGGTGTGTGCATATCCATCTGCCCCACCAAGGCTCTGATCCTCGACAGTAAGACGCACAAGGTGATATTCAAAGAGGAGAAGTGCGTCGCATGCGGAGTCTGCATCGACGCGTGCCCTCCCCGCGCGATGGAGATACTGATATGAGCGGGTTCGTGAGCTCCAGGTTCGAAATCGAAGAAACCGCA
>JAJISI010000138.1 GCA_022848805.1 Thermoplasmatota archaeon
GTCCGACATTTGAGGGCTTTTCGTCAGACGATTGTCATTAACGTCTAGTCGATATTTATACCTTTCTAGACCTGGGCATTGTTAACTTGGAGGGTTGCCAATTAGCAGAACTGGCAATCCATGATACTTCAATGTGCTGATTGCGGCCCGAATCTGACCCAAAAAGAAAGAAGACCCCGGTCCCCAAGGCGATGCCCAAATCGGTGCCCATGCGTGCTTGCCTCAAGGGGGAGGAGAGATTGCATTGACGGGAACCGGGGTGAGTTAAGACTAATCGTCAATCATAGCAGCTCTCGCGCATCCCTCGACCACTTTCCTTCTGATCAGGCGATGTGTTTTGAGCATATTTCTACTCCATTGCTGAATTCTTGTCATTCTGCCTCGGAAGGGTCGAGTTCGGTTGGCCCAGATACTAATTTCGGACAATCCGCCCGAAAGACCCGCCCCGTCATCGTTCTTCGCACTGGCTACTTCAGTTGTCGAACAGACATTTCGAAGATCTCCGCTGAATCATACTTTAGTTAACAGAGCCCTAGACCCGGGCATTGTTAACTTGAGTGTGATGGTTCTGGGTAGTCCAGTCTGACGGTTTTCTGACGGATTCAAGAGTGTTCTGAGAGTCGGATTCGCGTTTCCTCCCGCTCCTTGGGCGCGTCCCCCGCTCGGGTGTTTCCTACCGAAAATCTGATTGCAGGTGAGACGCAATCAATGATCTAAGACGATGCTGAGCGATATCCGAAAGGCCGTAGAGGAATCCGCCAAGAGATTGCTCCAAGTGTCATCTCCGCCTGTGAAGCTCTGGCTTTTGACGGACGCGATGAAGAAAGATGACACGGACCCGATGGTCCAGAAGACCCTTGAGGAGTGCAGGAGCCATCCACCTAGGGTTCGCCTACTTGATTCGCTGAGAGACGACGGAACTTGGCCCATCTCCAAACAGCGGCAGCTGCAGGAGGCGACGGGGGCAGGTCCACCTGCCGGGTGGACATATGTAACGATGCTCAGGAACCTGCATGCTCTCGGAGACATGCACACGGAGCTAGGCGAAGGCAATGTCGGAGCCGCCTTGGGGAAGCTCCTCAGCTGGCAGAACGGTGAAGGTTACATACCAGGCCCCTGGTCCGCCGCATATCCCTTACCGCACTACAACGGCTACGCCCTCCGAAACCTGATACAGTTTCGGATGGAGGAGGACCCGCGAACCCAACGGATAATCAGGTGGCTCCTCAGCACACAGCGGTCCGATGGTGGATGGAATATCCCGTTCATCCAAGACGTCCGGTATCTTCCGGCGTACAGGCATCTTAAGATGAGGGATTTTCGAGAGCTCGTCGAGGAAGGCAACGTCCCGCCGTACGACCCGGACGAGTACCAGCATGTGCCCAGCTGCATATGGAGCACGATGATGGCCG
This sequence comes from Thermoplasmatota archaeon, assembly GCA_022848805.1. Lineage (GTDB taxonomy): Archaea > Thermoplasmatota > Thermoplasmata > UBA10834 > UBA10834 > UBA10834. The sequence continues at coordinate 1,413 of JAJISI010000138.1, forward strand.
TCAGAGGGTTGGCATGGAGCGAGACGCTCAGGAGGGCGAGGGCGGTCCGTGTCGGTGCCGAGTTCTTCCTCGACCACTTCTTCAGACGTAACCACCACCCGTCCCTCCTTCAATCCGAGAAGAACTGGACCACTCTCAAATATCCTACGTATCTCGGGAGCGGCCTATGCGCCCTCGACATACTCACCATGATGGGATATGGTTCCGAAGATGACAGGATGGAGAAACCGATAAGATGGCTTTTGGGCGCGCGCTCGAAGGATGGATTCTGGTATCGGTCCGAACGGCCTCACCCCTACGCGGACCAGTGGATAACGGCCACCGCCATCTGCATACTTGCCCGCTACGCAGAAGTCTACTGAGATACGTGGAGGAGCCGGAGGGTCTCTTTTATCGCGGCAGCAATCCTGAACCGCATGCTGAAGACGCGACAACGGACGACCTTCACGCAGAAGCGATCTGTACCGAAACCATGATTTGCACGAAGTACGCTAACCGGCGGCGCAGATGAAATCGGAAATCAGACAGGTGGTTGAGGAGTCGTCCAGGAAGCTCCTGCAGGTATCGACTCCTCCGGTCAAGTATTGGGTTCTGAGCGACGTTCTTCGGAGAAGCACTGAAGATAAGGCAGTGCAGCAGGTGGCAAAGGAATGCGAGACATAT
>JAJISI010000139.1 GCA_022848805.1 Thermoplasmatota archaeon
TCGCGGAGAGGTAGTGGCGTTTCCTGAGCTCCTCTTCGGACCCGACGACGGCTGCCGCCATCTTGACCTGCGCCCGAGCCTCCTCCGGGGTCGTCGTGGACTCGGTCTCGACATGCTTGGTCGTGTTCTCCATGCCGGCCTTCAATCCCTCGAGAACGTGTGTCTTCGAGGAGATGTCGTGTGCCACCACCATCGGTTCATATATGCTCAGGTACGGTAGCGCGTCGCCCAGGACGGCCGTCTTTCGGATGTCCTCGAGAACGGATTGACGACGGCTCTTGGTCTTAGGGTCCCACACAGCTATGCCACAGCCATCGGTGGTGTAGTAGTGATGACGGCGGTCCAAAGGCAGGTCGTAGTCCTTCGTACGTCCAGCGAGGACGATGTTCGACGGCACCTTAGACATCAATGAGTTGACGAGATCGGGAGAGAACTTCACGACATTCGTCTTGTCGTCAACGATTGCTCCCGCACGTTTCAACGAATCACGTGCAACCGAACTCATCACCCTGATTCCGGTGCTCTCAAGAACATCCAGCGCGGAATCGTGTATCTTCTTCCTCTCCGAGTCCTTCATGAAGGACCTGGGCTCTCTCACTTTGAATCTGTCTGCAAACGTTGACATCCCCATACCTCCTGCTGTAGGAAGCCTAGACCCCGGAGGCCGGCTTCGATAGAAAAGGGTTTTGAGATAGTTTCATGCTGCGGGACGACGCACCGGCGAAAGGTCCGATAGTTGTCGCGTTGTCCAATGCATGTGGTCATACGCCTAGGCTCTTCTCGTAGGCCGCGATGACCTCGTCCCCCTGGAGCTTCATGTCGCCGTCCAGGGAAGGGACCTCATGCTCCCTGAGTATCTTCTTCGCGATCTCCTTCGCCTCAGGGACCATGGCGTCTGAGTATGTCCTCTCCCAGTCCTTCTTAGCCTCGTCGAAGAAGAACAGCTCCTTCTTGAAGTTGCGGGCTGTGTGGACATGGCTGAGGAAGGTGTTGCCGTGGCCTACCTGCTTCACGACATCCAAGGCGATCGTCTCATCGGAGACTTCGAATCGCCTCATGAAACCACGAACATGCTCCCAGATGTGTGATTCGATGACTGCCTGCTCGTAGGACACGCCCTTGACGGCGTCGAGCCCGCCGATCCCTGATATGAGGTCGGTGTTGCCCATGGAGCTCAAAGCCACTCCCATGACCTCTGAGAACGATTGAGGGATGCCAGGCGCTTCCTTGTCGTTTATCCCCCACTCGCCGACCATCGACGGCAGACCGTATCTTTTTGCCATCTGGCCGAGCCCAGCGGCGATGATGCAGTGCTCCGGAACCATGTAGTTGATTACACCCGTCTTCATGCTGATTGGAGCTGATGACGAGCAGTATATATGCGGGGAACCAGGAGCGGCGAACTGGGTGATCACCAGACTTGCCAGATTCTCAGTGTTCGCATTCGATATCGTTCCTGCCATGGTTATGGGACTGGATCCTCCCGGGAGAGACATCGACATCGACATTATCGGTATGCCAGCCCTCACCAGCTCGACCATCCCTTCGACGGCCCCGCCCTCGTATGAGAGGGGTGCGATCGAGCAGCAGATCACTGAGAACAACGGCCGCTTCCTCAGTTCCTCCTCGCTCCCAGCGATGAGCGATCCGAGCTCGACCTGCTTGCGCGAATCGGCAGCGCCCATCACGGAAACGCCGTTCACGTGCTTCGTCGTGTTCTGCATGGCCGTCCAGAGCTCATGAAGACCGTGTGAGATCGGAGGCACCTCGTTCGCTGTGATGGAAGTCCACAGGAAATCGACCCCGTCGAGTCCGTCGCCCAGACGAATAAAGTCCGCTATGTCCTTCCTGGTCGACGGCTTCTTCTCGCCTGTGTCCATGTCCCGGATGTACACTCCCAGCCCGGAGGTGGCCGCGAACGGAGGGCCGGATACCGGGATCTCCATATCGTGCTTCGGGTCCCTGGCACACAGACGTATGTTCCTGGGTGCCTTGCTCAGAGCCTCATTGATCATTTCCTCGGGTATCTTCGCAATCTTCTTCGAGAAATCAACATCCGCACCG
>JAJISI010000014.1 GCA_022848805.1 Thermoplasmatota archaeon
TTGTTCAGAAGTACCCTGTCCTGGCTGTCGATCTCGACTGCCTCCCGATAGCATACGACCGCCTCTTCCAACCGGTCGACTCCGTGCAGGGCGTAGCCCTTGTTGTACCACGCGTGCTTGTACAAAGGATCGATATCTATCGCACGGTCGAACGCGGCCAGCGACCTGTCCGTCTGACCCGCGCAGGAGCACGAGTATCCGAGGTTGTTCCATATCTGCAGGTCGTCCGGCGCAAGCTCAAGGGCCCGCTCGAAGGCGGTTATGGCATCGTCATATCTCCCCATCTCATGCTCCACGCCTCCCAGGTGGACATATCCCTGGACATCCTCAGGGTGCGCCGAAATGTACCGCTCGCACCGTTCGACGGCCTTATCATCCTCCCCGGTCAGGACATACAGGTCGGCCTGGATCAGCATCAGTGAATGGTCGCCCTCGGCCAGTGCTGATATGAGGCCGATCGCCGAGTTCGCCTTCCTGCGACGGCCGGACTCTGCCCTGGACTCCGCGAGGCCTATCAGGTTCTCGACCCGGCCAGCATCGAGCGAGTGCGCCCTAGCATACGCCTTGTTGGCATCTCTGAACCGCTCCTGGGCGAAGAGGCTGTTACCAAGGTTGTGCCATGCGAGCTCGTATGATGGGGATAGAGATATCGCGGCACGGTAGCATTCCTCCGCCTCCTCCATGCGGCCGATAGCGTCCAACGCAGCCCCCTTGTTGTTATAGGCCACCACGCTCGACGGCTCCTTGGATATGCTCTCGTCCAGTAGATATATGGCCCTGATGTAGTCGCCCGAATCGTACGCCTCGTTCGCCCTGTCGAACAGCTCCGAGACGTCGCCGGGGCTAGCTGGGTCACCCTCCTGCGCGGTCTCCGTCAAGTATAAGATTCATACGACGACCGGTAGATAGTCTTTTTGAATCGCTCGAACTTGCGAGCCGACCTCCCCAAACTCTATATTTCACATCGAGCATGATTCGGCTGGAAGTGCCGCCGGATGCTAGTGTTATTCAGCCCTTCACCGCAGTCGATTACCAGAGCCTTCCTAGCGAGCAGAGTACACAACGCGAAGCCGGTGGAGAGGGCGAGGGGACAGAGGTTCTTCTTCGAGGAGACACTCGATGCGGACGAGCTCGACTTCGACTCCCTGTACACTGAGTACAGAGAGCGTTTCGGAGGGCTGGACTTCCTCGAGGATCAGAAGCTGAACGAGATTCTCGAGGATGAGATATTCTGGGCATCCCGGTTCAACTACAGAGACCGGCTGCAGCTGATATTCAGGGTGTTGGAGCTCATCGAGAGGGAGGGTACGAAGGCGTACCTGTCCCAGGTGGCCCCCGAGGCCAAGGAGATGAAGGACCGCGTAAGGCGGGTCACGGGGGAGTACAGGAGGGCCAAGGACTTCCTGACGTTCTCCGAGGACTCCGACAACATGACCATCGTCGGCAGGGGAAGTTTCGAGCACAGAATCGTGGACCTCGTGCTCAGGCACTTCGCGAAGAGGAAGCCGGGCTACACCGTGGCGGTCCTGGACGAGGAGCACGCCCACATATGCCTCAACGACGAGATACTCATGGACGCGCGCGACCGGTTCCCGGGGAAGAAGGGCCGAAAGGACGCGAAGCGCTATTGGATACTCATGTCCGACATCAAGAACCTCGAATCCAAGAGAAACCGGGATTACAGCGACGCCGACCTACCCGCCAACTACCGGAAGTGGGTGTCAGAGGGCACGGAGAAGGCTACGCTGTCGGCCGCCCGGACATTGGACGACTTCGCCTGACCGTGCGGACATAAGAGGCCATCCCTGACCAACATTGTCCAGGAAGCAAGGGTGTTCAGGGCCGTTAGGTGACGCCGTCAGCTAGGAAAATCTTTTTACCCAGTATCACCCTAACATCTGGTTAGGGCATCACCAAGGAGCATGGGCGTTGAACTGCAAGACTCATGACAACAGCCTCGACGAGGAGTTCCAGGTCATAGTGGATCTGGTCAGTCACGACATTCTGAACATCAACCAGGCGGTTCTCAGCGCGATCGAGCTCATGACGGAATCGTCCGGGGCGAATGAGAGGGCCGAGAGGCATGCGAAGAGAGCGGAGTCGCAAATCAAGATTTCAACGCGAATTTTCGAGAGCATGAAGATGCTCTGCCTGATGCGAAAGACGGGTAAGATGCCCTCCTCCGAACTGGTGGACCTCAACGAGGCGGTCAAGAAGGCCATCTCCGATGCTGCCGGCATGTTCCCAGACCGACAGGTCCGGATCGAGTTGGATGAGAGCGGGGAGGAGGCGGTCGCCGCTGGCGGAATCATCGTACACGAAGCGCTGACCAATGCACTCATGGGAGTGATACGACTCGACACATCCGAACAAGTGAGCGTGAAGGTGCGAGTATCCGGAGAGTCGGTTCACGAGGTCAATCACTGGGTCGTGCGTCTGACCGATGAGAACGTCGCCGTACCAACTACACTGGGGTTCAAGACAATAGGCGAGGTCTCCACCGACTCCCGCACCAGGATGGGCGGGATGGCGGGGCTCATCATAGCGAAGGTGATGGCAGAGAAGCTGGGTGGCGCATTCGAGACGGGGCCGACGGCCAAGGGCAGCGAGTTCATAGTCAGATTCGTAGGAGTTGATGGAGCATGACGAGCGTGCTGATAGTCGATGACGAGTTGTTCATCGTGGAGCTTTATAGGGACATTCTCCAGCTCCGCGGGTACAAGGTCGTCGGCATGGCGTTCGACGGAGAGGAGGCCATCAGGAAATACACCACCTCCCCCGACAAGCCGGACATAATAATCATGGACCACAGGATGCCTGTCATGAACGGGGTCGATGCCACGAAGGAGATCGTGCGCATGAACCCGACGCAGAAGGTCATCTTCGTGAGCGCGGACGTGCTGGTGGAGAAGGAGGCTAGGGATGCTGGCGCGACCGAGTTCCTGCCGAAGCCTTTCAGGATGGACGACCTGATAGAGAAGATGGACAGGGTCTCCTCCCCGTGAGAACTGGCACTGGTCGGAGCATCTACTGGCTCCTGCAAGATATATATACCATTCACGAGATAGAAAGCGATAAGTTCAAGAACAGCGCATTCATACTGAAGCGAAGGTACTCACATTGATAGCGGATGGATTCACGAAGGCCAGGACGATGCATTTTCCCCGGCAGGTGCTTGCCGGCCACGAAGTCGTGGAAGAGATAGGGAAGATGTCCAAGGACTTCGAGCTCGGAGAAACGGCCCTTCTCGTGACGGGGCCTACGACTGGAAGTCTCGCGGCGAAGGTCATCTCCGACATACTGGCTGACGAGGGATATACCGTCCACTCGATTACCACGGGGGAGGCCAGCAGAGACAACCTCGTCAAGGTCGAAGAGAAGACCAAGGAGGTTGGAGCGTCGTTCCTGGTGGGCGTCGGCGGCGGCAGCAAGATAGACCTCGCGAAGCTCGCATCTGGCAACATGAGCATGCCGTTCCTCAGCGTGCCCACTTCCGCATCCCACGATGGGATAGCCAGCCCCCGCGCATCCATCAGGGACGGCGATAACTCGCTCTCCCTCAACGCGAACGTCCCACTCGGCATAGTCGCCGACACGGCTCTGATCGTGAAGGCGCCGTACAGACTCCTCGCGTCAGGGTGTGCGGATGTCATATCCAACACGACGGCCATACTCGACTGGGAACTCGCAGCCAGGCTGAGAAGCGAGTTCTTCAGCTCAAGTGCTGCCAATCTCGCCAAGTACGCCGCCGAATCGATAATCGAGAACGCCGCCGCCATCAAGCCCAACCTGGAGGACAGCGTCTGGGTGGCGATCAGACCCATAATAATCTCCGGCATCTCGATGGCCGTGGCCAGTTCTTCTAGGCCTACGAGCGGTTCGGAGCACATGTTCTCACACGTTCTGGATAAAACCGCGCCTGGCAAGGCTCTCCACGGGGAGCAGTGCGGCGTCGGCTCGATCATGATGATGTATCTCCACGGAGGGGACTGGGAGAGGATACGAGAGGCGCTGCGTCTCGTCGGCGCGCCAACCAACGCTGAGGAGCTCGGCATCTCTCCCGAGCAGATCATTGACGCCCTCGTGCACGCGCATGAGATCAGAAAGGATAGATACAGCATCCTAGGAGACCGAGGCCTGACACCCGAAGCCGCAGAACGCCTGGCGAAGATCACCAGCGTGATATGAACAACGAAATGCGGAGGTGTCCAGTATGGTGCTCGTCACAGTTGTCGGTAAGCTGCAGTGTAAGGAAGGGTTCGAATTCGTGTTCGGAGGACCTCTTGCGGAATGCAGGGACTGCAAGGTCAGGAACGTCTGCTTCCACTTGGAGGAGAACAGAAGGTACCGCGTGAAAGGGATCAGAGAGGTCCAGCACGAATGCAGGATCCACGAGGAAGGCGTCCGTGTCGTGGAGGTCGAGAAGATACCTATCAGGGCCGCCGTGCACGCCAAGGCAGCCCTCGAGGGGTCGATGCTGACTTTCGAAGCGAACGAGTGCAAGAACCTGGGATGCCCGCACTACACGCTCTGCAGACCTCTCGGGGCGTCCGAGGGGATGCGGTTCAAGATAATGTCCGTTGAGGGAGACATGGACTGCGTGAGAGGAATCCCTCTCAAGACGGTGCTCCTGGAGTGATGGCAGGGCGGCCTAACCAACCTCGCGACGACGGTCTCTGCCTATGCGGAACCTTGTGAACACCAGCATTGCCAGGATCGCCATCACTGGGACAACGACATGGCTGAATTCCGGGATCGCACCGTCCATGACTTCCACGGTCACCGCGGCGGAATCGCTGTTGCCCGAGCCGTCGGTCACCACGAGGGTGACATCGTATGTCCCTTCCGTCCAGAACGTGAATGCAGGGCTCACCCCGTACAGCTCGACAGTTGAACCGTTGTAGACGAATACCCATGAGTAGTTGGATACGCCGACGTTGTCGGTCGAATCAGAACCATCGAAGATGGTACTGGCTCCGATGGTTATCGTCGCGTCCAGTCCGGCGTCGGCCACAGGCGGCTCGGTATCATCTATCACTGTGAAAGTGTGGACATCGTACGGCGCATATCTGGGAGAAGTGAGCCCGACACCTCCCTCGTCACGAGCGATGACGTAGTAGCTCACCACGCTCCCGCCTGACTGGGGCGGAATCACGCCGGAGTAGGTGTCGTTCCCTGTGGTCTTGGACATCCCGGTTTCTACCCAAGAACCGCCATCGATGCGATACGCGACCGAGAGGGACGACGTGTCTACACCCCGAGCGGCTGTGACATTCGCGTCGACCTCGAAGCCAGCATCAGAGTACAGAGCGTCATCCAGGGGTGTGTGGTTGATGTCGAACTGCCTTTCCTCTCGGTCTCCTGCGATCTCCATCAGCAGGAGCGCAGGTGGTATGTTCTCTGCAATCTGTTCCAGAACCGTCTCCCTGCCGTCCGGGTTGAAGTCCGGGCCTTCACCCACCTCGAAGAGGAATGCGAAGATATCCGCGGATCCGTAGAGCCAGTCAAGCGAGTCGCCTGTCGTCGGATACAGTCCGACCGATTGATCCGGCTCATAACCGTTCAGCGCGGCTAGCTCGTGGCCTATCCTGGCTAGGTCCTCGCTGTCGGGCGGCAGGTCGGTGGTATATCCCCAGGGCCACATCACCAGGTTGCTGTAGGTGTGGAAATCGATCGCGACAGTGAAACTGTGGTTCTTCACGAGGTCCCTGACGGCCTGGGTCTCAGGTTCAGAGAAAGGATACTCCCCGCAGTAAGTGTAGTCTTCAGTGTCGCTGGAGGTCCCCACGCCGCCCCATTCTCCGAGCGGGTCGCCGTTCTCAGAGCCGTTGTAGTTCCTGTTAAGATCAACGCCATACGTGGTGTCACCGTTATCCCTCCGGTTCTTCCGCCACATGTCATCGTACGTCATCGCGAACTCCAGACCATCTGGGTTCACGACCGGGATTATCCAGGTCTCCCTGTTGTCCACCAGCCAGGTGATCCTCGCATCAGAGCCGTACGAATCGGTGAGGTTCTCTATCAGCTGAAGCGCGATCTCCGACGTGGGCCACTCCCTCGCATGCTGAAGGGCCATTATCAGCACCTCAGGTTCGTCCTCGTCAGAGTCCACGTTGTCCGATATCTTGATTGCCAGGATGTCCCGGTCTGCAATGCCCTCTGTCTTCTCCCAACTATCCCCGATATCGTATACCTTCGCGATATCGGAGTGCGCTGACTCTGTTTCGTACAGGATCTCAACAATGGTTGAGAAGTTCCTGTAAGCATAATCGACCGGAGGCCCTTCTCCCAGGTCAGATTCGACCAGTATGACTGGGCGGTACGATCCGCCGTCAGGAGCCGTTCCTGTCCCAGGCAGGACAAGGGCCGCTGAAGCCAATGCGGCGATGATCAGACAGACTCTGATTGTGGTCAATGCACACCTCTTGTTGGAGTCGGTTTTCGATGCAGTCTATGGAGCGATACACGGGGCCAGTCAGGAGGCCACGGGGTCGATTATGTCCGTAAGGCTATTTACGGATTCTGGAGAGTCTGCAGAAACCGCGGTCAGCCGCCGCTCACAGGTGGAAGGAACGAGACCTCGTCGCCATCCTTCAGTTCAAGCCCGGCAGCGCCGTATTCCTTGTTGACGGAGAGGATGATGTGGTCCCTGAACCTAGCCATATCAGGGAATCTCTCGATGTAACCATCAAGGAGTTTCTGAACCGTGGTCCCTTCCTGGACCTCAAGCTCCTCCTCTTTCGCCCCGATTATGTCTCTGAAGGATGCAAACATCTTAACTCGGACCTTAATAATCCGTACCCCCTAGGTTCTACGGCCATCCACTATGAGCATCTCCTATTCAAATCCTCCCCGCGTCCGCGATCTGGGACTCTTCGATGGCAAACTGCGATGTCTATGGACTTAGACTAGATATCACCGTTAATTGCTCTGGGCCTCTGACCACGTCTTTCGTACGCACATATCGGACCGAGACGGGTATACTGGCACCCCATATATGATAAGCAACCTGATAAACAATCAGATAAAGCATAGTGCCGTTTCCACTAGAACGACGGTAAAGACTGTTACCATATCGTGTCTGGAAAGCACTTTAAAATGAGCAACACGATTGGGCAACTTACACTCAACAACAAAGCTTTTCGCATCCTAAGCAGGCAGATACCTTGAGGTAGCATGTTGCGCTTGTAACAGGTGGCGATGCCATCGACGGACGCGAAATCCTGAGCAATCTGAAATGCGTTTCACTGAAGCCAGAGGGGGAGTATGTCGACGACGCCGGATCAAACAGGAGGGGCCACCGCAACCCCTAGAACCAAGGATGAAGTCAGAGGTCGAGGCTGGGACCTCGAGCCACAAATCGGTGCAAACGCCAAGACAGTGCTGGAGAGGAGGTACCTCCGAAAGGGAGACGATGGGGAGCCCGTAGAGACTCCAAGACAACTTTTCGAGAGGGTGGCTCGGGCCATTGCGGCCGCAGAGGCGAACTATGGTGGGTCCGAAGATGAGGTCGATGAGACCGCGCGACGATTCTACGAGGCCATGGCACGCCAGGAGTTCCTGCCGAACAGCCCCACGCTGATGAACGCTGGCCGTGAGCTCGGGCAACTATCTGCTTGCTTCGTTCTTCCGATAGGCGACTCGATGGAGGAGATATTCGACGCCATCAAATTCACAGCGCTCATCCACAAATGCCTCGTCCCCGAGACACTCGTGATGACGGACCGGGGCTGCAGGAAGCTCGGGGCAATCGAGGAGGGCGCCTGGATAGAGACCCATGATGGAATGGACAGAGTCGTCGGTAGTCATTCGAACGGCACGCAAGAAGTGTTCACGGTGGAAACCGTCGAGGGCTACTCTGTCTCGGGGACAGGACTCCACCGACTAATGGTGAGGAGCAGGGAAGGAGCACACGAGTGGAGGCAGATCGACGAACTGCACAGAGGCGATACCCTCCTCATGAAGCTTGGAGGATGGCTGGGGGGAGCATTGGAGAGCGTCGACTGCGAGGTAGAAGAGATAATACAATCAGGCGTCGACGAGAGGGTTATCGAAGGCGACGAGAACGCCCTCTGTGAATTCCTCAGAAGAGCGTTCACCGAACATGGTTGGATCGACCCGATCGGCGTGGTATCGGTGGACCTCGCTTCCGAGGAGACCGCGAGGGACGTTCAGACCATGCTGTTCTACGTCGGTGTACCGACCATCCGTAGAGGAAGTACCCTGACGGTCTGCACCAGGTCTGGCTTTCAAGTATTCAGAGACAAGATCGGTTTCGATTCCATACTCCTGAACAGGCGAACGGCCGAGGCCGACGAGAGGGAGCTTTCTGCCGCTCTGAACAGTGCAGGCGTTGCCCACGACGAAGCAGACGACGAAGGGTTCTTCGGTGTCACCGTGAAGGAACTAGTACCTCAGGGGGAGCGTGATGTCGTGGACCTCACCGTGGAAGGCACCCACTCCTACCTGGCGAACGGCTTCGTGTCGCACAACAGCGGAGGCGGAACTGGGTTCAGCTTCTCGAGACTCCGACCGGCCAGCGACTCGGTCAAGAGCACCGCAGGCGTGTCGAGCGGCCCGATATCGTTCATGGAAGTCTTCAACACCGCAACGGAGACCATCAAGCAGGGAGGCACCCGACGTGGGGCGAACATGGGAATCCTGAGGGTGGATCATCCAGACATCTTACCGTTCATAACGAGCAAGAAGGACAGCACCAAGCTGACCAACTTCAACATCTCCGTCGCTCTGACGGACCGGTTCATGGCAGCTCTGGCGGAGGACGGGGAGTACGAGCTCGTCAATCCGAGGACCAAGGAATCGGCATCCAAGATGAAGGCCCGCAAGGTGTTCGACATGATCGTGAACATGGCCTGGCGGAACGGCGAGCCGGGGATTATCTTCCTGGACAGGATCAACAGGGACAATCCGACGCCCAACATCGGCGAGATCGAGAGCACCAACCCCTGTGGGGAGCAGCCCCTGCTACCCTTCGAGTCGTGCAACCTGGGATCCATCAACCTATCCAAGATGTTGAGGCTGGAGGGGGGGCAGTTCACCGTCGACTACGACAGGCTGCGCGAGACCGTTCACTGGTCGGTGAGATTCTTGGACGACGTGATCGACGTCAACAAGTATCCCCTGAAGCAGATCGAGGAGATGACGAAGGCGAACCGCAAGATTGGCCTGGGAGTCATGGGGTTCGCGGACATGCTCCTACGCATGGGCATCCGATACGATGCCGACGAAGCGCTCGACCTTGGAAGGAAGTTGATGAAGTTCATAGACGAAGAAGGACGCAAGGCGTCTGCCGCGCTGGCTCAGGAGCGCGGGAACTTCCCGAACTTCGACGGCAGCAGACTCTCCGAGAGGTACGATCGGATGAGGAACGCCACGGTCACGACCATCGCCCCGACTGGGACGATAAGCATCATAGCGTCCGCATCCAGCGGCATAGAGCCGATATTCGCAGTGGCGTACGTGAGGAACGTGATGGATAAGGACATCCTGCCGGAGGTGAACCCGATATTCGAGGAGGTGGCCGAGGGCAGAGGGTTCTACTCGGACGCGATGATGAAGGAGATTGCCGCCCAGGGCTCTGTAAGCGACGTGAAGGGAGTCCCGGAGGACGTCCGGAAGCTGTTCGTCACCGCGTTGGACATCGACCCGGGAGCGCACATACGCATGCAGGCGGCGTTCCAGGAGCACACGGACAATGCGGTCTCGAAGACGGTCAACTTCCCGAACGAAGCGACGACGGTGGATGTCGAGAAGGCGTACCTCCTCGCCTATGAGCTCGGCTGCAAGGGCGTCACCGTGTACAGGTACGGGAGTAGGGATGACCAGGTGCTGAGCGTCGGTGATGCACCCGCAAAGGTGCAGGCCGCTGGGGATGACGAGGGGGATTCGCGCGCGCCCAGGCCGAGGCCTTACGTCACCAAGGGTTCGACGCAGCGGATCGAGACGGGGTGCGGGCATCTGTACGTCACGATAAACGAGGATGAGAACGGCCTCTGCGAGGTCTTCACGCAGATGGGCAAGTCCGGGGGTTGCACCGCCTCCCAGTCTGAGGCGATAGGTCGCCTGCTCTCGCTGGCGCTCAGGTCGGGTATAGAGCCCGAGTCGTTAGTGAAGCAGCTGAGGGGCATCAGGTGCCCGGCCCCGCTCTGGCAGCCAGGAGGCATGGTACTCTCGTGCAGCGACGCCGTGGCCAAAGCCCTCGAACGTTATTCCAAGGACCGGTCAGCGATCAGGAATGGCGCGGAGGGAGCGGCGAGCGTAACAATCGAGAAGCAGAACCACGTGGACAGGGGAGATGTGTGCCCCGAGTGTCCCGAGTGCGGAAGCATGGTGGAGTACGTCGAGGGATGCGTGGTATGCAGAACCTGCGGGTACTCCCGCTGCTGGTGAGCAGGCAAAAAGAGGGAAATGCAGTTTCCGGCCCTGGGATGCTGGGCCGGAGCGGCTTTATTTTTCGCATCCGAATAAGCGTGTCCTCGGTCTCCTCAGGCGGAAACTGCGTGGCATCGCCCCTCGATGACATGGTATGCTAACTGTATCGAAAACCGGCCTGTATCCCGAAGCCGTCCTCAGGAAGGTGTGACCGGAAGTCGGTCCAATCCACACCAGCCGGCGGGGACGGCGATTTAGCATACCGCCAGTTGTTGAGGCTCGACCAGGGCTTTCGGCTCACCCCCCCCCTGGAAGGAATATAATACATAGTCAAAACCGATTATGGAGGACGCTGAACGCAGCGAGGGACGGTTTGATGGCATGGCCGACAAGCAGTTGATCGGAGCGCTGGCCGCAGGTGACAGGGTCGACTCATATTTTTCGGTGGCGTACAGGAAACCCGTCTCAGAGTACAGATACGGCCACATGTTCGAGTTCCGGGTCGCCGACAGGACCGGCCAGACGACCGCGAAGTACTGGGGAGGAGATGACAGAGCCAGGGTCGAGGCGCTCCACGACTCTCTCAGTAAGGGGGATGTCGTTCGGATAGTCGGCGAGGTGAGCGAGTTCAAGAGCCAGCTGGAGATCTCGGTCAGCGAGAAGAACGGCGGGATCGTCGAGCATCTCAGCGACGGAGACTACGACATCTCTGGACTGCTGAAGACCCTGGACGGGATCCAGGAGATGAAGGATAGGCTTCTCGTGTTCGCCCGAAGCGTGGAGGAGCCTCATGTCTCCGCGTTACTGAAGAGTTTCTTCGAGGACGACGAGTTCATGGAAGCTTTCGGCGCCTGCCCGGCATCTATCCAGCTACACTCCGCTGCCGTGGGAGGGCTGCTGCATCACACGCTGAACGTCGTGGAGATGTGCGCCAAGGTCCTCCAGTTGCAGCCGAACCTCGACCGCGACCTCGTGATAGCCGGAGCACTGCTCCACGACATAGGGAAGATCAGGAGCTTCGCGGTGGGGACGAACATCAACCACACACCCGAAGGGAACCTCATAGGCCATCTGACGATCGGCGACGAGGAACTGGCTGCGATGATCAGAACGATAGACGGCTTCCCTGAAGACCTTGCGATGAAGCTGAGGCACATCGTGCTGGCGCACCATGGTAGGAAGGAGTGGGGGTCCCCCGTGGAACCAATGATGCCGGAGGCGCTCCTGGTTCATCACGCGGACGACCTCGATGCCAAGCTGAACTACATGGTTACGAGGAGGGACGAAGCGGTCACAGAGGACGATTGGACCTGGGACAGGAGGCTGTCTAGGCTGATCTACCTGCGATAGACCGCCTCTCCGCAGACACGCCGATATGTGTACATCAATGTAGCAAAAAGATATATACAATCCACGTGGTCACCGTCACCTCACAACGAGGGGAGTGAGTGGATTGAAGACGATTCGAACGATGCTTTCGCTAGAAGAGATGCCTAAGAAGTGGTACAACATATTGCCCGACCTGCCAGAGCCGCTCCCGCCGCCGCTGAACCCAGCGACCAAGGAGCCGATTGCCCCATCGGACCTTGAGGTCATCTTCCCGAAAGCGCTGATCGCCCAGGAGATGTCGTCGGAGAACTACATCGACATACCGGAAGAGGTGTTGGACGCATACCAAATGATCACGAGGCCGAGTCCGCTCCAGCGGGCGGTCAGGCTCGAGGAGAAGCTGAAGACACCCGCGAAGATATACTTCAAGAGGGAGGACCTCAGCCCCGCAGGGAGTCACAAGACCAACACCGCGTTCGCGCAGACTTACTACAACCTCAAGGAGGGCGTCGAGAAACTGACCACCGAGACAGGGGCGGGACAGTGGGGAACGGCGCTCAGCATGGCCTGCAACCACTTCGGTCTCAAGTGCGAGGTGTTCATGGTCAGGGCGAGCTACGACCAGAAGCCCTACAGAAAGGTGATGATGCGTCTGTTCGGAGCCGATGTCAGTCCATCTCCCAGCAACCTCACAGAGTTCGGCAAGAAGCTCCTCGCCGAGGACAAGAACCACCCAGGATCTCTGGGCATCGCCATCAGCGAGGCTCTCCAGGTTTGCGTGAAGGACGAAAAGGCGAAGTACAGCCTGGGCAGCGTGCTCAACCACGTGATGCTACATCAGACTATCATCGGCCAGGAGGCGATGCTCCAGTTCCAGAAGCTGGGTGAGCAGCCGGACTACCTCGTCGGATGTGTCGGTGGCGGATCCAACTTCGCCGGCTTCACATTCCCGTTCATCGGGCAGAAGCTCAAGGGGAAGCTCGACACGGAGTTCGTCGCGGTCGAGCCAACGGTCGTGCCGACGCTGACCGGTGGCAAGTACGAGTACGATTTCGGCGACACCGCGGAGATGACGCCACTGCTCATGATGTACACGCTCGGGCACGCGTTCGTCCCATCGCCGATCCACGCAGGTGGCCTCAGGTATCACGGTGCCGCGCCGACGGTCAGCGCTCTGACGAATGCGGGTATCGTGAAGGCGGTCGCCTACCAGCAAAAGGAAGTGTTCGATGCTGCAGCGATGTTCGCGAGGGCCGAGGGGATAGTGCCGGCCCCCGAGACGGCCCATGCCGTCAAGGCTGTGATCGACCTTGCCTTGGAAGCCAAGGAGAAGAACGAGGAGAAGATCATCGCGTTCAACTTCTCAGGACACGGCTTGCTGGACCTGGCAGGATACGAGCATTACCTCGACGGCAACCTAGAATAGGACGGTTCCGGACGGGTGGCAGGATCAGGCGAAGTAGCTCTCCTGGTCCTCGCGGAGGCGCCTATAGGACGTTCTGAACTCGGGGCGTTCGAGCAGCTTGTCCAACCTGGTCTCGAGATCTCCCTCGAGACGGTCCTGCCGTGAGTGGAAGTGTTCGTTCCTCAAGACGTCTGCGACATCCGAGGAGTACTGCTGCATCCCTAACATGATGATCGCGGACGCATCGGTTGTCTTTGATATGACTCCGAGTGGGATAGGGGAGCCATCCTTGATCAGCTCGAACAGGTCAGGTGAGTTGGAGCCGACTTCGCCGCCGACCGCGACCATCCTCCTAGGGGACACCTCAGCGGATCTGATCTGGTAGACCTTGTCCTCTGAGAATATGAAAGTGTCATACTTGCCGCTCGCGTGATCTCTACCGCTCAGGGCGCGCCACTCGTGTTTGCGTTCGCTGGAATCGTAGCGTCCTTTCAGATACCGCATCAACTCGTCTATCCCGTGGAGCTCCATTCTTCCCACTCGTACATCAACCGAGAATGAGATTAACTCTTCGGACCGCGTCCGATGGACAACCGACGGGCTTATCTGTAGCTCTCGCCCGTGATCCTCTCGAGCATTTCGATGTAAAGCTCGGATATCTCATCGATCTTATCCGCTGGAAGCGTCGGCATCTTGGGCTCGGGCTTACCTTTCTTCCTAGCCTCCGAGAGCTTCTCGTAGTAGGCCGTCTGCCTGTAGTACTGTCTCACGGCCTCCTTGCTTAGTTCGACGAACTCCCCCTTCGAGTAGCTCTCCCAGTCCCACCAGCGGTCCTCATCGGAGGTGCCGAAGGTGTCGACGACCATGAGCTCGCGGTTCTCGTCGAACGCGTACTCCTTCTTCCCGTCGACATGGATGAGGTCGCGCTTCTCGACCTCCTCCGCGATCACCTCGTCCACGCGGAGTGTGGTCTCGATTATGTTGTCGTACTCGGCCTGAGTGAGTCCGGATATCTTCAGGGCTTCCTTCTTCTTGAGGAGCCGGTCGACCTTCTCGAGTTTCGTGGTGACCTCGATGAACGGTTCAGGGAGCTTGTCGCCGTATTTGACATCCTTCCCCGATTTGAATCCCAGCTTAGACGGCTTCAGCTCTCCCTCGCAGATCCGGTCCCAGAGGGAGCCGGCGACGTAGTGCCGGCATATCACTTCGAGAGGGATCAGGTAGTTGGTGGTCTTCCTGTCGATCTTGGAGTATTCGAGTACCTGCACCCGCTGAACCCTCATGCGGTTCGGAGGAATGAGCTCCTTGAAGTGCGTCTTGACGCCTATCGAACGGCCGAACTGAAACCAGAAAGCGCTAGATCTGCACAGAGCCTCTCCCTTGTTCGGGATCAGCGATGGAATGACCTTGTCAAAGACGGATATCTTGTCCGAGAACAAGAATTCGAGTGTGTGGGAGTCTACCGCGTAGACGTCCTTAACCTTACCCTGGCGTATCAGTTTCATGTGACCAGGTGCGTTGTAAGTGATTGCCGTTATTAATGGTTTTGGTCCTGCTGGACCGCTGACTATTTCGCGCCGACCCTAGCATCGGAGAGGCACTCATCCTGTTAGGGAAGAAGGATTAAAACCCTTGGAGAAGGTACTATGTGGCGAGGGACCGGGAGTTGAGTGGGGCGTTCGACAGACACTTCTCGGCCAGGGCCGAGAAGCTGAAGGCATCAGACGTCAGAGAGCTGCTGAAACTGCTGCAGAATCCCGACATGATATCTTTCGCGGGAGGGTTACCGAACCCGCAGACGTTCCCTGCGGAGATAATACGCGATATCTCCAACGACATCCTAGGGTCGACCGACGCCGCGAAGGCGTTGCAGTACGGCATCACCGAGGGCTACCTACCTCTCCGTGAAGCGCTCGCAGACCGGATGAGGAAGAAGGGGATGGACATCGACACCGACAACGTGATCACGGTGAGCGGGTCGCAGCAGGTCATCGACCTCATGGGCAAGGTATTCATCGACCCGAACGACCCGATGATAGTATCAGCGCCCACTTACCTGACGGCCCTGACAGGGTTTGCGGTATACGATGCACGGTTCGAGACCGTCCCCATCGACAATGACAACATGCGCATGGACCTGTTCGAGGAGAAGCTCGCGGAGCTCTCGAAAGCCGGTGAGCATCCGAAGATCGTGTATGTCCTCTCCAACTTCCAGAACCCTGCCGGGGTGACCATGCCCGAGAAGAACAGGAGGAAGCTCGTGGACCTTGCCCACGAGCACGACCTGGTCATCCTCGAGGACGATCCTTACGGCGATCTCAGGTACAAGGGGGAGGACATCCGCCCGATCAAGAGCTTCGACGACGAGGGCAGGGTCGTGTACATGAGCACGTTCTCCAAGATACTCGCGCCTGGGTTCAGGGTGGGCTGGGCCGTGGGACACACGGACATCCTGCGCAAGCTTATCATAGCGAAGCAATCTAGCGATGTATGCACGAACGTCCTCGGGCAGGTCATATCGTGCGAATACATCACCCGCGGCCACATCGACCCGCAAGTGACGGAGATTCGCAAGATATATGGTACGAAACTCGACCTCATGCTCAAGGGCATGTCCGAGTTCATGCCGGACAGCGTCAGCTGGCTAACGCCTGAGGGCGGGATGTTTCTATGGACGACTCTTCCCGATGGTGTGTCATCGGTCGAACTGCTGGAAAAGGCGGTGAAGAAGAAGGTCGCATTCGTCTCCGGCAAGGCGTTCTACCCCAACCCGGCGGATGGATTCAGCACGCTCCGCTTGAACTTCACTCATCCCTCGGACGAGCTGATAACCGAGGGAATCAGGCGCCTCGGCTCGGTGCTCGACGAGGAGCTAGCATGACGAGGCTATCGAGGTAACGCTCCGTTGCGCACGCGCGCTTCAGAACACTTCCGCGCCCGCGTGAACGACGACGCCGCTCTCCGTGATCGAATACGGCTTGACCCTCCTCGAGTGGGCCGTCCTCCTCATCTTCAACACTCTCACCGTCAGCTGCACCTCACCGGAGTCACGGTTCTCCTCGGAATCCAGGAGAAGCACCCCGTCAGCAGTGTATTCCGCGAGCCCGTCACGCGACGATCTCGGGTTCTCGTCCTTGACTTCGGCCGTCAGGATCACGGTCGCCCCCGTGCTCCGGAGCAGCTGACTGAGGTTGAACAGGTTGGAGCGACGCTCCGACTCGTCCGAGAACATCATGTTGAGGAGGGAGACCGAGTCGACGACCACCCTCTTAGCCCCGAATGATTTCACGAACTTCGGCAGCTCGCTCTTTATCCTCGTGATGGTCGTCTTGGCGTCTGATGGTTCGAGCTTGAAGAGCCCGAGCTTCTTGTCAGATATGGCGTCGGCGAGGTCCCAGCCGAATGAGGCGGCGTTCTTCAGAACGGAGTCCTTGTCCTCCTCGAGCGATATGAATATGCAGTGCTCGTCATTGGCGAGACCTTCTATCAAGAACTGGAGCGCCATCGTCGTCTTGCCCGTCCCGAAGGACCCCATGAGCACCACGATATGTCCTTCCGGCAGGCCGCCCTGAAGCATCTCATCCAGTCCAGATATTCCTGTCTTGATTCTACTCAGCGTCATATCCTGTTCACCCCACACGCTCCGTGTTGATCACGACGAACCCGCTCTGGGACGTGATGAGGGTCGCGAACCTGGCGATCCTCTCTTGGTCGAGATGCGGTAGGACGCTCATGAAC
>JAJISI010000140.1 GCA_022848805.1 Thermoplasmatota archaeon
TCTGCTGTAAGGGAAGGGCAACACGTCCGGTCCCGATCGCGAGTTCCAGCGCCCGTCCGCCTTGAGCAAGTTCACGCAGAGTCGTCACTGTAGCGTCATCATACTCGGCATACCAGTCATCATATACGCAGGCGATGCGTTCTCCGTACGTATCTTCTCGGTAATTATCCATAGTTTTTCTCCTTATCAGTGCAGGGCTTGTGCAGTCGCACAACGTTGTGTTTCCATCTATCATTACGGGGGCTTGCCGAGTGCATAGACGATGAAGTTCGGTACGCGCAGTTCATCATCGCGCTGCGGGTAGGCCTTCAGTTGCTCCGGCGTCACCGTCGGCTCGACGATGTCGGCGATGTGGAAGCCGACGGTCAGGAAGGAGCGGACGTATGTGGACAGGGAGCGATGGAAGTTCGTGAACTCGACTCCCATCATCGTCCAGTGGCGCTCGGTTTCCTCGAAGTAGCGATCCAGCATCACGTGGAGCTTCTTCCCATCCTCCGTCCTGTGCCATCCGCCCACCGCAGACCGCATTGGATGGAGGTTGGCAACGATGAATCGTCCTCCGGGCTTCAGGATGCGAAACACCTCTCTGTTATTCGCGTCGAAGTGGGGTAGGTCACACTGGTTCAGGTACGAGACGGCGAGGTCAAACGTCCCGTCCGTCAGGGAACTCAGATCCTGTACATCGGCGACACGGTACTCGTCGCGACCGGATCCCATCTCCCTAGCCGCTTCAATCATGGGAACACACAGATCGAGGCCCAGGACATATGCGGCTCCACGGTCTGCGAGCAGTCGGCAGAAGCAACCTTCTCCACAGCCGCAGTCCACCACGCGAAGACCCTCGACGTTCCCGCAGGCCTCAAGCATTGGCTTGTCGAGGAGCCCCGTGCGCGTCGAATTCTCACCCTCTCTCGTTTCTTTGATCCAGGCTGGGGCGAGGTCCAACCATTCTTGATTCAAGATTTCCTCGTTCACGTCTACATCCTTCTGTGAAGCATAACGCCCAAAGTGCGTGTCGGCAATCCTGGCACAACAAAGCGGGCATCACACACGAGCGATGCGTTCTCCGCAGCTACTTTCTCGGTAGATATCCATAACGCTCGGAATCATCAATACAGAGCTTGTGCGGACGCGGGTCGGGCATGCATAGAGCCAGAGCGAAACTCCTTCGACAATACACAACCGCCTACGATGCGCTCCATCTACGCCAGAGATCCTCCTGGGAGATAAGCGGGCGGCTTATCTCCTCAAGAATTTCCTCCGTCATCACACCCTCTTTGACCAGCTCATGACCAGCTCTTCGCACCGCATTCAGAACCGCCTTCCCATCCTGTGTCAATTCTCCCTCCTGTCTCATCAAGCTCGCGTGGGGTCTGAGCACCGCACCCGCGAATTTCACACTCGCATCTTCAGCGAACTCTTCGATGATACGCACTACCGTTCCGAAGTTCGCTTTCTCCCACCAGCCACCGGCAGACACGAGCACGATTTGCTGGATGCGAACGTCCTTGCGGAACCTTGCCCGGGTGCGTCCCTCGCGAAACTCGAGCACAGGATCAAGCAAGGGGCAAAGCCTGTTGATGATGTTCTGCATGTCGCCAGGCAGGGGAATGTAAACCGGCGTGGCCAGGATAAGAATCTCTGCCTCCCTTAGCTTGGGATAAAGCAGCTGCATCTTATCCTTGATGCAACATTCCCCGGGCATCTCGCTCCAGCAGTACATCTTGCCGCAGGCGCACGGTTTCACTTTGAGGCGGCTGGCGTACAATAACTCGACGTCGGACCCGGCATCCATCATGCCTTGGATGAAAGGATCAAGGATCATCGCCGTAGTCCCTCGTTCCATTCGAGGGCTGCCATTTATGGCCACTGCCTTACTCATCGCTTCCTCCTTTCTGCCGATGTATCAACTGAGCACGATTCCAAGACCCGGTACCGGGCGTTCCCCGACGGAAGCACTTGAGAGGGCTCCTGAGCGGTGAGCGTGCCCAAGTCTGCATAGCTATGTCTGTACTTGTTCTATGAACGCATACTGTATAGCGACGTAGTATGAA
>JAJISI010000141.1 GCA_022848805.1 Thermoplasmatota archaeon
CCTCCTTCTCCGATAATGCCTCTCCTTGGAAGTGCTTGGTCGTGCCCTTCAGCGAAATCACGAAGTCATTTAGTCCGTGGCCCCCCTCGGGTCCGTCATGGGCCGTGACGATAGGCCAAACATAGTCTATCGAGTCTATCGCGTCGCTCAGGACCTGGAAGTCGAGTAGGTCCTTTCCCATGGTCATCCGCTTCTCGCCCGTGTCGAGGTCCCTGGTGTACACCGCGGTGCCGTTCGTGGCCATGTACGGGTACCCCTTCTTGGGAGCCTGCATGTCCTGTGCCGGGTTTCGTGCGCAGAGCCTGATCTCTTTGGGCATCGATTTGACGGCGTCGTTCACCATGTGCTCGTCAATATACGCCGTCATGATGTCGCGGTCGACGGACGCGCCTCCGTGCTCCAACATGTCCAGCGCTTTCGCGCTCCCGACCTTCACTCCCGTTTCCTCGAGGATGAGAAGGGTGTTCTCGTGTACACGCTCGATATCGTTTTCAGACAGAATGCTTATCTGGCAAATCGACATACTTCCGTTCCGAGCCCAGGAAGGTCATAAGGGTAATATTAACCTTGTTCAGACAATCCAGCAGGGCTAGGACGGATAGGGGAAGAGGGCATTCCAGCCGTTCATGTGAGGGCGAGGCAAGTAGATGGTACTAGACGATCTGAGGCGGTTCCCGCGGGTTTTCAAAGTACTCGTAGCGAGCGCGCTGATAGAGAACATGGCCTTCGGTTTGATCATTCCATTCCTGGCCATCTATATCACAATCGATATGGGGCTGGAAGAATGGGCGGCGGGAGTAGTTCTCGCGGGCTATATGGTCGCCGGTGTGCCGTCTATGATAATAGGGGGGATGCTAGCAGACAAGATCGGCAGGAGACCAGTTCTTCTGGCGAGCCTCAGCTTGATGTCCATCACCATGCTGATGTACTTCTTCGCCTACGATTTCGTGACGCTGCTCATACTCGTGCTGGCAGATTCGTTCGTGGGATCGATGTACATGCCTGCCGCCAACGCGATGATCGCGGACGTGATAAAACCCGTAGACAGGCCGAGAGCCTTCAGCGCATTGAGGGTTGCATGGAGCGTCGGCATCGTATTCGGTCCCGTCATGGGTGCGGTGATACTCGCAGTCTACCCCATCAAGGTGCTGTTCGTGTTCGGCGCTCTCATATTGGCCGTCGCGTTCTTCTTGAATCTGGTATACATCAGGGAGACGAGGCCGGAGAAGCTGGAATCCATAAGGGTCACTTTCAGATCGGTCGTGTCAGTATCTCGCGACAGACCGTTCCTGCTCCTTTGTTCCCTGAGCGCCATGTTCTGGTTTTTCTTCGCGCAGTGGATGTCCGTGCTTCCGGTATACGCGTTCGAATCACTCGGCATGAATGAAGTCGAGTGGGCGCTCTTGTTCGCTCTAAGCGCAGTCATGATCGTATCCCTGCAACTTTGGGTGACTTCGCAGGTGGTCCGGTTCCGTCGTTCGCTGGTGCTTGCCGTGGGGCAGCTCATTGCCGCGCTCGGTTTCGGGCTCATATTCCTAGCCGCGGACTACTACGCATTGGCCGGATGTATCGTGATCATCACCATCGGCGAGATCTTCTACATGTCGGTGCTCTCAACTGTGATAGCTGACATGTCTCCAGAGGTGAAGAGAGGCATGTACATGGGCTTCTCCGGACTCGTCCAGCAGCTCGGCGTTGGCTTTGGGTTCCTGTTCGGGATGACTCTTCTTGGCATGCTCGCGGACCCGACTGTGATATGGCTGATATTCGGCACGATCGGTGCCGTCCCAGTCGTGGGCTACTACTTCTTCGCGAGGATGGCCGGCCCTTCTATAGACAATCCAACTCCATCGTCGAAGGGCTCAGATGAGGGCATGCACTGATCCGAGGATGCAAGAAAATTAGAATATGATGGGGTTTGGGCAGCCCGCCATCGTTAGATCTGGGCTGCAGGCCTATGCACGACGTCGCCCTAGAATCGCTTCCTGCCGCCGTCGTATCCGCCGCCGCCGGAGTCGCGGTCCCTGGACCATC
>JAJISI010000142.1 GCA_022848805.1 Thermoplasmatota archaeon
GGTACGTTAGGACTGCCTTGGTGGTCTGCATGGCTGCAACGGTGCTGACCGCTGGAACGATAACCTACGCGGTCTTCAGGGGAGGGGATGATCGGCTGGGAGACACCAGCGTATTGAGATCATTCTCTGACTATGATGAGCTCGCCGACTTCCTCGAGGACGCGACGGTCGCGGGCAACGAGTCGAAATACATCCTCGACAGCACCTATGGAGCTGGCGATTCCACATTAGGCGATTCGACGAGCGAGCACTCGACGACGAATGTGCAAGTCTCCGGCGTCGACGAGCAGGATATCGTGAAAACCGACGGGGAATTTGTGTTCATCGCCTCGCACGACCGTGTCTCGATTGTCAGGGCTTACCCGCCATCCGAAATGGAGAACATCTCGGTGCTGAGCACTGCCGATATCCTCCCGCTCAAGACCGAGGAAATGCAGGCATACATCTCGGGATTGTATTTGTATGAAGACAAGCTGGTGGTGCTTTCCTCGGTGTATATCAGCTGGTGGCTCTACGACGACGAAACGGAATACCCTGACTATACAGCTAATCGGGACAGGGCGTTTGTCTCCGTGTTTGATGTGAGCGATGTGTCCACTCCGGTGCTCGAGTTCTCCAGCGGGGTATCTGGGTACTTGCTCACGTCAAGGATGATCGATGATGTCGTGTACTTGGTCGCACAGACATACGTGTGGATGATTGATGGTGATGCATGTCTGCCGCAGATGTGGACCGAGGATGAGAACGAAACGTTCGATGCGAGCCTGATATACTACGACGCTGACTCTTGCTCGAAGGATTCGTTCGTCAATCTCCTCGCAATCGATGTGTCATCAGGGGCTCACAGATACATGTCGGTCATCGCGGGGTACGCGTCGACAATCTACATGTCCCCGGATGCACTCTTCATTACGATCCAGAAGTGGGTGGGACATGTGCTAGTGAGCGATGCGGAGTCGGTCCCTGAGGTGGAGGACGCGGCCCGCACGACAATCCACAAGGTCTCAGTAGACGGTCTTACGATGGTGCCTTCCGCGAGAGGCGACGTCAAGGGTTGGCTCCTGAACCAGTTCTCGATGGACGAGAAGGACGACATGCTGCGGGTGGCCACGACGACCTCTTGGCTGGAGCCGGAGAGCGGCGTGTACGTGCTCGACTCGGCCCTGTCCGTCGTAGGCGCCTTGGAATGTTTGGCGCCTACAGAGAGGATTTACGCCGCACGCTTCCAAGGAGACACTCTCTACCTTGTTACCTTCAGACAGGTCGACCCGTTGTTCGTGATCGACCTCAGCGACCCACATTCGCCCTCCGTCCTGGGCGAGCTAAAGATACCCGGGTTCTCATCGTACCTGCATCCTGTCGGCTCAGATCATGTGTTGGGGATCGGCAGGCTCGACAGCCAAGTCAAACTGTCCCTGTTCGACGTTTCGAACCCTGTCAACCCCGTGGAACAGGATTCGTACGTGGTGGCGGAATACTCGTGGTCGATTGCGGGGTACGATCATAAATCGGTGTTGTTCGATTTGGAGAGGGAGCTGTTGGTCATCCCCATGACCACATACGACTACAGCTACGTGAATGGATCATACGACTACTGGTCAGGAGCCTATGTCTTCAGAATATCCATCGATGAGGGCATTTCACTCCGTGGGATGATACAGCATGAAGGCTATGAGTCCTACAACTCCGTGGAACGGTCTCTGTACATAGAGTGCAGTCTGTACACCTTGTCGAGGACGAGTCTACTGGCGAACTCTATCGTCGACCTGTCCGAGGAGGGATCCCTCGTCTACAATGCCGATGCGATACGATGGTAATCGGCTGACCGACGACGTGCAGATTCCTGAGATACAGGGAACTCCTCTGCTAGAGGGCCAAACTAAAGATATCTAACCGCCTTTCAATAACGATCCGGAGGGCCTAAGGATGCGCGTGGAACTCGATAAGAAGTCCATATTCGCACTTGCCTCCGACACGAGG
>JAJISI010000143.1 GCA_022848805.1 Thermoplasmatota archaeon
TGTCGACGATAGGTCTCGTGGAGCCGGAGCGTCCGCGCCGGCGTGCATGCATCCTTGCCATTGTGATTCTACTCCGATGGAAGTGGTTTGATAAGCGGCGAAGCAGATGCGCTTATATTCTTCCCTCTTTTAAAGGTTTCGACCATCCTCCGGGCGTTATCCAGCATATCCCGGTACTCCACCTCCGGGAACGACAGCTCATCGGGCAACTCCGTGAACAGCCGGACCTCGGCTATCTCCTCCGACGGACGCTGCTCGACGCAGCTCGAGTGCACCAGACCTACGACCACCCTGCCACCGTCGACTTCGAGGTATCCGACAGGCTCGAACGTCATGCCCGTCTCTTCGGTGAACTCCCTCGAAGCCGCGTGGTCGGGCGTCTCCCCGGGCTCGACCCTGCCACCGGGCATCTCCCACGCCCTGTGCCTGTGCCGGACCATGACGAACTCGTCCCCTGAGAACGCTATCACGTACGCGAACGGATCCCCACGACTCATGGACCCACCAAGAAGGCAGCGTGGGCCTTGGCGTAGTGGTCGAGGTCGATGACCTCCCTGACGGGGACGCCCTTCGAGGCCAGCTTCTTCTCCACCTCGGCGAATATCTCTCTAGGCTCGCGGTTCACATCGACGCTCCTCGCTTTTAGCATCAACATGCCGCGCTCGACCCCGAAATGCCGCAGGTTCCTCGCGAATATCTCCGCCTGGTCCCGCTGGGCTATGTCCTGATACACGAAGTCGACGCCCTCGGCCATCTGCGAGTATTCCTCCGGACGGGAGGCGTCCGCCATGATCGGTATCATGTTCTTCCTGGTCTCGCACACCCGTATCAGGTCCCTGAACGACCGCTGAGACACCTCGATGCAGTACACGATGCCCGAGGTCGCGATGTCGGACACATGGGAGGCGGTGGTCCCAGACGCGGCTCCCAGGTAGAGTACCTTGCTGGACCCTTCCAGCCCGATGGCCCTCGCGCCGAGCAGTATAACAGCCGCGAGCTTGGACCGGCCGGGGTCCCATGCCCTGTACTGCAGGTCCTGGAACTCGACGAGCCGCTCGCCGTAGACATCCATATCCCTCGCGGAGTTGACCGTCATGAGCGTACGACCTGTGGTGTACACCCCCGGCACTCCGTCGAGCTCCTTGAACGGGTTCGTCAGAGCCATGATGATAACCCGATGGGCTTCCGAATAAAGAAGTTATACGCTCGACGGCATAATGAAAGCACGATGGCGGACGAAGACCTCGAGAAACAGATCAGGTCGCTCTCGGACAAGATGGAGAGCCTCGAGGAGTCAATGCGCATGGTAGCGACGCCGTACTCCCAGCTCCTGGAGTACATCGAGAGGTTCCAGAAGATATCGTCCAGCTACTTCCGCCTCATAGACATATATCAGAAGTACGGTGAGATCGCCCCCGACCTGCTGGTACCGGGCGTCAAGGACTCCATCTCGAGGGAGATAGTCAAGATACTATTCGACAGGGACGGACAGAACATATCGCAGATAACCCAGAGGCTCAAGGAGCGTAGGGGCACGTCCTCGAGGAGGACCGTGCGCGAGCGTCTGAAAGAGCTCCAGGAGAAGGGCGTGGTAGTCTCCCGTGGCTCGGAAAGGGAGAAGGTATACTGGCTGACGGAAGGCTATGTGAAGAAGTGGTACGAGTTGCTCGGGCTGGGCCTCGGCAAGGACGAACAGGACGGGTAGTCGTCGGTCACTTTTGCCCAGTTCGGTCATATACGGGATCCTATCATTATTACAGACATAAGCTCCGGAAAGGGGCTGGAAGGTGAGACGGAATGAGTTTCGATGATGATATGGACGCCGAGCCCTGCGGAGGAGAATGCCATGATCCGGATGAAGGTGATGAGGAAGTTCCGAAACGGGCCGACGCCTTTCACAAGCAATG
Source organism: Thermoplasmatota archaeon (assembly GCA_022848805.1). GTDB lineage: Archaea > Thermoplasmatota > Thermoplasmata > UBA10834 > UBA10834 > UBA10834. Next base: position 1,908 of record JAJISI010000143.1, read on the forward strand.
CGCCGGCTGCCACGAGGAATTTG
>JAJISI010000144.1 GCA_022848805.1 Thermoplasmatota archaeon
GCAGGCTGGGCGGTTCTGTCAATCTTCGGGTGGTAGTCCATCGGACCACTTTCGACGACTGACTCGTCCCATTCGACTCCGGCCGTGCGCCCCTTGCAGGGTCGCAGAGGACTTTCATCACGTCATGCTGGAACGCGCCGGGGCTGAACCGTAAGCCCCCTGCTAGCCCTTTCGAGCTGGCTGTTTGCAGCAGGTTGATGCTTGCGTTGATGTGCCTATCTAGACTCCACCCACACTCACAGTTGAACACCTTGCCTATTCGGGACTTATTGATACTCCCACATATCGGGCAGGTCCTGCTGCTGTTGCGCGGGTCTACCTTGACGAGTGGTATCCCACGCCATTGCGACTTGTACTCCATGATCTCATGGAGTTTCCTTCGAGGCCATGAACTCAGGCGGCGCTTGAGTGCCTTGCCTCCCTTTGGCTTAATGCCAGTCAAGTCCTCGATGATGATAGCGGAATGGTTTGCCTCCGCGAAGTCGAGTACGGCGTCCGCGACCTGGTGCAGCCTGTACTCGACCCTATGATGCTCCCTGCGGCCCTCACGGGATGTGAGCCTGCGCGAGGTACGCCTGTCATGCGCCTTCTTCTTCTGGAAGCGTTTGCGCCTTTCATAGTGCCGTTGCTGGATGATGGCGACATCTGAGAAATCCGCCTTGATGGGCGCTCCCGCACCGTCCTTCACGAAGATGCCGTCCAAGCTGCGCTCATTCGTGTCCAACGAGAGCGCGGACTCGGCGACATATGGCTTCGGAGCCTCACGCCTGAAGCATATGAGAACTCTATCTTGCAGAAGTGTCAGAGAGCCGAGCTTCACATGGCATCTCGCTCTGATCGGCAGGTCGATGACGCCGTTCTCGCGGTCGAGCTTGTACGCCTGGTTCTCTGCCTTCATCGTGAGGCGTTTGACATATGGGGTCGAGACGGCCTTGCCCGCTACGAGCCGACGCCGATAGTTCTTGAGGACGGTCCCAGCGACCTCGAATGCGCAGACTAGGTGCTGTGAGTACATCCCTGGATGCTCTATCCGGAAGTCTTTGTATATCAGTTTCGCGAGAGCGTTCCTGGAAGACACCCGAGCCAGGATTCCCGCGCGGATAGCGTTGTTAGCGGCTAGACGGAAGTCCTGGAGGAGGAAGACCGCCTCTGACGGCAGAGGGGCTGCGAGAGGGAACGCGACCGACTTGACCAGCATACGAGAGGGTATTCGCTTCACGACCATGTGACATACTCCCACCCCCTGAAGGGTGTGCAACTAGGGCTCAACTGAGCCGCCTCCCGAAGCGCTACTTCCGCTGCGCTCCAGCGTAGCTCTTATGTGGATAGATGCCTGCCACATATGCTCCTTTTTGGGGGAGGTCGGTGAAACTGGCTCGCTTTCATCCCACTGATGAATCATGTGGGGTTTCTCGCTCGTCACGATGTTGAACCACCCGATCATGCACCAGAACCGCATCCGGGAAAGGTTATTAGTCTGGCCTGGCCATAGGGAGCACTGCAAGCGACGGATGGGGGCAGATGTCTGAGGACGAGGATTTCGCCAAGGGTTTCTTGAGGGGCTTCCAAGAGGGCCTGCAGGACGCTTGGGACGAGATAGTCAAGCTCTCCACCAAGGGCTATACTTCTAGAGAACTCCAGATCATGGCCAAGACGAAGAAGTCGATGCTCTCTCGACAGGTGGCCGCAAAGGCCGAGGAGCTCGAACGCATGCTTGGAAAGAAGATCTTCACCCGGGAGTCGGCCGGGGGAGATCCCCGTCCTCCTGCGGTCGAAATGCTTCCCGGATGGAGCTATGTGGTGAGGGAGGAGAGGCCCGAAAAGAGCTTCGCGATGTTCTCGAAACTGCTCTCGGGAGGCGGGAAGGGACTGTGCATCTCACGTACCCATCCGGACACTCTCAAGCAGAAGTACGAGTTCGAGG
>JAJISI010000145.1 GCA_022848805.1 Thermoplasmatota archaeon
CAGCATGATCGGAACCATGGTCTCCACGCCGGGCATGCCGCAGGGTGCGTAATCGAAATCCTCCTCCTTCTCCTCGACGGTGTGCGGGGCATGGTCAGACGCCATCGTATCGAAACGACCCTCCTTGAGGGCCTTGAAGAGTGCCTGCCTGTCCCCCCTCCTGCGTAGGGGCGGGTTGACCTTCGCAAAAGCGCCGAGCTTGGAGTCCTTATCGAGCAGCAGGTGGTGTGGTGTGACCTCGGTGGTCATCCTCCCGTCGCTGCGCAACAGAGGCAGCGTATCCATGGCAGATAGGTGACACACGTGGGTCCTGAGACCTTCTATCCGCAGATCGCGTAGCTTGCGAACCGCGCTGGTCTCACAATCGTTCCTGCGGTTTCGGAGATGGTCCTCCAGGCTGGATTCCGGGTTCTTCTGTCTGAGGCACTCGTCCTCAGCGTGCACCGCCAGCACCTTTCCTGAGGTGGCCACGGCCCGCAGCTCCGCCTCCACGGACTCCAATGAAGGCACGAGTAGATCGCCGGTCGTACCCGCCATGTACAACTTGAACCCGACCGCCCCTGATGCGAGTCTTTCGATGTCGACACCGGGCTGGACTCCGGCGAACAGACCGAAGTCCGCCACGCTCTTCGACGCTGCGGTCGCCGCCTTCTCTTTCAAAGCGTCAGGTGTGATGGTCGGGGGGTTCGTGTTGGGCATGTCGAGCACGCACGTGACGCCGCCGTGCAACGCCGCCAGGGAGCCAGTGGCGAAGTCCTCCTTGTGCGTCGCACCTGGGTCGCGCATGTGCACATGCGAATCGATCGCGGCCGGGAGGATGAGTTTGCTACCGAAATCGTAGGTAGAGTCGCCGTCCAGGTTCGTCGCGACCCTGGATATCCTCCCGCCCTCGATGCCGATGCAGAGCTGGGCCAGACTGCCCTCGTAGTAGCATTTGCCCTTAACCACGACATCCATGTTGCTCACTCAGCTTTCTCCTGACCACCTTTCCGCGCGGCTCCGTCTCGGAGAAGACCTCCGCCTGGAACCTGAATACCTTCGTCCCTGGCATGTGCCAAGCGTCCGGGCTGATGCCAGCTTTCACGCAAGTCTGTGATAGGAACTCCTCAGCCCGCCGTCCCCACTCCACCGGTACCTGAGGCAGAAGCAGCCCTCGCGCACCGTCCCGCTGGACTATCAGTCCATCGTCTCCCACGGATATCCTCGCGGGCAGTTCGGTGGATTTCCCGACCTTGATCTCTTCGGGTGGCGTGAGCAGGCTGACTTCCACCCTGATGCTTCCGAGCTCACCAGGGCGTACGGGCGGGAAGCGTGGATCCCGTGATGCCGCACTGACCGCGGAGTCTCTGAGGGCGTCTATCAGGGGCGCGATCGGTTCGGGATACCCGATGCACCCCCTGAGTTCGTCCCCGGGATGCGTGGTCAATGTCACGAAGACGCCAGACTTATGTCCGAAACTATCGGGCGGGTCGAGCGGGGGAAGGTCTTCTTTCAGGACGTGCTTCTCCAGAACTGTCCGGGCTATCTCGATCGCCTTCTCCCCTTCGTGGTCTGAAAACATGGCGCTTCTGCCGTCGTATGGAACATGGCGCATAAGTATCTTTCAACCATAAACCCAGGCTGGTGGGGGAGCGCTCCTGGGGTTGGCCCACCGCACCAAACATTAAATATCCTCAATACAAATTCGCACCCGAACCCCATGAAGTTCGTCAAGTTCTCCCAGGCCGAATTCGAGGAGATCCGGAAGCTCTACGAAGGGGTCATGGCGCAGGCGTGCCACGGACTGTTCTTTCGGGAGGGAATGATCCTCGGTGAGGAGATATCCAAGATCGCCTTGCAGGAGCCGGATAAATACTTCGAGATATGCGCGAACCTG
>JAJISI010000146.1 GCA_022848805.1 Thermoplasmatota archaeon
CAAAGAGAGGGAGATCGTGATGGCGAAGAGGGGCGTACTGGAGACCGTGCCTCTAGTCTTCGCCATGAAGGACCACACAAAACCCGTTGGTGCCACTCTGGTAAACTCGTGGACCGACCGAATAGAGAGGGAGACAGGCGTACAGTTCTCCCCGCACATGCTGAGGCGCACATATGGCCAGATGTTGCTCGACAGGGGAGCGAACATACAAACCGTATCGTTGATGCTAGGCCATGCATCGACGGAGACCACTGAGAGACACTATTGCCGGAAGAACGAAGACGATGCTAGGACTGAAGTATTGGAGGCGTTTCGTCAGTCCCCGAGCACTAATTCCCCGAAATTGACACCGCAAAATGAACTGGCTGGCTATGCTTGACGTATTATCAGCGTTGATTCTCAGGACAACACCTATATGAATGCTCCAAGCCGGTCTGCTGTTTAGAGATTGGAAGAAGGAACATACCTTTTCCACTTGGAACCTGATCCAGCCACACCTCCCCCCATTTCCCCCCATATGACGGGTTCCGAGCCCTTCTTTCAGTCTTCTCCCTTTTCTCTCTGTCATTCCTTCAAAACCGAGGTGGGCCTTGCCTGGTGATGTACGCACAACCACCTGTAGGACGAGCGAAGCGCTCAAATACTGACAGACCGATGCTTTCCGAGGCAGTTGGGCAGTCCATCGTAGGACTTGAGATGCTCAGTAATCATTCGGCGCCTCGTAGAGAGGGTTGTGACATTGACTCAAGGGCGGAAGAGGCAATCAGCGTTATCTCCTGAGCTTGCGAAGCTGAGGTCTGAGATAGTGAAGGCCTCGAAGGAGACCCAGGGCCAGATGGGACTCTACATGAAGCACATCGAGTCGGGCGAGTCCATCGCAATCGACGCCGACAAGATATTTCCGCTCGGCAGCGTCTTCAAGCTGGCCGTAATGGTTGAGACATACCGGCAGATCGATGCTGGCATGATATCCATGGATGAGAGAATCGAGCTCGAAACTCACCATTACTGCATCGGGGAGGGCCTTCTCCAGTACATGCAACCTGGTCTGAAGCCGACCGTTCGCGACCTCCTCGCCATGATGATCATAGGAACTGACAACACGGCCTCCGAGATGCTCTGGAAGAGGATCGGTATCCAGCGCGTCAACATGTTGATTCGCGATCTAGGCCTAGCCAGAACGTCGATATACATGCCCTACCGCGAGAGCTTCCTGATGTCGATGGGATACGGCCCCTACAAGAATCTGTCCATACCTGAGGCCGCGCGGAAATGGAAGGGTCTCTCGGACATCGAGCGGATGAACGCCTTGAACGAGACCGAGAAAGAGGCGGCCAACCTCTCGATCGAGGAGTTCAGGAATAAGTACGAGAGCATCTACGGTGTCAGGGCCCAGAAGCGACTCAAGACCCAGCGTATCTACGACGAGGTCTTCGACAATTTCGGAACGCCGAGGGAGGTCGGGATACTCCTCGAGAAGATCGTGAGGCACGAGGTCGTATCTCCCGAAGCTTGTGAGATGATGTTGTCGCTGTTGATGAGGCAGCAGAGCGCTGCGTCGATGTCCTGTCTCATCTCGCCAGAAGTCCCAGTTGCGTTGAAGTCCGGAGACACTGCTTTCTCCGTCGCCAACGCTGGCGTGATCTACGTCTCCTCGAACTCCCATGTAGTCCTGTGCTGCTTCTTCAGAAACGTGCAAGATGGCCGGAAGTGGCGTTCCTCGGCAAAGCCGACGTGGCCGTGCAGCACCTCGTGGACCTGCGCGACGCCCAGGACGGGCTCGGCATCTACAGCGACCTGATGCTCCACTTCATCGTGGAGCACTTCGACACCGATCTGGAGAAGGC
>JAJISI010000147.1 GCA_022848805.1 Thermoplasmatota archaeon
GCATACTCGTCTACTGGGGCTGGGGCCTCATCTATGGGACATGGTACCCGTTCGACAGGGGTAACATCGGAATATACACGATATACACCCCTCTGATTGCTTTCGGCATCATCGGGATGATCATGTTCCGGAAGAAGAAGTCCACGTAGGAACCGTTTTCCAGCTCTTTTGTCAGACCGGCAATTCCTTGGGTAACCCTCGAATCACATCGCTCTAGCTATGTAGACCGAAGTACGCGTAGACTTCCCGCAGACGACACAAGCTCCGTCGAACCCTTCGTCATCGATTGGCGTGCCGATTATGTTCCTCTCCGTTCGGTCCTCGATCGAGTGACCGCAATCCTCGCCGCCGCACCACCCAGCCCTGATGAACTTCTCAGGTAGGTTCTCCAAAGAGTCGACGGTGACGGTGTCCGCATCCATGGTCTTCTGAGCCCTTTGGAGCATATCAGCGGCGATCCTGGCAAGCGTTCCCTTCGCCTCGTCCGTGACGCGTTCCCGCTCTACGAGGGTCTTCTCGCCATTGTCCCTTCTGGCGAAGGTCACAACCCCCTTCTCGATGTCTTTGGGGCCGAGCTCGAGTCTCAGGGGAACGCCCTTCAGCTCCCAGTCGTAGTACTTCGCTCCGGGCCTGACGTCTCTGTCGTCAAGGTGGACTCGCAATCCTGAACTCTTGAGCTCGTTGTACAGCTCCACCGCCTTCGCAGTCACGACCTCGGCGGCGCCCTTCGCAAGAACTGGTACGACCACGATCTGGATTGTCGCTACATCTGGCGGGAGTACGATTCCCTTGTCATCGCCATGGATGGCAACGATTGCTCCGACCAGCCTCTCGCTCATGCCGAAGGTCGTCTGGTGGGCGTACTTTTGCTCCCCGTTGTCGTCCTCGTACTTGATATCGTAGGGACGCGAGAAATTCTCCTTGTACTGATGTATCGATCCCAGCTGGAGTGTTCTACCGTTCGGTAGGACCGTGTCGATGCCTACCGTGTAATCCGCTCCCGGGAACTTGTCCCAGTCCGTGCGCTTGAGCAACTTGTGAGGGATGCACCATTTCTGGGAGAGCCTTTCGATGATCTCGTAGTCCTCCTTGATCTGTCTCTCTGCATCATCGAAGTCAGCGTGACATGTGTGTGACTCGAAGAAGTGGATCTCCCTCACCCTGATGAACGCCCTCGTCTGCTTCGTCTCATACCTGAATGTGTTCACTATCTGGTATGTCTTAAGGGGAAGATCCGCATGGGACCTGACCCACAGGGAGAACATCGGATACATGGCCGTCTCGCTCGTCGGTCTCAGGAGGAACTTCACGTCCAAAGGGTTCAACCCAGCATGTGTGACCCAGAACACCTCGGCGTCAAACCCTTTGATGTGCTCCTTCTCCTTGGCGAACTGGTCCTCAGGTATGAGGAGTGGGAAGCATACCTCATCGTGGTCCGTGGTGTCGAGCTCATGGCGTATGTGCGTGTCTATCGCCCGCATGATCTTCCAGCCGTAGGGCGTCCACACGTTCATCCCCTTTATCGGGTACCGCTTGTCGCAGATCTCCGCGTTCTGGATGACCTCGTCGTACCACTCACTGAACTCGTCTCTCTTTCTCATGGGCTGCCCTCACAAAGCGTACGCTGTTTAAATGGATTTTGGTGCGGGTCCGAAATATGGGAGAGGTGTGGGGCTAGACCTTAGCTCCACACATGAAGCACTCTGCGTCGTCGGCTGCCAGGACCGTCCCGCAGTTGGCGCA
>JAJISI010000148.1 GCA_022848805.1 Thermoplasmatota archaeon
CTTTACAACCCTAGGGCCTTCATCGTCCACGCGGCGTCGCACCGTCGGGCTTTCGCCCATTGCGGATGCCTCTCGACTGCTGCCTCCCTTAGGAGTCTGGGCCGTATCTCAGTCCCAGTGTGGCTGACCACCCTCTCAGGCCAGCTACCCATCATCGCCTTGGTGAGCCGTTACCTCACCAACAAGCTAATAGGACTCGGGGCCATCCTTAAGCGGCACCTTGAAACAGAGGGCACCTTTGATCTTCCACACATGCGAGCGGAAGATGTTATGCGGGATTTACGTCTTTCGGACATGTTCCCCACTCAAGGGCAGGTTCCCCAAGCGCTACTCACCAGTTCGCCACTCTACTAGGGATTCCGAAGATTCCCGTTCGCGTTCGACTTGCATGCCTAATCCACGCCGCCAGCGTTCATTCTGAGCCAGGATCAAACTCTCCATTGTAGTCTGATTCCTTGAGCTACCACCCACACCGTGGGTGGTTCACGTCATTCAGGAATTGAGTGCAAGGTTACCCTGTTCGCCATCCGCGACAAGCGCGGTCGCCGACAGGGCCCACATCAAGCTACTCGACCTACACGCTATTCAAATGTCAAAGAGCCAATCGTCCCCGCTCCCGGCAGGTAACCCACCAGGTTACGCGGCAACCGTATTATTGTAGTCAGACCCACAGTTCCTGTCAAGCGTTTTGTCGGTCTTCCTACCACTTTATTCTCGTCGCGCCTGAAGGCCCCTCTACTCCCCCGAGAGTGTCACGTTCTCAGGGAGGATCCGGACGAACCGGCGCTTGCCCGCCTGCAGAAGATGCGGGTCGTACACGGCAAGGGTGGAGTCTACAGCAGCGACCACGTTCCCGTCAAGTCTTATTCCACCCTGCTCGATGAGTCTCCTGGCCGCCCCGTTGCTGCGCGCTAGCCCTGCTGCCACGAGGAGGGCAACTATCCAGACGGCTCCCCGGTCGCTCTGTCCCTCCACAGTGATGGCGGGCTCTGGAATCTCATCCGGAAGGCCGCCACCAACGAAGATGCGATTGAACTCCTCCTCCGCCGTCTCCGCCTCGTCCGGACCGTGGTACATCGTAACGATCACGCCGGCGAGCCGGCGCTTCAGATCTCTGGGATTCGTGTCCGCTTCCGAAAGCGACTTCCGTATGGCCTCGAGTTCGGCCCGCGAAGAAGTGGTCGCAAGCTCGAAGTACCTCATGATCATGGAGTCCGGAATCGACATCGTCTTGCCGTAAATCTCCTTCGGCGACTCGCTGATCCCTATGTAGTTGCCGGTGCTCTTGCTCATCCGGCGGACACCGTCCGTTCCTTCGAGGACCGGAAGAAGCATGACAACCTGGGGTTCGAGGCCGTGAGCCTTCATCAGATCCCGGCCGACGAGGCAGTTGAACTTCTGCTCCGTTGCCCCCAGCTCGACATCAGATCTGATCATCACCGAGTCGTACCCCTGCATCAGAGGATAGAAGAGTTCGTGGATGCTGATGGGCTGCTCGCTCTTGAACCTCCGGGAGAAATCGTCCCGCTCGAGAATCCGCGCGACCGTGTACTTGCCGGCCAACTCCATTACGTCCCCGAAGGACATCTCGCTGAACCAGCTCCCGTTCAGGACGATCTCCAGACGAGAGGGATCGGGATCAACGATCTTGAACACCTGTTGCTTGTAGCTCTCCGCGTTCGCGAGCACCTGCTCGTGGGT
>JAJISI010000149.1 GCA_022848805.1 Thermoplasmatota archaeon
GGATGATGAAGGACGCCACACTCAGCTACAGGAACCTCCCGCTCCGGATATACGAGTTCTCGAAGAGTTTCAGGCTGGAGCAGAGGGGCGAGCTGTCTGGTCTGAAGAGGCTCAGGGCGTTCCACATGCCGGATGTCCACAGCTTCGACAGGGACATAGACGCGGGCTGGAAAGAGTACATGCACCTCTACAGAAACTACTCGGACCTCGCAGACGCCACGGGCGTGGAGTACGCTGTCGCTTTCAGGATTGTCAAGGACTTCTACGACAAATACAAGCAGAACCTCGTCGAGCTGCTGAAGTACTCCGACAGGCCAGCGTTGATAGAGGTGCTCTCCGAGATGAAGCACTACTGGGCGGTCAAGCACGAGTTCAACGGCATCGATTCCACCGGTGGCGCCGTGCAGCTCAGCACGGTCCAGCTCGATGTGGCCGACGCCGAACGGTATGGGATAGTTTTCGTCGACGAGGACGGCAAGAAGAAGGGCTGCATAATCTGTCACTCGTCCATTGGGTCGATCGAGCGTTGGGTGTACGTCTTGTTGGAGGAAGCCCTGAAGCAGAAGAAGCCCAGCTTCCCGTTCTGGTTGTCGCCCACCCAGGTGCGGCTCATACCCGTCAGTGAATCGTTCCTGCCAGACTGCGAATCGTTCTCCAAGGCGCTCGGCGCGAGGGTCGACATCGACGACACGGACGACTCCGTCGGCAAGAAGATCCGGAAAGCCGAGAGAGAATGGATCAACATGATCATCGTGATAGGCGAGAAGGAGAAGTCCTCGGGGAAGTATCCAGTCCGTCTCAGGACTGGTGAGATGAAGGACATGACGAAGGAGCAGCTCGTCGATGAGATTCGTAGGCTCTCAGAGGGTTACCCTTCTGCGAGGCTTCCACTGCCCATCATGCTCTCGAAGAGACCGGTCTTCCGGGGATGAGGTCTCATCGGTCGTCTTCGTCTCCCCAGATAAGCCTGTGTAGCTGCGGGAGCACCCTGCCCTGCAGGCCGTCCTTCAGGACATTCTCCGCCAGCTCCTTCAGGTCCTTTCCGCCAACGGGGGTGAGGATGACCTCGCACTTGGGAGCGTATTCATCGATGACCTTCTTGGCGAACTCGTAGTCCGCACCGTCCGAGATGACGAACTTAAGCTGGTCCGTCGGACCGAGTAGCTCGATGTTGTCATACAGCATCTTATCCTCCTCCCCTGACGACGGGCACTTGATGTCCATGCAGATGGATAGGTTGCCGTCGCACGGCATCTCGTCCAGCGGGATGGCTCCGCTGGTCTCCACGACTACGGTATGGCCGATGTCCAGCAGCTTCTGGATGAGTTTCAGCGAGTCCTTCTGAGCAAGCGGTTCCCCGCCCGTGAGACAGACGTCCCTCGTCCGATACGTCTGGACGCGCTCCACGATGTCATCGTTGGACAACTCCTCCCCCTTGTCGAAGGCCTGTGGCGTGTCACAGTATGTGCACCTCAGGGGACAGCCTGATGTCCGGATGAACACGGTGGGAGTTCCGATCATCAGCCCTTCCCCCTGTATCGACCTGAAAACCGAGTAGATATTCATAGAACCGTCTCCAAGGATACCCCGCTCTTCAGGTCGCGGAGGGATTGGAGTGATTCGCGCACCCCTCCTATACGCATATATATGCTCGGAACTGAA
>JAJISI010000015.1 GCA_022848805.1 Thermoplasmatota archaeon
TATCTCGCATCCGCGCTCGATGGTTCGGGCAAGCGCAGTGGAGGAATCAAGACCTCCCGAGAGCAGAACAACAGCTTGAACCATGCCGAGCACTTCCGATTATGACTTCAGATCCGTGCCCGTCCAGGCGCCCTGCCCCTCTCCCTCGTCAACGCCGATCTCGACCCTGGTGACGTTGTCCGGGAAGTGGACTTTCTCCATCACTCTCGCCAGGACGAAGTTCGCGAGCTCTTCCGCGGACGCCACGCGGACATCCAGCAGCGCGCAGTCCTCTGTGGGGAACATGTATTTCTTGCCGCTGAGCGAGTAATAGATGGTCGTCCCTTCCTCTCTGACCCCTTCGTCCCTCCGAGGTATCAGGACCTTGTGGTCGAGTTCCTCAGCCACCTTTCGAAGGAACTCCTTGACAATGATGAAGTCCATGATCACGCCTTCGGGTCCGATGCTACCCTCTATCGTAGCGTTTATCGCGTAATCATGTCCATGCAGCCTTCCGCACTTGTAGTGCCCCGGGATGATGTGGGTGGCCGAGAAGGTTATCTTCGAACTCCAGCCGTCTATCTCAAGTCTCATCGGGGCAAGATAGCCCTGGGTTCGTAATAAATGTTTCAGGCCCCGCCAGCCCGGCCGCATCCCAGCTTCGACAAGCCGGCGGCCAGCAGGACGGGTTCGACGAAGTCCTCCTTGGCCCTGGACGTGTCCACGAAGACTACAGGGAGATTCAGGACGGGCGCACCGTACGCTCTGCCCGCGCCGACGAAGTGGAGCGCCCTGAACATCAGGTTGCCGGTCACGCCGTCGGGCGCGACCAAGAGGTCGCACTCCCTCGCGGCCTCCTCGACGAGGATCCCATGATGCGTGGCGTCGATTCCGTCCGCCCTCAACCTGCCGACCAGCTCGACACCTTCCTCGAGGCTACTGCGGATGTCCTCCCCGCGTCCACAGTCCTCCGTCCTACCTTTCGAGAGAACGCCAGCCTTCAGGGACCAACCGGTCGGACGGAAGAAGTCGATGGTCGCCAACACGAGTTCCGTGCGCTGGTCTAGGGTCCTGCCTTCGTCTATGCCCACGGGGGTCAGCAAGAACGCCCTGCCGTCAGCGGAGCCCAGAACCGCGGTTCTGAGTATCCTGTCCAGGCCGTATGCGTCGCGGAGCTCTCCGAGTAAGTCCTTCGAGCTCATGGTGCCCCTCACACCTGCGTCGATCTCCCGCTTCAGAAGTGCCTGCGACATCTCGGAGGGATCGTCGTACCCGACCAGCTCCACGCCGTCACAGCCCCTGTCGCTCAGCAGGGAAGCCGTCGATGACAGCATCTTCCCCCTGAGTCCAATACCTATTATCCCATCGGATGTACACCCGGTCGCGAGTAGGCTTTCAAGATCAATCACGCTGCCACCCACTCCATCCTCAGAACTCGTCTTCCGTCATCTGGTCGAAGGTGTAGTTCTCCCACTTGCGCACTCCCAGAACGATCTCCAGTTCGTGTGGGGTGAGCAACGGTTTGTCGTACAGGGCGACGTCGTCTATCGCTATCCTGGGGCATGCGGTCGAGACGTAGGCGTCGAACCCCAACGCCCTGAGCTTCTCGGGGTCGAACTTGTCCATGAGCACGAGGCTCGCATCCTTCCTCTTCCATCTGAGTAGCTTCCGGAGCTCGCGCGCCCGCCTCAGGCGCCTCTGGCCGATCTTCTCGCCGATGATGATGCCGAAGGATCGGGCCCTTTCGGCTCTCTCGATGGCCGCGTGCCTCTGCCTGAGTATCTTGTCCTTAGCCTGCTCGATCTCCCGCGGCTGCTCCAGGTTCGGGTCCAGCACGACTACCTTCTTGCCGGTCGCCAGATGCACCCCCAGCCCGTGGAATGTCCCGCTCCCGATCAGCAGATAGCTGCCGACATCCTTCACGATGGTCGTCGCGGTGGTGTAGTTGCATCCGAGTATCTCGCCGACATGCGATATCCTTGAATCTCCCTCGCCCACCTTGACCTTGATACCCATGCCTTCGAGCCCCTCGATCACGTCGTCCAGTTCAGTGAGATGTTGCGAGGTGGCTATCACCCCTACGGGCTCCTGGAGCATGCCGATCGCCTGCTTGAGCTGGTTCATCACCGGCACGTTTGCCCTCGCAGGGACGAAGATGACCGGCTTGCTGAACTTAAGGGATGGTATGGGCGAATGGCCCACGTTGACGACGGCATCGACCAGTTCGAACAGCGACGACGGCACGTCGCAAGCCCCGAAGCATGGTTCCGCCACGAGCATGACCTCCGCTCCAGCCTTGTTCTCGATATCCTCGGCTATCTGGTACGCCCTCTTCTTCAGACCTTCCGGTACTTGGAGAGCGACTATGCGCGCCTTCAGCCGCTTGATCTCGGCAACCGCGCTCGCGAGGTCTACGTCGTACATGTTATGGCCAGCCACCCCGAGGCCAGGACCCTGTATGGACACACGGGCAAAGACCTCACGTGGGGTACTCACGCCATTCGTAAAAAAGATTGTGAGACGATTGGTGGCTGTATGACTGGGCAGAAAGTCATCCTGGTCTCACTTCGCAGGAGCGCTTCCCCGTTCCACCGTTATGTAGCACGGCGACGGCAGCTTGATGGCAGCCCTCTTGAGCGCCCGTTTCGCGGTGTTGAAGTGGTTCGGGGATGTTTCGAGCGCTATGATCTCCTGGTCGCGAGTCACACGCGCCGCCGTCCCGATGGCCTTGCCGAAGGCGCTCCTCATGCCCTGTGAGATTCGATCCGCACCCGCCCCCGTAGCTATCTTGTTCTCCCTGAGGACCTGGTGTGGGTATACCTTGATCTTCAGGTGGTATCCCGACTGGCCTATCTTCTTCGACAGAAACCTGTTGGCCGAGATACGGGCGGATTCGAGAGCTATGTGTCTTATCTGACACTGCTCGACTACTTTCAGCGTCAAGCGCACCTGATAGTCCGCCTTGGTGCCGTGTTCGAACTGCGTGATCCTGCTGGCCGGGACTCCGCCCATGTACTCTCTTCGGGTGTAGGCCTTGCCCTTTATCTCCCTGTACATGCTGTTCGGCTTGCGCGACATGAAATCACCTGGTTCGAAACGCTCTTCAGGATTTCGCAATAATGGTATTCATATATAAATCTCACTGACCCTCCGGAGGATATGGATGGTCAATGCGTCCCGTTCTGGCTCGTCCTCGGGAACTGTTCAAATAGCACGCGTCTGATTCCGCTATTAGATGGCCCGAAGGCAGCTGAGCAGAAAGGACTCAAGATATCTCGCGGAGCGGCAGGTCGACCGTCTGTTCGAGCTTGCGGAACGCGAGACGCGCTCGGGGAACGACGCCAGGGCCACACGGTACGTGACACTAGCAGTCCGGGTGTGCGAGCGGTACAAGGTGCCCGCGAGGCATAAGAGGACGTACTGTCCTTCATGTCGTGCGTTCCTCGTACCGCCCAGGAACGCGCGTGTGCGGACCGGCGACCACCGGCTGTCGGTGAGCTGTCTCCGGTGCGGGCACATCCAGAGGTTCCCCCTGAGGACGGGAAGAGGTAGGTGACTCGGTGGACGCGAAGAACATCCGCAGGCTAAAGAAGGAGGCCCAGGCTTTGAAGGTGACGCTCCATGTTGGGAAGGACGGTGTCACCGAGGAGTTGGCCACGGAGCTGACCAGACAGCTCAAGAAGAGCGGTCTCGTGAAAGTGAGGCTGCGGCCGTCGGTCGAGACGGACCGCGACGAGGCCGGGAGAGAGCTCGCGCAGGTTTCGTCGTCCACGCTCGTCGAGGTGCGCGGCAGGACGGCCGTGCTGTCTCGGTGAGTGTATGTTCAATAAATGTGCAATCGAATGACAAGATTCAAAGGCGATTGATGAGTAAAAGGAGGTATTCTTGATGTTGGACGCGAGGTTGATCCGCGAAGACGAACAGGTCGTCCGGAAGGCGCTGTCGGACAGGAACCACAGCATGGAAGTGCTCGACCGGTTCCTGGAACTCGACAGCGGATGGAGGGCTCTCACGGTAGAGTCTAACGGGCTCCGGAAGCATCGGAACGAGGTGGCTGAGGAGATACCTCGGCTGTCGTCCGATCCGAAATCCGCCAAGATCGAGGAGATGAAGGCGGTCTCCAAACGTATCAAGGAGATCGAGAGCGAGTTGGTCTCCCTGGACGCATCCAGAGAGGACAGCCTCCTGAACATCCCCAACATGCCAGACCCGAGCGTGCCGATCGGCGGGGGCGCCGAGGACAACGTCGTCGTTCGAAGCTGGGGCGAGCCCAGGAATCACGACTTCACCCCGCAGACGCATTGGGATATCGGCACCCGTCTCGATATCATCGACTTCGAGAGGGGGGTCAAGGTCGCAGGGGCCGGGTTCTACGTCCTCAAGGGGGACGGCGCCAGGCTGGAACGGGCGATTATCAACTACATGCTCGACATCCACAGAGACCAGGGATACACTGAGGTGTTCCCGCCAGTGGTCGTCAACAGGAAGAGCTGCATAGGCACCGCATCGCTGCCGAAGATGCAGGACGACATGTACTGGATCGAGAGGGACGACCTCTATCTGAACCCGACTGCCGAGGTCCCGGTGACGAACCTCTACAGCGGAGAGATCCTGGACGGTTCGAAGCTACCCATATACCTCACCGCATACCTCCCCTCCTTCAGGCGCGAGGCGGGGAAGCACATCGAGACGAAAGGCATCGCGAGGGTGCATCAATTCAACAAGGTGGAGCTCGTCAAGTTCACGACGCCCGAGTCCTCCCAGAAGGAGCTGGAGCTGCTGCTGGCGGATGCGGAGGCGGTCCTGAAGGGTCTGGAGCTGCCGTACAGGGTGCTGCTCCTTTGCACCGGGGATCTCACGTTCGCGTCGACCAAGACCTACGATATCGAGGCGCACTCCCCCGGCATGGAGCAGTGGCTGGAGGTCTCATCCTGCAGCGACTTCAAGGACTTCCAGGCGAGAAGGGCGATGATCAAGTTCAGGCGGGAGCCGCACCTGAAGAGCGAGTTCGCCCATACCATCAACGGCTCCGGGATAGCTTTGGCACGTACGTTCGCCGCCGTATTGGAGAACTATCAGAACCGGGACGGGACCATCACCGTGCCCGCGGTTCTCAGGCCTTATATGAAAGGGCAGGAGCTCATCCAATAGCTGGCTAGCTTGTGGACCCCTGGCCTGATGGGTCTTCATATCTCAGACCTGATAATCAGTCATGATTGTCAGCTGCGACCCTTTTATACTCCTCGGGCAGGAATATGATTAACTAGAGGTACGGAAGAGATGGTCATGAACACGGTGAACCCCGACAGGGAATTCGCGTTACTGATCGGAAAGGCCTTTCTCAGGGAGCTGCGGGAAGGGAACCGCGACCAGTCGATAGCCTTCGGCAGGGCGTTTCTCCTCGCTTTGGGCAATAAGGGCCCCGAGGCCGCAGAGGGCGCCGCCGAACTCAACGGCAGGGGCTACTCGGAAGGCTACGCAGAAGTCGAGACATAGGCATCGACGACAAGTCGCATGTTTCTAAAGCTGAAGCTGAAGCTCAGATGCCTTCCAGTGCGTGGCCGCCACGTACGAGGACTCTCTTCATGACGGGTGCTGAGATTATCGCCGTGACCAGCCCCATGAACACCACGACCGAGTACAGGTCGGCCCCGATCAACTGCGTGGACAGGCCGTAGTAGGCTATGATGAGCGCCACCTCCAGCCTGGGCGCCATGCCCACGCCCACAGCGAGCGAGTCCCACTTGCTCATACCGCTCAGCCATGCAGGGAGCCCGCACCCCACGACCTTCGTCACTATAGCCACGGCTGTGAGGCTCACGCCGAGTATGATGGTGTTCCACATCGCCCCTAAATCAACGACTACGCCCAGCGAGACGAAGAACAGCGGGACGAATAACGCCTCCAGGTACTGCGTGCCTTTCCTGATGCCGTCCCTCAGGGCGGACCCGGCGAATATGGTTCCTGCGACGAACGCTCCGACTATGGCAGATATGCCTATGAGCTCGCTGACGAAGGCGTACAGGAATGCGATCGCGAGGGCGAGTGTGAATCCGCTGAGGGGCAGCTTCCTCTTGTAACCTCTTATCTGGACGTCGAAGACCAGCCTGACGAGGAACCTCGTGCCTATCCACGCGCCGCCGACGACGAACACGACGGCTCCGATTATGAGGAGCGCGAGACCCAAGGCGTCGATGCCGCCTCCGGTCCCCATGCCCTTGGCGATCGAGAGGACGACCATGCCGAGTATGTCGTCCACAACGGCTGCGCCGACGATGGCGTTCGAGATGTGTTTTCCCACCAATCCCATCTCGGACATGACGCTCGCCGTCACGGCGACGCTGGTGGCCACGAGCGTCGCCCCGATGAACACGGCCTCGATGGTGTAGCCCGCTAAGTACGCCACACCGAAGCCGCCGACCCAGGGGACTATCACTCCACCGATGGCTATGCTCACCGACATGCGAGTGTATATCTTCCTCAGGTCGCACTCCAGGCCGACCATGAACAGGAGTACCAGGGCTCCTAGCTCGGCGAGCATCATAATCGTCTCGGGGAGGGGCGAGACGCCGTTGGTCACCCCGTCCACTGGGTCTTCGCCCGGGCCGATGATGCCGAGCAGGCTAGGACCGATAACCACTCCGATCAGGATGTACCCGATCACCTTGGGTTGCCCGAACCTAGCGAAAAGGAAGCCAGCGAACAGCGCGACCACTACGAGGAACGTCAACTCGAACCACACGGATTCGAGGAGCGCGTCGAAGCTGTCCATCAGCGACTGGGTCAGAACATCCATCTGAGTTCGAACCACTGATGCCGATTCGGCATTTATTTGTTTCTAATGCAGCTCACACACCGTACGCCCTAGCCCTCACGAGCCAAACGTCGACCAGGTCTCCGGATTCCCTCAGCATGAAGCTGCCTATGGCCTCCCTGGGGATGCCTTCGAGGCACAGCCCGAAGTCCACGCTCCAACTCCCCCAGTCCCTGCCGAACAGCCTGCCTATCGCCGGCAGGTTGGGGGCGATGGATGCCGTAGCTGAGATCTCGACCGCCTCGTCGATCCGCCCTCCCAACGCTTTGAGCATCTTCGGCATGCCGACTGAGAAGAACACTTCGAGCCTGAGGTGCAGGTTCGCGAAGAAGCCGTCCGGATTCGGCGGGTACTCTATCGGGTTGCTCATCCTTCCCAGGTTGACGATGTATGTCGCCAGACTCTTGACCAGCCATTTGAGCAGCTCCGCGATGGCCTCGCCCTTGATCACGAACGACAGCCTGAAACCCGCGCCGGCGGCGCCCGTCGCGTCGCTGAGCTTCACCTCGATATAGAATATGACTTCATGCACGACTTCCTTGATTATGTCCAGCAGGTTGTCGATGAAGTTCTCTATCACCCTCCGGCCCAGCAGCTGCAGGAACTCGACGGAGGCGGACACCTCCACGGTCTTCGTCTCGGTGAAGGCTTCCCTCACAGCCTCGAATAGAGCCTTAGCCATGTAGTCCGCCGTCGCGAGGAACACGGGCACCCCGTTCGAGTCCGCCATCGTGGCTGGCCTCAGGTACCATTTCGGCCCTCCGTCCCAGTTGCGCTGATGGGACCTGCCGTCGTTGGCCGTATCGCTCATGGTGGGTGTCACATCGACGACCCGCCCCGCATGGTCGACCAGGACCAGGGAGTCGCCGTCGTTGAACGGCTCCCCTGTCTGGCCGTTATCGATCGCGGTATCCGGGAACACGAACACGACATATCCGCCCGGGGCGATGGCTCCCTCCAGCTGCATGGAGCATGTGCCTCCGTGGGTCGTCTCGACCGCCCACCCGTCCAGCGCGACGGACTCGGCAAGGGGGTTGTACAGTTCCACCCACTCCCTTCCGTTATCGTCTCCGGCCGGGTTGGCCTCGAACTCGTTGACGACGACCGTCGTCGGAAACGGAGGGGAGTACTTGATGCGCATGCCGAGCTCCAACGAGGCGGATAGGCCGAGCATCGGGAGCGGTATGTTCGACAGGAACGCGCCCACGCCAGGGAGGTCCGAGGTGCTGACCTTTGCTTGGTCGTAGGGCTCGACCTCCGGTATCGTCAGGTCGAGCCTCCATGTCTTGGCGATGAGGTGAAACTCCACCAGCCGCCTCTTGACCTGCATCAACGGGTCTATCACGATCTCCGCCGTGAAGTCATCCGTCACGAGGGTGCCGTTCACTATCAGGTCGTGCCTGCCATCGGAGAGCTGCGCAACCCTCACGCCGAAAGTGATCCCTGGACCGAGCAGCCGGGTGTGCACCATTATCCGTAGGAGGTCTTTGCAGTCCTTGAAGAGCAGGTCTGGAAGGTTGGTCTGGATTATGATCGTGAAGCCGTACAGCGAGATCCGCACCTCCACGGTACCTGTGATGTCTATCAGCAGTTTGACCGCCTTGCCGAGCACCGAGTCCGCGAACTTGCCTATGTACTCCTGGAGCGTCTCCACGAGCGTCTGCACGCTGGTTGCGAGGCACTTGACCAGGCGTGTCGCGAAGCTGTTCATCACATCGAAGAAATCCTGGAGGAACCACAGGATGCGGTCGAAACCCCTCTTAACCCATCCGACCACCGGCTCGAGCTTCTCCCAGACGATGTCGCAGAAGGCGCGTGCTGCGGCGATCGCGTCCGATAACGCGGTGTTCGTCGGGTTGTACTCCACCCCCGCGAGTGGCGTTGCCGAGTGCACGACGATCGGCAGGCACAGGTCTATCCTGATCAACCTCGTCGAGGTGGTCGGGCCGTCGCTGTAGACGGTTTCCAGCGCCGTCCCTTCCGCGGTCACCGTGAGCTGGAGGTTCCCGCGAGCCGAGACGACCCACTGCGTCGAGTATGGTGTCGCGGTGACGGTGGCGAGCGAAGTGAGGTGCGTGTTTGGGTAGTCCGACCGCTCTGCATCGAAATCCCAGGGGGCCCGGACCTGTATCAACACCTCGTCGCATGGTACGAGGTTGCCGAGGCCGTCGTATCCGAGCTCAGGTGAGTATGGGACGACCTTCATAGGGTCCAGCCCATCCGTCACCTCCACAGATACGGACTCCGTCAGGACCGAACCGTTCTCGTCGGCCGAGGAGAGATCACCCTCCCAGAAGCTGAAGTCGCCTGCTAGGTCCAGGTATACCGAGTGTTTCTGCCCCGTGATGGACCGCTGTGCGACGACCGCGCCCGCCGATTCCGACAGGAGCATCTCGACGAGCTGGGCGATGCCAGGGGTGCCTGCGCTTCCCGCGACGAGAAGCGTGGCTAATCCGTCCACCAACGGTCCTGCGAACCCGTCGTCGCTGGTCGTAACCGATGTGTTGAGGGTGTCTAGGAACCGTCTCATGTACGCGGATTCTGCGTATCGCACACGCTCGGACACTTCGGAGGCGACCCCCCACGAGAAGTCTCCCTCGACATCCGCTCGGACGATGTCGGCCAGCTGCTGCTCGATCGGAACGACTAGGTCCTGGATGTAGGGATATCTAGCATCCGCCAGGAGGGTGTAGGTAAGGTCCGAGTAAGCGGCCTCTACCAGGCCATGCCCGAACAGACTTGGCATGTTGTCCGTCGCGAACTCCGATAGTTCAGTCATCATGTCGTACTGTGCGGAGAACATCGGCAACGCCTTCACGGCCTCGGACAGCCGGGCCGTATCCGGCATGAGCGAGACCTCCCCCGAAGCCGATGCTAGAGACGAGAAGATGTCGTGTTCGTCGAACGGGTCGATCACGAACCTGTCGAGCTCGTAGGCCGTCATGGACGCAACGTCGTACGCGAACCTGCGGATGCTGTCGTATATCAGACCTCGCGCGGTCTGCTGATGTTCTTTGAACTCGTCATAGAAATTCCCCCATGCCTCGGCCTCCGTGAGGTCGTAGACTGGTAGGTCGACCGCCGCGGTGTAGTTGCCCACCCAGACAGGATACAGGTTCCCTGAGACGTCCTCGACGAAATAGGTTCTCTCGGGAACGAACACCCAACAGTCCGCTGGCGGCGAGAACAGTTCCGTATACACTTGCGGGTTGACGTGCATGGAGCGCATCGCGTTTTCGATCCATGACGTGACGGCTTTCTGCGCCTTATCCTCCCCCGTCAGATAGGCTATGAGCGAGTCGAGCGAGCCTGCGGCGGTCTGGAGGGCGCTGTCCGCTGCGTCCAGCACGCCGAGCCATCCGGAATACTCCAGGGCCTTCACGATCAACTGGTCAGCCAGCCCGTTCACCGCATGCGCCACGATCATGGCCGGGTCCAGCTCGTGCTCCGTCCTGCCGAGGAACCACAGGAACAGCTCTCCCGCATCGGCGTATCTCGCCGAGGTGCCGAGGATCGCCTTCAACCCGATGTCGCCTCCCTCGCACTCCTCCGCGACCTGCGCCGCATACTCCTCGTCTATGTCTCTGAACAGCCGCGCCTGCTCCAACAAGACGCCTATCAGCGTCGCCTTGTAGATGTCGTCCGGGGTGACTATGTCCTCGCTCTCGAATCCGTTCGGGTACATGGGCGACCCGTAACCTTCCAGAACCCTGAGCTGAGCGAGGGTCGTGAGCATGTAGGATACGAGTCTCCCTAGGTCCGACATCTCCCCGAGTGCGGCGGACTCGAAGGCCCTGAGCTGGGACTCGACGAACGGAAGCGCCGAGATGACCGGTCTGTCAAAAGACGCCGTCTTGGTGATGCTGTCTTCGCCGTTCGAGACTATCACTGTGAAGTTGCCCACCGCGATGTAGTACGGCGTCACGCTCCGCTCGCTCAGGACCTCGACTCCAGCTGGCGGGACCTCGTCGTATTCCATCTGAGTCCCTTCCAGCTCGATCGACGAAGTTCTGTAAGCATCCGATGAGACCAGGTCGAGTGTGTTCATCTCGATGAAGAACAGCCCGCCCGTCCAGTTGCAGACTCGGTGCTCGAATGTGGCACTCAGCCTCGGGAACGACGAGCGGACGTACTCGTCCATGGACTCTGAGAACCTATCTGATACCTCTGTGTTGTTCACGGGGAACGAGCCCCACCCAGACACGATTTTCTGCGCCCGAGCCGCTGCGCAGAGAGACAGTTCAAGCACGATATCCGCAACAGAGGCTTCCATCTCCTCCAATAGCCGGTCTCTTCGTGCGGCTGATAAGTCATCGATCTCCCTCTTTGCGAGGTATGCTCCCGCGACGACCGTAGACAGCAGCAAGACGGTCGCTATCACAGAGAACGACACCTGGGCCGCCCTGTCTCTGCCTAGCCTGCGTTTCGGCCTCCTGCCTTCTCCGGACTTCTCATGGCTATTGCTCAATGCCATCCCGTCGCCGACGCCATCTCCACGGCCGAGGTAATCAGTTGCAGTTACATGCAGCATGCCTCCGCTGGGCTCAAAGTTTTATATCGACTATTGCATTCGACTCATCGGATGGGATGCAGTGGAGACTGAAGAGACTCTGGTCTTGATTTTCATCGCCTTTCTCGCGGCGAAGGTCGGCGGCGAGATAACGGAGAGGCTGAAGCTTCCCGCTGTGACAGGCGAACTCATGGCCGGAGTCGTCCTGGGGCCTACCCTGTTCAACCTGATCACCGCGGAGCACACGTTCTTCGACGTGCTGGCTCAGCTGGGAGCCACCTTCCTGTTGTTCTCCGTCGGGATGGAGACGAAGCTGTCAGAGCTGAAGAAGGTCGGCCTCGTCGCTGGGTCGGTAGCAGCGCTGGGCGTCGCTGCCCCGTTCGTGCTCGGATACTACGCCTCACTCCTGTTGGGCTTCGAATCGACGGAGGCTATGTTCATCGGTGCCGCCCTCGTCGCCACGAGCGTGGGAATAACCGCTAGGGTGCTTCAGGATCTGGGTTTGATCGCGTCGACCGAGGCGAAGATCATCCTAGGCGCGGCTGTGGTCGACGACATACTCGCGATGATCGTTCTCACTCTCGTGAGCGGTACCGCAGCCGGCAGTTCGCTGAGCAATCTCGACATATTGATCGTCATTGCGGAGGCCGTGTGCTTCGTCGCCATCGTGACCATACTCGGAACCAGGATGGTCCGGTACGCCTCCGGTAAGAAAGAGGTCAGGCACGACCGCGCCGTGGACGGCAGCTGGGCGGTACACTACAAGACCCACGCCTTCAAGAGAGATAGCTGGCTGGAGAAGCTGGTGCAGAAGGAAGCCCCGTTCGTGATCATCTTGGTTGTCGTCTTCGGCCTGTCAGCCCTGGCCTCCTTCTTCGGCCTTGCGGCCATCATAGGCGCCTTCTTCGCGGGGCTCATATTCTCCGATACCAAGAACACATACGAGCTCGAGCACAAGTTCGAACCCTTGAACGTTTTTCTGGTGCCGTTCTTCTTCGTCGTCATGGGTGCGAAGGTGGATTTCACGAACATCACGACCGTGGTACCTCTGGCCATCGTGCTCACGGTCGTGGCGATCGTGAGCAAGTTGGGCCCTTGTGCCCTTGGAGCTGCCACCAGAGGCGAGAAGACGGCGCTGATAGTCGGCGCAGGCATGGTGCCTAGAGGGGAGGTCGGTATCGTGGTGGCCATGATCGGCTTCGGCATGGGGACGATCAGTTCGGAGACGTATTCGATCATAGTCCTCGTCTCGATCGCCACCACGTTGTACGCTCCGTTCCTGATAAAGACGATAATCAAGGCGGAGACGAAGAAGGAACGCAGGTCCACCTGGGGGGTCAGACCTCGCTCTCGCTCATGATCCGCAGGAAATCCTGCAGATGAGACGAGAGGGTTTCGTTGTCCGTGTAGCCACATGCTGAGAGGTCTGGCGCGGCAAGAAGTGCGGTCTTCCCGTCGGATATGACGTCTGTGGCGATCAACCCCTTCCTCCGGATCGAAGTCACCTTCTTCGGGACCTTCACGAAAGGGCCTGTTATGACGGTGATCTCCACGCCCCTCAAGAATGCGTTCGTGAACCTCTTGCCAAGCTTTCGTCTGAACTCCGCTATCGATGGTGAGGATATCACGAAGCTGTGCTCGGACTTGTCCATCATCTCGCCGATCTTCTCAAGGACCCTGTCCTTTCCGAGGATGGTGTAGATCAGCTGAGGGACCCCTCTTTCGGACAGGACGTCCTTGATGGATTCGATCTTCTGAAAAGTCTCACGCACTTCTGTCGCCAATGCCTCCCCCAGCTCCGAAGGGTCGACGGCTGCGAACGTGCGCGGACGCTTCGACTTGGACCGGGCATAGCCTTTCGCCTCGAGGCTCTCGAGGGTTTTATACGCCGATGTCCGTGGAATCTGTGCAATCTCCGCTACAAAAGTCGGAGATGTAGACCCCGCAGCGACGAGAGCGATGTACGCTCTGGACTCGTACTCCGATAGGCCGAGCCTCGAAAGCGTTCCAGATATCTTCGCGTACTCCTCCAGAAGCGCGTCTACGTCCTTGCCGGCTACCGATGCTAACGACTTCAGGTCCATTTGTAGCGATATCGGCTACATAACATATAAGTCAATCCGTAAGAATTAACGTGTCAGGATTGGGATCACTCATGCTTACCAGAGAGAGTGCAATAGCTCCCGGTCTTCCGAAGACCACGGAGAGCCTGTGCCCTGAGTGCCTGACCATCATCAAGGCCACGCTCAAGGAGAAGGACGGCAAGGTCGTCATGGAGAAGACCTGCCCCGAACACGGGAGCTTCAGCGATGTGGTCTGGTCCGACGCCGAGATGTACCTACGCGTGGAGTCCTGGGCGAAGGACGGGATCGGCGTCGAGAACCCAGCGATCAAAGACGCGAAGCAGTGTCCGTTCGATTGTGGACTCTGCGACCTTCACCTCAGTCACACGGGGCTGGCCAACGTCGACCTCACGAACAGATGCAACCTCAAATGCCCGATATGCTTCGCGAACGCCAATGCATCTGGATACGTGTTCGAACCGGATTTCGACACGATCATGAAGATGCTCAAGGTCATCAGGGACGAGAGGCCCGTGCCGTGCCCTGCCGTGCAGTTCTCCGGGGGAGAGCCAACGGTCCATCCGAAATTCATCGAGATCATCGCGGCCGCGAAGGACATGGGGTTCGCCCAGGTACAGGCGGCGACCAACGGTATCAAGTTCGCCCAGAGCGTCGAGTTCTGCAGGAGGGCGAGCAACGCGGGCTTGAACACCCTCTATCTTCAGTTCGACGGCCTCAGACCTGAGATATACGTACGCGCTCGAGGAAGGGACCTTCTCGACACCAAGAAGAAAGTGGTCGAGAACTTCAGAAAGGTCGAGAACCACTCGTCCATCGTGCTAGTCCCGACGATCGTCAAAGGCATCAACGAGGACCAGGTATGGCCGATACTCCGCTACGCCCTGCAGAACATGGACGTGATCAGAGGCGTCAACTTCCAGCCCGTCGCCTTCACTGGAAGGTGCAGCAGCGAGGAGCGGGAGAAGGGTCGGTACACATTGCCCGACCTCGCGAAGGACATGGAAGTGCAGTCCGGAGGGAAGATCAAGATGACCGACTGGTACCCTGTGCCGACCGTTTCGGCGGTCTCCGAGCTCTGGCAGGCGCTGTACGGCGACAGGAAGGTCACGCTCACGACGCACGTCCACTGCGGCATCGCGACGTACATGTTCGTCAAGGGCCCGGACAACATCGTCCCGGTGACGAGGTTCGTCGATGTCGAGCCGCTCTTCCATGAGATGTACGAGCTGGCAAAGAAGACGGAGGGCAAGAAGGTGAAAGCATTGAGCAAGATCAAGGCGTACGCCCTTCTGAAGAAGCATCTGAAAAAGGATGAGCTCCCAGACGGCCTGAGCTCGACACAGTTCCTGAAATCTCTCAAGGGGGTGCTCTCCGAGGAGACCAAATCGGAGCTCTCCAAGTTCAGCTGGCAGATGATGTATGTGGGCGCGATGCACTTCATGGACTCGTACAACTACGATATCGAGCGCGTCAAGAGGTGCATGATACACTACACCACGCCCGATGGAAGGATAATCCCGTTCTGCGCATACAACTCAGGCCCTGTCTACAGGACGGAGGTCGAGAAGAAGTTCTCCATTCCGATGGAGGAGTGGAGACGCAGACATGGCGACGAGCACACGTGAGGTGGATTCATTGGCAAAAGACCCGCTTGATGAGCTTGAGGTTGATGTAGCGACGTGCCTTCACTGCGGAGCGTGCGTCGGGTCGTGCCCTGCGAACGCGATTTTCCTCAACGAGGTCCTACTCGAGTTCGGAGACGGTTGTACGCTCTGCAAGAGGTGCATCAAGGTATGCCCTGTAGGCGCCATCTCGATGATCGGGGGTGACTGAATATGAACGATTACGATATCGTGGTCGTCGGGGCTGGGCCGGCTGGCGCGTCGACTGCGCGGTGGGCCGCCCAGAACGGCGCACGGGTCCTCATGGTAGAGAAACGGCAGGAGATAGGTTCTCCTGTGCGTTGCGGAGAAGGGATATCCCGCGCGTGGCTCGACTCGGTGGACCTGAAGCTCGACTCCAAGAGCGTCGCGTGCGAGGTGAAGGGTGCGAAGATAATATCGCCCAACGGGACGCCGTTCTACTTGTCCGAGGAGATGGCAGGGGACGAGGTGGGTATCGTCCTGGATCGCGTGTTCTTCGATAAGCTGGTAGCCAAGAACGCCGTGAAGGCCGGGGCCGACCTGATGCTCAAGACATCGGTCACCGGGCTCCTGATGGAGGATGGAAAGGTCACGGGCGTGAAGTTCAAATCGTACGGCGAGACCCGCGAGGTTCGGTGCGGATGTGTCGTCGGTGCGGACGGTTTCGAATCCCAGGTCGGCCGCTGGGCAGGGATCGACACTAGCCTTACCCCGAGGGATGTGACGACTTGTCTCCAGTACAGACTCACGAACATCGACCAGGAGCACGAGTACTGCCAGTTCTATCTCGGCAGCGTCGCACCTGGCGGGTATGTCTGGATGTTCCCGAAGGACGAGGACACGGCCAATGTCGGTCTGGGCGTCCAGCTGTCGAAGCTGAAGGAGCCGGGCGATGTGAAGAGATACCTCGACCGCTTCATCGAGAAGCAGCCAGGCCTGAAGAAGGGTCGTCCGCTCGAAGTGGTGAGCGGAGCGGTCTCTGTCTGCGCCCCGATAGACCAGACGGTCGCCGACGGCCTGATCCTGGTCGGCGACTCCGCGAGGCAGATCGACCCGATAACGGGCGGGGGCATCTCGAACAGCTGCAAGGCCGGCAAGGTCGCCGGTGAGGTGCTGGCGCAGGCGACGGAGGCGGACGACTTCAGCGCGCAGTTCCTTCAGCGCTACGAGAACGGATGGCGCGACCTTATCGAGAACCATCTCTATCGTAACTGGATGGCGAAGGAGAAGCTCGTGACGTTATCGGACGATACCTTCGACAAGATCA
>JAJISI010000150.1 GCA_022848805.1 Thermoplasmatota archaeon
ATGCTGTACGACGCCGCGAGGTCCCTCGAACTGGACTGCATCCTAGAGCTCGAGAAGTCCTATCCTCGGTTCTGGTACAGAAAGGAAGGGAGGGTCCTGGTCGAGCCCAAGCTGAAGAAGGCTGAACTGGTTTCGAAGGTGGCTCTTAAGCTCAAGGATCAACCTAAGGAGTAATGGTCGCCTATCGGTCCTGTGGTGTCTCCACTTCTTCCACGAGTTCCTTCCCGGCGGATACGCTATCCACCGAGTGTATCACACCACCGCAGTCGGATATCGTCTCTTCGATGCTGTCGAAGTCGATCGACGAGCCCTCGATCGTGATCTTCACGCTCTCGGTCTCCCTGTCGACCTCCTCCAGTGTGAGGTTCACGCCGGAGACACCTTTCAAAACACTTATCCTGCGGGCCATCTCGGTAATCGTGGGATGGTGGGGCTTGAGCACATCGAGGACTAACCTCTTTATCTCGGTCACTTACGCATTCCCTGCCAAAGACGCTGAGCACTACGAAGTCTTCATATTTAGTTCTTTTCTGGACCGGGCCCTCGAGGCTATTTGAAACCGTCCCCAGACGGCCGCCTGGACTCGGCAGATTTAATACGCCTTCGACCCATCCGAATGACCGTGGAAAGGAGTCCGATTCCTCCGGAGGAAGTCAAAGTCCTCGACATCAATTCCCGGCACCTCGGAGTGACCACCATCACGCTTATGGAGAACGCAGGGGCGGCCGTGGCCAGATATGTCGTCGACAGCTACCCGTCCAAGTCGAGGGTCGCCGTGCTGTGCGGCAGGGGCAACAACGGAGGCGACGGCTTCGTCGCTGCGAGACATCTGTCACAGACGATGCCCGTCACCATATATCTCCTGGACCCCGAGGACGGCGCGTCCTCCGACGTCGCCTCGATGAACCTACAAAGGGCGAGACCGCTCGCTAAAGGGATCAAGGCGTTCGACATCAGGGAGTGCGATATCGTCATAGATGCGGTCTTCGGAATCGGCCTGAAAGGCAGACCACGCGAGCCGGCCGCCGGGGTCATCAAGAAACTGAACAAGTCTAGGAAGCCCGTCGTGAGCGTGGACGTGCCATCGGGCTGGCCTTCGGAGCTCAGGGTACGCCCTCAGGCGACCGTGACTTTCCACGCGGCGAAGGCAGGTATGAACCGTAAGAACTCGGGCAAGATCGTCGTGGCTGACATAGGCATACCCGAGGACGCGCAGACCTACTGCGGCCCTGGAGACTTCTCGCTGCTGCCGCGTAGGAAATCGGACGCACACAAGGGAGATGCAGGACGCGTCCTGGTGATAGGTGGCGGGCCGTACACTGGAGCGCCCGCCTTCACGGGCATGGCCGCCATGAGGTCGGGCGTGGATCTCGTGTTCGTCGCGACGCCCGAGCCGGCGGCGCTCCCTGTATCGGTCCACTCGCCACACCTGATCGTGCGCCCGCTCGATGGAGATGTCCTGGAGGAAGGGCACGTGCAGAACCTGCTTTCGATGACGAAGGAAGTCGACGCGGTCGCGATCGGCCCTGGGCTCGGCTCCTCACCTTCGACACTGAAGGCGGTGCAGATGTTCGTACCGAAATGCACGAAACCGATGGTGATAGACGCCGATGCCATCGCCGCGT
>JAJISI010000151.1 GCA_022848805.1 Thermoplasmatota archaeon
TCGATGGATGATGTCAGCGTCGACGAGGAGTTTCGCGTTCTAGTCGAAGGCGGAGAGAATCAGGGTTAGCGTTACGATGGCGATGATGATTCCAACGACCAACATCGTTACTGCTATCTTCTTGTTGGACCCGAACGCGATCGGTACGGGTCCTATGAGCACCACCCCTCCGTATTTGACCTCTCTCTTCTCTCCCCCGGCATGATGGAGCCCGCTTTCGTTCGCCCTCCCCGGTTCTTGGTGATTTGCCCACCCGTCTCGCCCCATGGCCATGAAGGCGAAGCTGAGCACCAGTCCCGCCACGATGAGGAGCATCCCCAGCAGGAAGACGCCCCCTGTGCCGGAGATGACAGGAATGACAACCACGAGTGAGATATCCGCCTCGCCAGTGGCGACTGAGGCGGCAATGAGACACATGCCTCCTAAGAACAGCATGCCGGGTAGCCACAGGCGCGCGTGCGTTCGACCTCCTCCGTCAACTTATCATATCTCGGAGGCTATCAATCTTTCCTCCAGGCCCGAGCGCTCAGAAGTCTTTTATCGCCTTTGCCCCATCACGGTCAAAGGCGTCCCGATGGTCTCACTCAAGGATCACCTGGTCCGGATACTCGAATCCGGAAAATTCGAGGTGGAAGAGCGTGACGGCTACCTCTACGGCCAGAGGGCCGACATCTCCATCGTGGTCATGGCTGCGAGTGAGATGATACGGGAGGATGTTGACGATTTCATCAGGAATGTGAACGACTTCTCCGGGAGGAAGGTGGTAGCGTCCCTTGCGAAGGTCGACGATCAAGTTCAGAAGCATCTTCAGGACAGGGGGATACACTACTGGGGCAGGGAGGAGATCGAGCACGAGATAGGAAGCCTCCATCTCAAGACGCTCTCGAAGGACCACGGGGGCAGCCTGCTCGACGAGGTGATATCCGACGAGATCCCGCAGATACCCTTAGATCCTCCTGAGCAATCGATTCCAGTAATCGTCGAAAGCACCGAAGAGAAGACAGAGCGGATTGTGAAGCCGGCCATAACGCTCGAGGATGTGAAGCATATCGCCCGCCACGAGATACAGGGCTACAAGTTCGATCTCGAGCTCATACCACACTTTCTTTTCCATTACGTCTTGAACATCGACGACAAGCGCCAGCGCGCGGGTATCGTGGCAGTGAACGCCATGACCGAGCACGTCGAGGTATGGCATTGGGGTTTCGAGTTGGTGGATATGATCGATTCGCCCAGCTCCAAGAGGGAGCCGAAGATCGACCCGGAGCGGGCACTGGATATGGCGCGAGATGTCATTGCGAAGGAGTACAAGTCCTACGTGGAGACGGTCACGGATTTCGGCCACTCGGAGATCATAGAACGCTCGAAACCGCATAAGGACGCGATGCTGATAGAGGAGAAGGGGCTGGTCTACCTGCCCGTTTGGTGCGTGGAAGGCAAGAGAGGCGCCATGCTCGTCAACTCATCGA
>JAJISI010000152.1 GCA_022848805.1 Thermoplasmatota archaeon
TCGAGCTCGAGTCCCTCGGGCTCCCATACGGTGTATGGCAGGGTGGTCGATTCGTCTCCGAACAGGCCGTAGACGATCTTCTTCTTCTCTCCCCTGGCGTCGATTATCTTGTCGTTGGCGGTCACGACCCTCGCGACGAAGTCCACGTTCGGCTCGTTCGGCCTCAGCTCGCCCAGCTTCCTCTGGAAGCCGGCGGTGAAACCGCTCGTGTCTCCACCGTACTTCTTCACGATGGTCTTCTTCGCCACAGGTATGCTGAGCTTGTACTTGTCGACATAACTGCGGAGCTCCGCCTCGATATCTTCCTCTGACAACTTATCCCCGAGCGCCCGTGCGATTTCCTGAACATGGGGCGCTAGCTTGTTCTCTTCCATGATAAACCCCCTATCATTCTAGCAGCCGTTGTTCGTCATCTGCTGCTGATTATCCAAGAACGCCCGAGCATATAAATCGATTTGCTACGGGCAGGCGAAACTAATCCTTCCGTCCCGCCGAATCGTCTCTGGCCGCATACTCCCTCAAGCTCTCCGCATCCCATACGAGCAGGCGTATCCTCTCCTTCCGCTCAAGGGTCGTAACCGACCTGAATCTCTCCTCCAGCCTGTCCATCGCGTGGTCGTGCACGTGCTCTGGAACCTCCCAGATGTTTGAGTAGATCCTAGTCCTGTAGCGTTCGATAGCGTCCGCTCCGAGGACCGTCTCACTGCTGTCCGCGACATCGACGACATTGACAGGCTTGATGATCCGGGCGAGATCCCCCTCCCTGAGTCCCGGATGCTTGACTTCGTGGCCTAGCTCCGCACAGGCTTCCTCGTAGGCCCTCTGCATCTCCTCGACCTCACATCCGTCCCTCTCGGTCGCAACGGACGCGTACATCCCCGATGTGACCCTGCCGATCTCCGAAAACACCTTCGGCCAACCGCTTATCAGATGGGTCAGATGGACACTGACCGAGCATGGGAAGCACCTATCGGGAAAAGGCAAAGCCATAGCATCCGCGAGCAACAGTTGGTCGAGCCCCTTTTCCCTTGCTTTCCCCAACATCATGCTGGAGACATCGATGCCGACCACGTCGAACCCGCACGCCCGCATGGGCGCCGCCATCCGCCCAGTCCCCACCCCGATGTC
>JAJISI010000153.1 GCA_022848805.1 Thermoplasmatota archaeon
AGAAGTACGAGGACCTCGCGAAGTTTGCGGACCTGGGCATCAAAGTCGGGGAGTCAACCGGAGACTACGACGACATCGACCCGAAGCTGAGCACATACGACATCGTGGTCGCGACATCCGAGAAGGTCGATTCACTCCTGCGCCACCGTACCAAGTGGCTCAAGCAGATCACTGTGGTCGTCGCTGACGAGGTCCACCTGATGAACGATCCCGACAGAGGCCCGACCTTGGAGGTCATACTTGTCAAGTTCAGGACTTTCAGCCCGGACTCCCAGCTCATCGCCCTATCTGCGACGATACGCAACTGCTCGGAGCTAGCGGAGTGGCTGGAAGCGGAGCTGGTCATCAGCGATTGGAGGCCGGTACCTCTTCGGGAGGGCGTGTGCTCAGACGGCCAGATATTCTTCACTGACAACTCGAGAAGGGACATTCCAAAGGGGGAGAACCCCATCCACAGCATCGTCTCCTCCACGATCCAGGCAGGGGGCCAATGTCTGGTTTTCGTCAACACGCGCAGATCGACCGAGTCGCTCGCTGTCGAGCTGGGGACAAAAGTGAGGAGGCTCATGCCTGAAAAGAAGGATGCGCTGAGCCGGGCGTCGAAGAGGATCGTCGGGGAGCAGGAGGAGTCGACCATGCTCGGAACGAGGCTCGCACGATGTATCAGGAACGGCTGCGCGTTCCACCACGCCGGCCTGGCTAGCTCGCAGAGGAAGCTCGTGGAGTCCAGCTTCAGAAACGGCGATATCGGAGTCATCACCGCCACGCCCACCCTCGCTGCGGGCATCAACCTGCCAGCGAGGACTGTCATCGTCAGGGATGTGAAGAGGTTCGATTCGAACTTCGGCTACACAGCCGTGCCAGTGCTCGAGGTGAAGCAGATGTGCGGCCGGGCGGGGCGGCCCAGGTACGACAAGTACGGAGAGGCGATCCTAATCGCGAGGAACGAGGAGGAGAGGATGTTCATGCTCGACACGTACCTGCTCGGGGAGAACGAGAACCTCTACTCCAAACTCGGGACGGAGCCAGCGATACGATCGCATGTGTTGGGGCTCGTAGCGACGGGCGATGCGCAGTCCTACGAGGACCTCCTCGACTTCTTCGGAAGGACTTTCTTGGC
>JAJISI010000154.1 GCA_022848805.1 Thermoplasmatota archaeon
ATCACGAA
The DNA here is from genome assembly GCA_022848805.1 of Thermoplasmatota archaeon. Lineage (GTDB taxonomy): Archaea > Thermoplasmatota > Thermoplasmata > UBA10834 > UBA10834 > UBA10834. Next base: position 9 of record JAJISI010000154.1, read on the forward strand.
AATGCCGTCGCGAAAACGGGATGCACCTCCCACCGAAGCGCCGCCGGTGAATGTCACGGTCATCACTGTAATTGCCGAACCGCAGCTTGTCGACACGTTCGACCTCCCGGCCGTCGTCGAGCCCAACCGGATCGTCACGGTCTCTGCCGAGGTCGCGGGCCGAATCGAGCGTATCCCCCAAAAGGAGGGTAGCGAAGTCCGCGCCGGAGACCTGCTCATCCAGCTCAATACCGACCTCGTCCGCCCCCTGGTTGAAATCGCCGAGGCGCAGATCGAGCGCGACCAAATCGAGTTCGACCGTATGACGAATCTCGTCAAGCAGGACGCCACTCCCCGCCGTGACCTGGAGAATGCCACCACCCAGCTCGCCATCAGCAAGGCCCGCCTCGAGGAGGTTCGTGCCCGTCTGGACCGCACCAGCATCCTCGCCCCAACGGCCGGGGTGCTGAACGATCTCCTCGTCGAGCAGGGGGAGTACGTTGATGTCGGCAAGGCGGTGGCCGAGGTCGTGGATACGCATACGGTTAAGGTCGTCGTGGAAGTACCTGAACGCGACATTGCCTTCTTCGCCATCGGACAGAAGGCGGGAATCTTTGTGAACGTCAAGGGCCAGGAATTCTCCCTGGTCGGGACGATAACCTTCATCAGCGAGCTGGCAGATGCACAGACCCGATCTACGCGCATGGAAATCACTCTTCAGAACAAGGAACGGCTTCTGCGGAGCGGGCAGATCGTGCTTGTACGCTTGACGCGACGCATTCTGAAGGACGCCATACTGGTTCCGTTGCTGGCTGTAATCCCGATGGAGGACAGCAAGGCCGTCTATGTCGTCAATTCCACAGAGGCCGAGCGTCGCGAAGTCGAGCTCGGATTCATCAAGGGCGATCGTGTCCAGGTGAAGCGCGGTCTCGAACCTGGCGACCGGCTGATTATCGCCGGCCACCGTTTCATCGCGCCGGGACAGAAAGTAAACGTTGTATCAGAGAACAAATAGCCGCTATGCTCATCACCGACACTTCTATTCGAAACCGAACCACCGTGGCCGTCCTGGGACTCATCATCATCCTGATGG
>JAJISI010000155.1 GCA_022848805.1 Thermoplasmatota archaeon
TACTGGATCATGGAGCTCAAGAACGTCCGCAGGGGACGCATTAAGGAGTTCGCTGATCAGTTCAACGTCGAATACGTCAAGGGAGGCAAGCCCTGGGTCTACAAGTGTGACGTCGCATTGCCCTGCGCAACACAGAACGAGCTGAACGCTGAAGACGCTCAGACTCTGGTAGACAATGGTGTCCTAGCCGTCGGCGAGGGTGCTAACATGCCTACGACCCTAGAGGGCATCAACATCTTTCTGGAGCACAAGATTCTCTTCTCACCGGGGAAGGCATCCAATGCAGGTGGCGTCTCAACCTCGGGCTTGGAGATGGCGCAGAACAGCCAGCGGTACTTCTGGAGCGCAGAAGAGGTCGATCAGAAGCTCCACCAGATCATGGTGAACATCCATTCCACTGCGTACGAGACGGCCAAGCTCTTCGGTCAACCTGGGAACTACGTGCTGGGCGCGAACATCGCAGGCTTCCTCAAAGTCGCCGACGCGATGGTAGCTCAAGGCCATTTGGCCTAAACCCTTTTTTTAGATTTTTTCTTAGAGGTCCATCTCGATTGAGAGCTTTTGGGTGAGCTCCTTGTACCTGTTCCTGATGGTGACCTCTGTGACCTGGGCGCCCCTGGCGATCTCGCCCTGGGTGCGGCGCTCGTTTGTAAGTAGACTAGCGATATAGGTTGCGGCGGCTGCGATCCCCGCCGGCCCTCTACCACTCGTGAGCCTCATCGCCACAGCCTGTTCCAAGATCTGCATCGCGAGGTTCTCGACGTTCCCCGAGAGCGTAAGTTGGTTCACGAATTTGGAGACATAGCTCTTCGCCTCCACCGGGGGAACCCGGGTCTCGAGCTTTCGGAGGAGGAATCTGTAGTTTCGGCCGCTCTCTTTCTTCGTGATGTTCGCGGCTTTTCCCACCTCCTCAAGGGTGCGGATGACATTGCATTGGCGGCATGCCATGTAGATCGAGGCGGCGGCCACTCCCTGGATGGAACGGCCT
>JAJISI010000156.1 GCA_022848805.1 Thermoplasmatota archaeon
AAAGCCGAGCTCAAAAACGTCAAATCCATTGTGATGATTCAGTGCGTTGGCTCACGAGACGAGACGCGTCCATACTGCAGCCGCATCTGTTGCTCCGAGGCGATCAAGAACGCGATTGTCATCAAGAACAAGCATCCTGAGACTGATGTTTACATACTCTATCGCGACATCAGAACATACGGCCTGCTCGAAGAACACTACAGAACAGCAAGAGAAAAAGGCGTGCGCTTCATCCGTTATGAAGAGGACAAGAAGCCTGAAGTCTCAGCCAACAATGGCAGCTTCAAAGTCTCCTGTATAGACCCCGTTCTCAATGCACCCGTTACTATAGATTCTGACCTGGTCGTACTCGCTCCTGCGATAGTACCGGGTGAAACCCTCAGCGAGGTCGGCAAATTATACAAGTTGTCGCTCAATCAGGATAAGTTTTTCCTCGAGGCGCACATGAAACTCAGACCGGTCGACTTCGCCACCGATGGCGTGTTCATGTGCGGCTTGGCCCATTGTCCCAAGTCCGTCGAAGAAAGCATCGCCCAGGCAGACGCTGCCGCCGCCCGCGTCGCCACCATCCTCTCCAAAGACGAGATTGAGCTGGAAGCCACAATATCGGAAGTCGTGGACGCTAACTGTGATGGCTGTGCATACTGCATCGACCCGTGTCCATACAACGCATTGACGTTGATTGAATATATGTACAAGGGCGACATAAAGAAAACCGTTGAAAGGGACGCGGCATTGTGCAAAGGCTGTGGTGTGTGCCAGGCCACCTGCCCGAAGAAGGGAATATTTATTTGGAGTTTCAAACTTGAGCAGCTAAGTGCAATGGTGGAAGCCGCACTGGAAGTAGTTTAATAGAGGAGTTTGTTTAATATGTCAGATGAAGAAAGTTTCGAGCCGGTCATTATCGGTTTCTGCTGCAACTGGTGCTCGTACGCAGGGGCGGACCTGGCCGGTGTTTCCCGGCAGCAATATCCTCCGAACCTGCG
>JAJISI010000157.1 GCA_022848805.1 Thermoplasmatota archaeon
GCCGATGTACCCGAGCTCCGCATACTTTTGCTGGACCCGCTTCACGAGGGCCAGCTCCTCCTCCGTGAGGGTTCCCGGGTCGGAGCGGCCGGCGCTCACCAGGTTCTCCTCGACGTGGCGCATGATGCTCATGCCGCTGAGGACCACGGAGACCTCGGGCTGGTTCCAGACCCACTGGAGGGCCCACTCGGCCCCCGTCCTCTTCGTCTCGGCCTCGTCCCAGATCATCTGTAGTTCCGCAGGAGGGGTCATGGAGAGGCGGCCCCCCTGGATGGGCTCCATGATGATGACTGCGAGCCCCTTCGAGGCGGCGTACTTGAGCCCCTCGACCCCGGGGCCCTTGCTGCTCGACTCGGCGTCCATGTAGTTGTACTGGATCTGGCAGAAGGTCCATCCGTCGTAGTAGTCGATGATCTCCTTGAAGGTGGAGTAGTCGTCGTGGAAGCTGAACCCGATGTGACCGATCTTACCCTCCTCGATCTTCTCCTCGGCCCAGGCCGTGACCCCGAGGTCCCTCACGAGGGGCCACCGGGCATTACTGAGGCCGTGGATGAGGTAGAAGTCGATGCGATCCGTCTGGAGCTTCTCAAGCTGCTCGTCGAGATACTTGTCAAAGTCCTCGTAGGTCTCGATGAGCCATGTGGGGAGCTTGGTGGCGAGGGCAGCCTTCTGCCTGTAGCCGTCCTTGAGGGCCTTCCCGACGAGCCTCTCGCTGTTGCCTCCGTGGTAACCATAGGCGGTGTCCACATAGTTGACGCCGTTGTCGATGGCGTGGCGGATCATCTTGATGGCCTCGGGCTCGTCGATCTTGGAG
>JAJISI010000158.1 GCA_022848805.1 Thermoplasmatota archaeon
GCTCGCGGGCAGCTCCTCCACATCCACACCTTCGAGCCCGAGATCTCTGAGCCTCCTCGCTACGTGTATGCCTACACCGTCGTCGGAGAGTATTGGGTTGCCGATGCCAACGATCAATGTCCGGGGGCGGTGTAGTTCATCGGAGACGCTCATGGAGATACCTCATCGTCTAGCATGATGGAAAAACATGTCGTCGAGGGGGGTTACCCCTCGTTTGACAACACATCAGAAGTTTCTCATAGTTTTCAGCTTGGACCCGTCGGCGCGTCTCACGTTTATCTCAAGGGCCGGAGAGCCGTTCAGAGCATGTGTTCCACAGGAGTTGCAGGGGTCGTAGCATCGGAATGCCATCTCGACCTTGTTCAGCAGCCCTTGGGAGACCTCGCCGTTCGTGACCAACGCCTTCGCTGCCTGCACGACGCTCGTGTTGATCGCAGCGTTGTTGTTCGTCGTCGCGACGATCATGTTTATCTTCGTGCAGAGACCGTCCTTGTCCGAAGCGTAGTGGTGTATCAGCGTGCCCCTGGGAGCTTCGCATATGCCCACGCCCTCCGTCGGCTCCTTGAACTCGCCTCGAGTGTCATCGCTCGTTATGACATCGTCGGTGGCCAGCTCGAGCATCCTCTCAGCAGCGTGCTGTAACTCGATCACCCTCGCCCAGTGAAACGCGAGCGTGTGATGGACGGGACCAGTCACTCCCAGGTCCTCCATGGTCTTGGCCAGTACCTCGTACTCCGCCTGCGCGAGTGGGGTCGT
>JAJISI010000159.1 GCA_022848805.1 Thermoplasmatota archaeon
ACATAAACGCGATATCTATGTTGCCCAGGATCAGAAACCTTCAGATGATGAAGGATAAGATGGATATTATGGAAGACATCGAGAACGATGTCGCACAGCTCTACGAAATGACGACGATATACCGCGAGATAATGGCGAACATTCTGAACGCCTATGAGTTCGCCGAGTCGAACCAGCTATCGACGATCATGAAGACCCTGACCTCCATCAGCCTCATACTCATACTACCGACGCTCCTCGCGAGCCTTTACGGGATGAACGTGGCTCTCCCGTTCGAGGGTGATCCGAACGCATTCTGGATAGTCATAGGCCTCTCAGCGGTCGCCGTCGCTGGTCTTTGGGCCGTTCTGAGGCTCAGACACATACTGTGATATTGCCACCGCCCATCACATCGGCCAGAAATTCGAGCTCAACGCGGCTCCCCGGTGTATGTCAATGGTCTTATTTCTTCTTCCGTGCTAGGTCATCCAGGGCAGAGAGCAGACTGAGTACCTCTGCCTTCGAATTGTAATGCACAAAAGTGGCGCGTAGCATGGACTTCTTCTTGTATATCGCCGGGACACGCGAGTAGTAATCCTCGGCGCCGACGGCGAGTCTGTACCTGCTCCAAAGCTTCTTGGAGATCGCGCGATCTGGGTAACCGCGCAGGTTGAACGAGAACGTCGGATCTCTCTTCCACTCTTTGCCGACGTCTGAAGGGCCGTAGAGCCTCAATCCGGGGATGTCGTTCAGCCCGGGGGTCT